>DASVYG010000079.1:0-13002 GCA_036392315.1 Gemmatimonadaceae bacterium
ACTCCCGGTGCGGTGCTCGTCTGTCCCGCGCCTCAGTGTGACGCGCTGAGACACCCTCTCTAATACCCTGGGAATTGGCGGATGCTGCGGGGGATGGGCCTGGGAGGAGTTGAACCTCCGACCTCACGCTTATCAGGCCAGCACCGCGCGTCCGTCGGACGCAATCAACGCGACGGCAGATTCAGCGATCGTTGATTTCACAAGGACTTGCGCGTCTCGGCCGTCTCTCGTCGTCCACCGTCGTCCGTGCGCGTCAGCCCGCGTTGTCACTGTTCTTGGCACTGTTTCTGGCACTGTTTTCTTGCGCTGTTTCCGTTGTCGCTCCTGCTCGTCGGCCCTGCCCCTCAGCGCCGCATCACGCGGCTATTCGTCACCGAGCCCGCATCCAAATGCGCGGAGGTAAGCAGATGCGGACCGCAGATCCGTTCAACCCTGTCGGCCGGGGTTCCGGTATCGTGAGTGCGGCCAAGACGCGTCGACGTGTACGCGTCGTGGATGCTTCACCCGCAACCTTCATCCACGCCGCATGCGCGGCAGGGACACCATGCTGACAGATGCACTCGTTTCGGCCTACCACTTCATCGGCAAGAACGACGGTCAAGGCGCCGATGGACACGCACTGCTGTCCCAACGGTCGTTTCGCACGCTGCGATCGCTCGCCCGTCTTTCCACTGGACTCGCGCGGATTCGGGAGGCGCGCCAGCTATCCAACGCGGCCACGAGCACGCGATCGCGCTCTCCGTGATGGCTCGCCGTGTTGCTTCCCAGCGCAGATCGATGATGACGCCGAGACAAACGCGGCGTCCGCGTCTACTCGTCACTCTGGCGGCGTGGCGGACAGTGGTTAGCACTGTTCCCGTCTTCCTAGGCGGACAATGCCTGGCACCACGTCACATTGAACTTCGATGCCGGAGACGGGTGACCCTCATTCCCCTCTCAGCGCCGTCACCGGATTCACCCGCGTCGCCCGCCTTGCGGGCAGCCACCCGGCCACCAGCGCGATCGCGCCGAGCAGCGCGCCCGCGCCGACCAGAATGTCCGGATCCGTGGGATTGGTGTCGAACAGGATCGCCTGCATCGATCGCCCAAGAGCAACGGCGCCGAGCAGCCCGAGGCCCACGCCGAGTCCCGCCAGCCGCGCGGCGCGGCCCATCATGAGGCGCACGACCATGCCTGAAGTGGCGCCAAGCGCGACGCGCACGCCGATCTCCTGCGTGCGCCGTGCCACGGTGTACGCCATGACGCCGTACGTGCCGACCGCCGCCATCACCAGCGCGATGAACGCCGAGGCGAGCAGCATCTGCGCGGTCGCCGACTGCGGGGACGTCACCCCCTCGACGACCCGCTTCATCGTCGAGACCTCGCCGGCGGCGAGCCGCGCGTCGAGGCTGCCGATGACACGCTGGAGCGTCGCCGTTTGCGCGCTTGCGTCGCCGGCTACGACTCGCAGCACGACGGACGCGGTGCGCGAGGGCCATTGCTCCATAGACGCGTAGACGACCGACGTCGGTGAGCTGGACATGAGCGGGTTGGCGCGCACGTCGCGCACAACGCCGACCACGGTGGCGACTCGGTCGCGGAGGACGAGGCGGCGGCCCACGGGCTCGCGTCCGGGGACAAGCTGGCGCGCGGCGGTCTCGCTCAGCACGACGACGAGCGGCGCATTGGCGCGATCAGCATTCGTGAACACGCGGCCGCGGAGCTGCGCGATGCCGAGCGCCCCGAGGTACCCCGGCGAGACGCGGCGGAAGCCAGCGGACGGTGCGTCCTCCAATTGCGCGGGCTTCTGACCGTCGACATAGGCGCGGATGCGCGTCTCTTGCCATGACATCGGGAGGACGCTCGTGAGCTCCGCGCCGGACACGCCGGGCTGCGCCGCGAGCTCGTCGCGCAGGCGGTCCCAGAAGCGCACCATCGCGCTGTCGTCGGGGTAATCGGCCTCGGGCAGCGTCACTCTCGCCGTGAGCACGTTGGCGGTGTGGAAGCCGGGATCGCTGAGCGAAAGGCGGCGGAACGTCGCCGCCATGAGCGCCGCGCCGGCCACCAGCATCAAGGCGAGCGCGATCTCGCCGACGACGAGCGCGTTGCGCAGTGCGCGCAGGCGGGAGCGCGGGGACTCGGAGCGGCCGGCGTCCTTGAGCGCGGTATTCACGTCGACGTTCGAGCCGGCGAGGGCGGGCACGAGGCCGAAGGCGATTCCCGCGAGCATCGACACGACCGTCGCGACGACGAGCGCGCGAGCATCGAGGACAATGGCGCCGAAGCCGGGGAGGTACTTCTGCACCTCGACGGGCACCGTGGCCGCGCTGGCCTTGACGCCCCACCACGCGAACGCGATGCCGCACACGCCGCCGGCGCTCGCGAGCAGCGAACTCTCGACGAGAAGCTGCAGCACGAGGCGAGCGCGCGTTGCGCCCAGCGCAACGCGCAGCCCCATCTCGCGACGACGCGCCGTCGCGCGCACGAGGAGCAGGTTGGCGACGTTCGCGCACGCGATTAACAGCAGGAAGGCGACCGACGCGAGGAGCACGAGCATGAACGGGCGCGGCCCCTCACCGAAGAACTCCTCGGCGGACTGCGCGCGGATTACCCAGCCTTTGTGGGTCGTGGCGTAGTCCGCGGCGATGCGAGCGCCGAGGACCTGGAGAGCCGCCGCGGCCCGCTCGCGAGACACACCGGGCGCGAGGCGGGCGAGGACGAACACTGAGCGGGTCGTGCGGTCCGCCGCTTGTTCCGGCGAGAGCGCCAGCGGCGCCCACAGGTCCGTGCCGGCCGGAAAGACAAAATCCGGCGGCATGATCCCGACGACCAGGTGGCCCTCGCCATTGATGCGGACCGTCGATCCGAGCACGCGCGCGTCGCCGCCGAAGCGCCGTCGCCAGAGGCCATGTGACAGGACGACGACGCGGCGGTGCAGCGTGATGTCCTCGTCCGTCAGGGTGCGGCCCATCACCGCGGTGCGCCCGGCCATGTTGAAGAAGTTGGCGCTCACCCGCCCGCCACCGACGCGCTCGGCGATGTCGAAGCCGGCGATGTTCGCCGTCCACTCCTCGAGCGCGCTCACGGCGCTGAATTCGCGGAGGCCGGCGACGTCCGAGAACGTGCCCGGCGTGACGCCGACGTCTCCGGAGCGGTCGGCTGCCGGGCCCTCTGACACGAGGAGCAGCTTGCCGGCGTCGCGCAGCTGCGGCAGCGGCCGGAAGGTGAACGCGCTCGCCGTGCTGTACACGGTGGTGACGGCGCCAATGCCGAGTCCGATGCAGACGACGGCAAGGATGGACACGAGCGGCGCACCGCGCAATGTGCGCAGCGCGAATCGAATATCGCGGCCGACGGTCATGGGTCGCTCCGGGGTGGTACGTGCTGCGGCGTGCCACACGGAGAGGAGATCGGACGCCGCGTCGGAGACACCTCTGGTACACAACGGCGTGGCGGCGTCGGCGGTTTCGCGCGCACATGCTCGACATCGGGCCGGGCGATGGAGTTGAGGGGATGCTCGCGGCGCAAATGGTCTGCGTACACGACGCGGCGATGAATCTGCTGTGCGTCATGAGCAACGGGCCGGCAACGCTTGACGTTGCATCGTTGCGCCTCGCTGCGGCGATCGCACCGACTACGAAGCAATGCAGCAGGGTCGCCGTGCCGACGCGCACCGGCCGTGCCAAGCGCTCGACGGGAACCAGCCGTAAACCAACTGCGAAGGCGATCGAGCGCATGCTCGTCGACCTCGGGCCAAACGGACAGCGCGCGTGGGATCTCCTCGATCGCGTCGAGGCGAGTACGCTGTCGCTCGCCGATCTCTTCGACGCATGGAGTCACCAGGATCTGGCGGGTCTTGGTGACCGACTGGCCGCTGCCGGATAACACGCGAAGGAACCCGACCTCAACGAACACGTGCCGCGCTGGGCTGCGTGGCTCACCGATCGCGTGCGACCCGAGACAGCGGTACATTACGTCGCGCATGTGAGAACGCTTATCCCCGAGGGAACGGCCTTCCCGGTCTCGGCGTTCACCGCGCCGGCAATCGCGCACTGGCTTGCGACACGCACGCGACTCCCGCAAAAGCGGCGGCCGAGCGCGAAAGCACCATCTCGCCGAAAAGCCGACGCGGCGGCCCGCCCTGTCAGCGCCTCGACGAAACGCAAATACCTTGCGGCGACTCAGAGTTTTGCAGCATATCTCGTCGCGATGGGCATCCTCACGAGCACGTCGTCCGCGACGTGCAGGCGCCGCCGATGAAGCGGCCGAAGGCGGTCGAGATCGATCTGGCGGACGTCAAGCGAATCGTCGATGGCGCGCCGTGTCCATTCCGGCCGCTGTTCGCGTTGCTGTACGGTGCTGGCGTCGAGATGTCGGCCGCGCTCACCTGCGTGGAGTCCGACGTCGACACGCAGCGCCGTGAAGTGTGCGCGCGCGCGACCAAGGCGCACACCCGGGACCGGGTCGTCCGAGTAGCCGAGTGGGCGTGGCCGTACGTGGAGCAGCACCTTGCCACGCTCACGCCGGGCGAGCGGCTCGAAGGCGAGCTCGCCGCGGCGGTCGCGACGCCCACACCCTCTAACCCGTGAAGACGGAGTGACGATGAACTGTTATGCCAAGAGTATCGCATGGAGCGGAGTCATGGTCCTCTCCACCGTGCTGCTGCCACCGGCCGGCACCGCGCATGCGCAGCGCGTGGCGGCGATGGTCCCGCGCGACACCATCGCCGCGCGGCTGCGCGACCTCGATCGCATCTCCACGCCGGAGGGCATCGAGGAGGTCGAGCAGCTCGACGTGAACGGTAGCAAGCAGTGGATCTCGATTCGCGGACTGAATCGCGCGAATCCCGTACTGCTCGTGCTGCACGGCGGCCCGGGCAGCGCGCTGATGGGGATGATGTGGGCGTATCAGAAGCCGTGGGAGGACTTCTTCACCGTCGTGAACTGGGAGCAGCGCGGCGTCGGCAAGAACTTCAATCCCGGCGACTCGGCGCGGCTCGGGGCGACACTCGCGCCCGAGCAACTCGCGCAGGACGCGGCGGTCGTGGCGCAGCACATCCGGCAGAAGCTCGGGAAGCAAAAGATCGCGGTGATGGGCTTCTCGTACGGCACGTCGATCGGGCCGCGGCTCGTGCAGATGCATCCCGACTGGTTCTCGGTATATCTCGGCGTCGGCCAGATGAGCAACGAGAACAACGAGAAGATCATCTACAACGAGGTGCTCGCGCGGGCGAAGGCGGCGAACGACACGCGCATCGTGCACGAGCTCGACTCGATCGCGCCGTATCCGCCCACCGATCGCAAGCCGAATTACCGCGAAATGAACATGATCCGGCGGTACGGAGCGCTGTTCAACGGCAACTGGTACGGCAAGAAGGATCTCAATCTGTACTACGCGCTGCCGGCGTGGGGCCCGGACTACACGCTGGAGGAGGCGGCGAACGTGGGGCCGGCCATGGGGTGGATGGGCCGGCACCTCGTCGATGGACGGAACGGCGAGCGGCCGCAGATCGTCGACCATTTCGAGGTTCCGGTCGTGATCTTCGGCGGCCGCAACGATTTGATGACGACGTACGCCGGCGCGCGCGCCTTCTTCGATCAGATCACCGCGCCGAAGAAGCAGTTCGTGACCTTCGAGCGGAGCTCGCACTTCATCATGTTTGAGGAGCCGGGGCGCTTTCTGCTGAATCTCGTGAATGTCGTGCTGCCCCTGGCGGGCGGCAACGCGAACTTCGAGAAGCGGTAGCAGGGTATTCGACGTGATCGGCCGCAAGCTGTGACGAGTCGTGGCTCGCCGACACCGAGCGCATGCTGACGAGCGCGGTCAAGTTCTTCGGAGACGAAGATCTCGCAACGATCGGCGGCGCGATCCGGCATCACCTGAACGTGTTGAGCAATGTCTATAGGCGCGCGGCGAGCGAGAGCGTCGTGCGACCCGGCTACAATCCGGTCGGCGCGTTGATGGATAAGCCGAAGGGCGAGCGGAAAGAGGCGAACTGGCTGGAGGTCCCCGACGCCGCACTGTTGCTCGAATCGGCACGGACCTACAAGCCGAAACGGCCGGACGCGGCCATGCCGTTCATCTACCCGTTGATCGCGACCTACCTGCTCACGGGCGGACGCGAAACCGAGGTGCTCGGTCTCGAAATCAACGACGTGAACTTCGAGCGCAGACGATCACGTTCCGGCCGAATGGCGTGGGCTCAAGACGGCCACGTCGCACCCCGTCGTGCGACTCTGGCCGCAGTTGGAACCGATCCTGCGCGCCCACATCAAGATCATCACGAGCGGCGAGTCGCCGCGCGTCGGTGGTCTGCTCTTCCGTCCGTGCGGCTCAAGGAGCAAGGCGTGGTGACGGACTTCCGGAAGGCGCTCGACGCCGTCGCGGAGCGCGCGGGCTGGAAGGCTGGTGAGATTCGGTCGAAGATGTTCCGCCACACGCACTGCGCGGCGCGATTGCAGGCGCTCGACCAAGGCGCGCCCGTGTCCGTGTACACGGGCGGGAAGGAACTCGGTCACAGCGGCGACGCGCTCGTCAAGCGGGTGTACGGCCAGCTCGGCGAGGTGCGGCATCGCAGCGAGGTCATCGAGTATCGCGTCGCGCAGCACAAGGCGAAGCTCGGTGCCCGGTTGCAGCTCCTTAAGAGTGCTTAAGCGGTAAGTGCGCGGCTCACGGCGGGAAAGCGGCCATGAGGTTCATAATTCCTTGAATCATCAAGTCAACATTCTCTGCGGCGTATTCGCTGTATTGGCGGTGAGCGGCCTTGTTTCGCTGGGCGAGCCATGCCGTAACATTCTGCTATTAATCAGTCTGTAAACGCCGGCCTTGCTTAGATCTACGTTCAGCGTGCTGGCCCGCTTTGGCACACGACTGCCCTTGGCGTCGGTGAATTCGGTGTCAACGCCATGTTTCGCCGCAAGTTGGCGGAGATGTTCCTCCAGCACGCTGCCAGCGACCACCCGCGGCCGGATCCTTGTACCTCTCGCTGAGAAGGTGCTGCGCCATCTCGATGAAGTCGGCGAAGATCTCAGCCGAGAATACGCGAGAGGCAGCGGCTCCCGCCCGCGGGCAATCCGATGGCGCGGCTCCTTCCGGGCATCAGGTAGCTCGCGGATCGAATCGACGAACTCACTCGATCCAGCCGCTGGATTCGCCCGGCGAGGCAGTGATCGGACGGCGCCGCCCGATCACTGGGAATACAGGGTCGCTCGCTCACTCTTTACGCTTCTCCGCGCGGCTGACCCGGCGGCGGCCCCGGTGGGCCGAGGATGATGAATCCGTTGCGCTCCGCGATCGGCGCGAGCTTCGCGACGTTCGGAGGTGGACCGTCATGGTGAGGCGGTAGCACACGCTCCGGCGCTGGTTGACCCACGGTGCGCATGAAGCCCTCGAACTGCATAGGCGAGAATCCGACGAGAGCGCGCGTTGCGGGCGCTGAACCATAGAAGGTGTGCGGCACGCCCTTCGGCCCAAACGCGAAGTCGCCGGAGCCCAACTCGAACTTCGAGTCGCCGACCCAGAACGTGAGCTTGCCGTCGAGGACGTAGAACCATTCGTCCTCCTCAGGGTGCACGTGCCACGGGGAGCCGAGCCCCTCGGGCACGACAATCTCGAGCATGCCGAATCGTCCCTCAGCATCCGCTCGGCCGACCTTGACCGTCTGGAGCATCCCGAGGAGCCAGAACGCCTCGCCTTCATCACGTGCCAGTGAGTAGCCGGCCTGCCCTCGTGCCTCTACGACCGTTGCCATTTGTGACCTCCGTGTAACGAGTGGACAGCGATAATAATCCGTTCGAGCGTTTATCGTTGAAACAGATATATCACGACAACGCGCGCGGCAGCGCGTCTTACAACTCGTCAGGGAAATTCACCCATCCCGTCGATCACCTCGGCGAGGAGCTTGGACAACTGGCGGAGCTTCCGCTGTGCTACATGGCCAATGAGCGCCCGCGGCATCCGCGCAGCGTGCGGGTCCAGCTTCTCCAAGAGATCGAGCCCTTTTCGCGCGATCTCGACTTCGACGACTCGCCGATCCTCCTCACTCCGAGTCCGTTTCACGAGGCCCCTGGCATCGAGCCGGTCGACTAGCCGGGTGATGTCCGGGTCTCGAGCAATCGTCCGTTCTCCGATCTCTCCAACCGTGAGCGACTTCGGGTGCGCCCCGCGGAGGATGCGAAGCACGTTGTACTGACTGGTGGTGAGATCGGCTTCGGTCTTGAGGAATCGCTCCCATGGCGCCAGGATCCGCGCCGCCACCATCCGAATGCCGAGCATCGCCTCTTGTTCGGCGGAAGTAAACGCGCGTCGCTGCTTGAGCTCCTGACGGATCGTGGGGGGCATGCGCGACAATATATGTTTCAACAGATATTGTCAAGACGGAAATTATTGGATCCGCGGTTGAACGGACGGCACAACGGACAGGACGGCCCTAAGATCGGGCCCAAAAGGAAAACCTCGCGATGCGATGTAACGCAAAGCGAGGCAACCAGATTCGAAAGAAATGGGCCCGGGAGGAGTTGAACCTCCGACCTCACGCTTATCAGCCGGTTACGACGGACGCCAAAGTATGACATCCAACACGCAATTCATTGACGGATAGCGCGATCTGCCGGGATGTACGTGCGGCCTTGCCGAAGATTGCCGGAAACAACGGACGGCATAACGGACAGCATTCCGAGATGTCGGCGTTAGCCAGACCCTCAGATGGAATGGCATCGTGAATGGTGAGATTTCGGGGCGACGTAGCTCGCTTGCGGCTATTGCCGGCACGCCGATCTCGGATTCGGCACCGGCCGGTCCACAACGAGCCGGTGGTCCATGTTCGCGAGTCGCTCTGCAACGTCGTCGACGTAATTGGCGACGCGCGCCATGTGGTCGTAGTCGATGTATTGCGGCTCGTCCGTTACTTGATGGAGATCGGCGTTGGCGCCCGTAGTGAAGAAGGCGACTGGAATGCCGACGCGGTTGTATTGCGCGTGGTCGCTGCGACAAAATAAGCGCGCAGGATGGCCCGCCACATCCATCGAGTAGTCGAGCTGCATGCCGTGGCGCCCGCCGATGTTGGTTCGGACGATGATCGAATCGAGCTCCGACGATAGGCGACGCGAGCCGACGACCATGAGGAAGTTAGGATTGCCCTGAATTCGCCCCCCCGTGGCGGTGATGGCCGGTTGATCGCCGCTGCCGCCGCGACCGACGTTATCCATCGTGAGCTCCGCGACGATCGCATCGCGAGGCACCGCCGGATGATTCACAAAATACTCGGAGCCGAGCAGTCCCTTCTCCTCCGCGGTATGCCATACGAAGAGCACCGAACGGCGCGGCGCCGCGTTCCCCCGAAGACTCGCCAGATGCTGTGCAATCGCGAGGAGGGCTACGGAACCTGAGCCGTCGTCATCGGCGCCGTTGAAGATGGAATCGGGGCGATCCGTGCCCGGATGCGCCGCGCGATACGCGGCAAGCTCACGAGTCACGGTTTGGATTTGCGCGGGCGTAGCCCTGATGCGCGCATCCTCGATGCCGCGCGGTCGCACGATGCGATTGAAGATGCGAAGAGAGTCGTGGTCGACCGGCTGCTTCGCTACACCGATGTGATCGCTGTGCGCGCCCAGGGCGACGTATTCGTTCGCGACGGTTGGGTCGCGGCCGCGGAGAATGGCGACCACGTTGCGTGCCGGAAAGGCGCTCGAACGGACGTCGATGACGAGATCGAGCGTCGCATCGCCCGAATCGCCCGGTACGAGGCGGTCGACGGATTTACCGAACGCACGCTCGACCGCGGCGATCGTCAGTATCAGCTCGGGCGACGCCGCGAAGCGCGCTCGGGACGCCATGGGGTCGTCGACGAATTGCTCCGCGAGACTGGGAGGGTCGAGCACCGAGTCGTCGACGACGAGCGCCGTCGCAGCCGCATCCGGCCACTCGTCATACGCGTTGGGGTCCCGCGACTCTCGCTGAAGCACGAGCCGTCCTGTCGCTCGTGCCCGCAGGTCCGCCGAGACACTGTCGCCTTCCCTCCCGACGTAAATGACCGGCAGGTGCTCGCGATGCGCGGACGTTTGCGCGAAGCCGACCCAGCCGGTTCGCCACGCGAGACGCTCTCCGTTGATGACGAGCGTCGATGTGGTCGCCGGCGCGCGCTCCTTGAATGGAAGCGTTTGAAAGTACGCGCCGTCGTCGCCGGCGGGTTGAAGTCCGATACGCCGGAGCTCACGGGCGAGATAATCCGTCGCTTTGACATTTCCCGCAGTGCCGGCCTCGCGCCCCATCATCGAGTCGGCGGCGAACGCGTAAAGATGCGTTCGCAGCGTCGCGGGGCTGATCGCGGCTTGCGCGAACACCGCGCGCGCGCTGAGCGTGAGGCAGATGGCCGTTCGTCCTGTCGTCATCGCGAGCGGAGCGAGTATGGGCCAACTACAAACGCTCTGACGTCAATGTACGGCGGCCGGCGGCATTCCGACAGCCAGATTAGCAAGTCTCAATGGAGAGGCCGCGCGCGGGCGCAGCGGTGAGCATCCGTTGGCCGATGCATGAACGGACTGAGTCAACGAACACGCCTTTTCGGACATGACAAAAAGAGAAGCCCGCCGGAGGCCGGAGCCTCAAGCGGGCGAATCACTTCTCGAGTGGGCCCGGGAGGAGTTGAACCTGGAACCTCACGCCTATCAGGCCAGCACCGCGCGTCCGTCGGACGCAGTCAGCGCGACGGCAGTTGCAGCGATCGTTGATTCACAAGGACTCGCGCGTCTCGGCCGTATCCCGTCGTCCACCGTCGTCCGTGCGCGTCAGCCCGCGCTGGCACTGTTCATGGCACTGTTTCTGGCGGTTTTAGGTTTGTCGCTCCTGCTCGTCGGCACGACACCCATAGGGGCGACACCTATTGGCGGCGATCGAGACCGGACAACTGCGATCGCAGCCACCACACTGGATGAATGTTTAAAGGGCAACCCGCTTGCCCAGACCACGATTCCAGCGTTCCAGTGTCGCTGGGCCTTGTGAGGTTGATAAGAGCAATCCCACTGCGGAGGGCTCGATCTCGATCCAAGATGAGACCGTTCGCGCAACGCTTCAGCGGCGCATGGCGCACTGAGTCTAACGGCGCGAGCACGGATTCACGATCGAGCGGCGACGATTCACGCAGGTTTCACGATCGATAATCAACCTTCCGTCATCGAATCCGCCGCTTACGCAATGGAGGCCGTCATGTCCGCTCAGAACGCGAAGGCCGTCGTTCGCATCGATCTCACCGCCGAACAGCGGGAAAAGATCAGGGCCGCGACGGGCAAGAACATTGAGGCGCTTCAGATATCGGCGGACGAGCTCGAGCAGCGCATCGCCCCATCCTTGGTTGCCAATCACAACGAGACCCTCTTGATGGCCTAGGAGGTGCTCGCGGTCTATCGGCAACGGAGCCGTTGGACTTCGGAGAGATCTAGATCCGACGAGCGGCGCTTTCCGTGTCACTGACACGCTCACAACCGCGAGCTCCGGGCGCTCCGCGACAGTGCTCAACGAGGGATCGGTACTCATCACCGGCGGCAGCAGGAGCGAAGGAGAAGGTATGAGTTGCGGGCTTGGCAGATTAGCGATATCGGCATTCATTGCGACGTCGGCAGCGTGTGGCGGAAACGAGAGCCACATCACCCAAACCGTGTCGCCAGGCCAACCGGCCACGCCCCCCACACAACTGTCGATCTTACCTTCGACGGCGACGGTGACCGCAGGCGCGAAACTCCAGCTCTCGGCGACAGTGCAACCACCCAGTGCGTCCACCAGCGTGACCTGGTTGATCACAGGCGCGGGCTGTTCCATCTCTCCGTGCGGTACGGTAGATGGCTCGGGCCTCTTCACCGCGCCTGTCTCGGTGCCGAATCCCGCTACTGTCACGATCGTCGCGACTTCGACTCTGGATCCGACCAAGTCCGCAACCGCTTTGATAACCATCAGCCCGGCGCCGCTACCTCCGAGCGGTACCTTCTCGCTCACCGGCAGTATGACGATGCCGAGATCAGGGCATTCCGCAACGTTCTTGCCCGACGGCAGAGTTCTGATAGCGGGCGGCGACGGTCCGCCGGGCAATCCCGCCGGGCGATCCGCGGAGATCTACGATGCGGCGACCGGCCTATTCACCGCCACTGGCAGCATGAACATGCCGCGCGCCAACCATTCGGCGGTATTGCTGCCCAATGGCAAAGTGCTAATTGTCGGTCCGGATGTGTCGCTCGGAGCAGAACTCTACGATCCGTCGAGCGGAACGTTCCAGGTAACCGGAGCAATGTTGGCGCAGCCTGCTGTGTGGACTGCCGCTCTGCTCGGCAACGGAAAAGTGTTGGTCGCCGGCAGCACCGGCGCTCAGCTGTACGATCCGGCTAGTGGGACTTTTCAACCGACAGGACCGTACGCTGGTCCGCCGGCCGACAACTCGCCTACCGCCGTCGCACTCCCCGATGGCAGGGCGCTGCTGGTTGGAACGAATCCACCGCAACTCTACGATCCGGCACACAACGCTTTCTCGTCTACGGGTTCGTTATCCTCGACCGGCGTCTTCGGCACGGACCTTTATTCCGCGACGCTACTCACCAGTGGAAAAGTATTGATTGCGGGCGGCATGGACTTCGGCCGCACGAATGCGGCGGCGCTGTACGATCCAACGACCGGATCGTTTGCCGTGACGGGCAGTATGTCCGCAGCTCGCGATGCGCACGCCGCGGTATTGCTTCCGGATGGACGTGTGCTCGTCGTCGGTGGTGATGGTTGGGCTTGCAGCAGCACTTTGTGTCAATTCAGCGGCAGCGTGGCCTTGGCCGAACTCTACAATCCCGCAACGCAGAGATTCGAAAGTGCTGGAAATGCCAATGTGGCTCGCACGGAGCCTCGGGCCACAGTCCTCAAGAATGGTGATGTGTTGATCACCGGCGGGTGGCTGTACTGTGGAATCGGATGCTTCAACGGCAGCACAGCAACCGCAGAACTGTACCATCCTCAATAACGCCGCAACACCAGAGCGAGCGAAATCGACATCCG
>DASVYG010000080.1:0-51213 GCA_036392315.1 Gemmatimonadaceae bacterium
CCTTCTCTGTAGAGAAGGCGCCCCGCTGCGTCAGTGGCCACTCGGAGCCCGACCTGGAGGACGCCCGCGCCTGGCAGGAGTGCTGGCTTCGACCGCGTCGCTGACCCGCCGATCGACCTCGTGCTCGAACGCTGGACGGTCGAGGCAAAGTTCGATCCCTGCGCCGACGGTTGCGGTGGAGGAGTGGTCGGCGAGAAGGCGGCCAGCAAGGGATACCGCGAGCGACATGGGAATACGGAGCTCGCGATTGAGTCGGCAAATGAGCGCTACGTGATGGATGCCTTGGATGGTGATTCGGCGCGCAACGCCTTGCCTCAGGCTCTCGACTCCGGGCACATCGAAGTGGGAGAGGAGATTGTCGATCCATTTTGGATCGGCTCCAGCTGCATGTCTAGCTATTTCAACGTGATAGAGTCTAGACATATTATCCTATAAAGACAGGATAATTAGGTAATTCGTGGCGTGATGGAAATATGCTCCGACAATAGGATAATTATGTTGGTATGTCAGTCAAGCCTCGTCTGGCCCAAGCATGTGCCCGAGCAGGCCAGTCGCACGTCTAGCTTGGCACAGATCTGGATGCGCCTTTCGCCGCCCAACTCCTCGGAGAACAACTCGTGCCCCGAATCGCTCGCGCCTGCGTTATTGCCGCCGCAGTCGCCTTCGTGCCCGCCGCAGCGCGGGCGCAGTCGAATACTACCCATTTCAATTTGGCCGCAGGCGTAACTCTGCCGACGGGAACATTCGGCGACCGAAACGACGCCGGCTACAACCTCATTGTCGGATTGGGAATGAAGCAGCAGGGATCGCCCCTCGGGTTTCGCGCCGAAGGGATTTACAACGAGTTCAATGAACACAACACCAATGACAAATCGCACGCCGGCGGAGTGACCGCGAACGCAACGTACGATCTCACGACACAGAACCGAAGTAGTGCAAGCAGTCTGTATGTCATCGGCGGCATTGGCTACTACAGCACGCGCGAGCCGTTTTTCTCCAACGACAGCCAGACGAACATCGGCTGGAACGTGGGCGGCGGATTCCACTTTCCGCTCACCGGTTTTTCCGCGTATGTCGAAGCGCGCTATCACACCGTGTCGAACACAGTGGTTCGCTTCGTTCCGATCAGTTTCGGCCTGGTGTTCTAGACTCGCTCCTGATGGAGCCGATCAGGTCAGCGCTTTTTGCGCGGCCTCGAGCTGCGCGCGCACGGCACTCGGGCCCGTGCCGCCGTCGACCTCGCGCTGCTCCACCGATTGAATCGCCGACAGCGCGTCGAAGACGTCCTGCTCGAAGCGCGGATGGGCCGCGGCGAATACCGCGAGCGGCAGCGTGTGCAAGTCCGCGCCTTCGGTCTCACATTGCCGAATCAAGCGACCGACGGCGCCGTGGGCTTCGCGGAACGTCGCGCCTTTGCGCACGAGATAGTCGGCGAGGTCGGTCGCCATCATCGTGCTCGAGAGTGCGCCGCGCATCCGCTGCGTGTTGAACTCGCATTCGGCGAGGGCGCCCGCGACCGCCGGAAGGACCAGCAGCAGTGTGTCAACCGCATCGAACAGCACGCGCTTGTCGTCCTGCAAGTCCTTGTTGTAACTGCTCGGCAATCCTTTGAGCGTCGCCAACAGCGTCGTCAGGTTCCCGAGCATCCGAGCCCCCGACCCGCGGGCGAGCTCCAACGCATCGGGGTTGCGCTTTTGCGGCATCATGCTCGAGCCGGACGAATACGAATCGCCGAATTGAACGAAGCCGAACTCGCTCGAGCCGTACAGGATCAGATCTTCCGCGAGACGTGACAGGTGGGTTCCGATCATCGCCGAGGAGAACAGAAGCTCGGCGGCAAAATCGCGGTCGCTCACCGCATCGATCGAGTTCTGCGTCAGCGCGGCGAAGCCAAGACTTCCTTGCAGCAAGACACGCGAGATCGGGTACGCGCAGCCCGCGACAGCGCCCGAGCCCAGTGGAAGCACGCCTGCGGCGCGCTGCGCGGCGCGCAGTCGCGTGCGATCGCGCTCGAGCGGCCAGAAATGCGACAAGAGCCAGTGCGCCCCCGATACCGGAATTGCCCGCTGCAGGTGCGTGTACGACGGCATAAGCGCCGTCTCGAGCCCGTGTGCCTGGTCGATCATCACCTGCTGCAGTCCGCGCACGGCGGTGTCGAGACGACTGGCGGCTTCCATCGACCACAATCGCGTCGCGGTCGCCACCTGATCGTTCCGACTCCGGCCCGTATGCAGCTTGGACGCGACGTCGCCGATTTCGTCGTGCAAGAGGCGATCGATGAGCGTGTGCACATCCTCGTCGCTTGCGGCGGGCTGCTCACCGGCGTCGAGCCGCGCGGCAACCGCGTCGAGTCCACCCTCGATCTCATTACATTCGTCGAGCGTGAGGACGCCGGCCTTGTAGAGCGCCATTGCCCACGCCTTTGACAGTCGAATGTCGAACGGCCACAGTCGAAAGTCGACGCCGATCGAACGATTGAGCGCGTCAAATTCCGGCGCGGGACCATCAGCAAATCGGCCGCCCCACAACTTGTGCGATTTCGCCGACGCCGCAGCGACCGTCGCGGTCGTCATGCGATCTGCAGCGCCGGTTCGGTCGGCGTTTCCTCGATCTCGGCGGGAGCCTGCGTGAGGCCAAGCTCCTGATCTTTGAGTGCACGGACACGAGCCGGCAATGCAAACAGCCGGATGAAACCCGCGGCATCGCTCTGCTGATAAACGTCGTCCTCGCCGAACGTGACGAAGCGCTCGTCGTACAGCGCGTGCTCGCTCTCGCGTCCGACGACGGCCGTCGAGCCCTTATACAGTCGCAACGACACCGTGCCGGTCAGACGCTCCTGGGTCACGTTGACGAACGCGTCGTATGCCTCGCGCTCCGTGGTCCACCACCGGCCTTCGTACACCAGGTCCGCGTAACGCGGGGCAATGACATCCTTGGCCGCGAGCGTGCGTCGATCGAGAACGAGTTGCTCGAGCTCTGAATGCGCCGCATAGAGCAGCGATCCGCCCGGCGTCTCGTAGACGCCACGCGACTTCATCCCGACGAGTCGGTCCTCGACGAGATCGACAACGCCGACGCCATGCCGGCCGCCAATCTCGTTGAGCGCCGAAATGAGCTCGACCGGAGCCAACTCGCTGCCATTCACCGAGACCGGCGTGCCGCGGTCGAAGCCGATGACCACGGTCTCCGGTGTGTCGGGCGCCTTGGTCACCGGGCGGGTGAGCATCAGGAGATCATCGGGCGGAGCAGCGTTCGGATTTTCGAGCACGCCGCCCTCGTGCGAGAGATGCCAGAGGTTGGCGTCGCGCGAATAGATCTTTTGCCGCGTTGCGGCGATCGGAATCCCCCTCGCTTCCGCATACGCGATCGCGTCCTCGCGGCTCCGAATATTCCACTCGCGCCAGGGCGCGATCACGGGAAGATCCGGCGCAAACGCGGCGAACGTGAGCTCGAAACGGACTTGGTCGTTTCCCTTCCCCGTACAGCCGTGCGCCAACGCGTCGGCGCCGACCTGCCGTGCGATCTCCACCTGACGTTTGGCGATGAGCGGCCGCGCCATCGAGGTGCCGAGGAGGTATTTGCGATTGTAAATCGCCCCGGCGCGTAACGTGGGATAGATGAACGACTCGACGAATTCCTCGCGGAGGTCCTCGACGTAGCATTCATCCGCGCCAGACGCGAGGGCCTTGGCGCGAACGCCCGCGAGCTCGTCGCTCCCCTGGCCGATATCCGCCGCCACGCAAATGACGCGGGCGCCGTCGTAGTTCTCTTTCAGCCAGGGAACAATGATCGATGTATCGAGTCCGCCTGAGTAGGCAAGGACAATCGTGCGGGGCATGCGCGCTCCTCGGTTCGCAAGTTTATGCATTCAGAGCGCATATTTAATCACTTTCCGCGCGCGAGTCAATAGATGGCCACAAGATCGCGGCTCGGCTTCCGGGCACCCTATCGCGCTGCGTTCGCAAGGCCGACGAGACGATCCGTGAGCACCCGTCTGGCCTCGGCCGACCGACATACGATCAGGATGGTGTTCTCGCCCGCCAGGGTTCCGATGATCTCGGGCCAGCCTTGAGAATCGACCGCCTCGGCAATTGGCTGGGCCCCGCTCGGAAGGGTGTGGAGCACGATCAGCTCGCCGACGCCGTCAATCCTCGAGAAGAGCTGGGGTAATAGGCTGTCGAGAGAAGGCTTAGAGTCGTCGACGACCATTTCCGGAAGGAGGTATCTAACACCATCACCCGACGGGGCGCGCACCACGCCCAGGTCGCGCAAATCCCGCGAAAGGGTCGCCTGGGTCACGGTCCAGCCCTTGGCCAGCAATAGCTGTTTCAGCTCCTCCTGACTGGAGATCTGACGACTTCCAATCAACTGCAGAACCGCATTCTGCCGGTCGCGCTTCTTGCTCATCCGAGCCCTGGAAAGAGTTGGACCAGCCCGCCCGCCAACGACGCTTCGGGATTGACTTCACCAGCGTGCATTATTATGCATTCCGTGTGAATAAGATTCCAGTGGGAGTGCTCGGGGCCAGCGGTTATGCCGGCCGCGAGCTCTGTGCGCTCATCCTCGGGCATCCGCAGCTGACGCTCGTCTTCGCAACGGCGAACGAACAACGCGGTACGACCGGTCGCATCGCCGGCCGCGACGTTCGATTCGTCGCGACCGAAGACGCGGCGTTGGGTGACGTCGAGCTCGTTTTCAGTTCGTTGCCGCACGGGGCGTCCAAAGACTGGGTTGCTCGTGCGCAACAGGCCGGCGCACGTGCGGTTGATCTATCGTCTGATCTGCGCCCGGGCAACGGGTGCGAAGGAATAGCCTATGGCCTGACGGAGCTCAATCGTCAAGTCATCTCGAGCGCAAGCGTCGTCGCGAACCCGGGATGCTATCCGACGTCGATCCTTTTGGCGCTGGCGCCGCTCGTTCAGCGCGGGCTCATCGCGGACGGCGCGGCCATCATCGCCAATTCCGCGAGTGGGGTCACGGGTGCCGGCAACTCGCCCAAGCGCGAACTTCTTTTTGCTGAAGTCGCCGAGGATTTTCGCGCCTACGGTGTTGGCAACAACCATCGTCACCTCAAGGAGATGCGCGCAACGCTCGACTCCTGGGGCGCCGCGGCCGATCTGGTCTTCACACCGCATCTCTTGCCCGTTGCGCGTGGAATTCTGTCGACCATCACGGTGCCGCTGACGCACCCGCTGGTCGATATCCTCGGACCTTGGCGCGACGCGTATGCCGGGGATCCGTTCATCGAGATCTCCGAGTCGCCGGTGTCGTTGCGCGATGTTCTTCGTCGGAACGCCGTGCGGATGTCGGCCGTGCCGCTCCCGGGTCTGCGGACACCGATGCTGCTCATCACGTCGGCGATCGACAACCTGATGAAGGGGGCCGCGGGTCAGGCGCTCCAAAACGCCAATCTGATGCTCGGTCTCGATGAGACCGCCGGCCTGCCCACATGACGCGCGTCATCAAAATCGGCGGGCGTCCGCAAAGCGACCCGGGTCTCGCCGCCGCCATTGCATCGGGCTGGAGCCAGGGAGACGGCGGGCTGGTGCTCGTTCACGGCGGCGGCGATGAGGTGACGACCCTTCAAGCCGCCCTCGGTGAGTCGAGCACGTTCATCGACGGGCGCCGCGTGACCAGCGCGCGCGATATCGATCTCGTGCGGATGGCGCTGTCGGGAAGCGCGAACAAGCGGCTCGTTGCGCTGCTCGTCGGAAATGGCATCGACGCCGTCGGCTTTTCGGGCGAAGATGCGGCGCTGATTGGCGCGTCACCCGTGGATATGGAGCGGTTGGGCTATGTCGGCATTCCGAGCACGGTGAACGTCGCATTTCTGCGGCATTTGCTGTCGGGCGGCTATCTGCCGGTCGTATCGCCGGTGAGCCGCGACGGCAGCGATCCGAACGGTGGCGCCCTCAACGTCAACGGCGATGACGCCGCTGCCGCGATCGCGATCGCAATGCACGCCGCCGAGTTGTTGTTGGTGGCGGACGTCCCCGGCGTGCTGTGTGACGGCAAGGTCATCCCGCAGCTGACACTCGACGATGCGCGCCGCCTGCTCGCCGACGGAACGGCCGCGGGCGGCATGCGCGCAAAGCTGCAAGCCGGCCTGCGAGCCATCGAGGGCGGTGTTCCCTACGTTCGCATTTCCGATCTCGCCGCCATCGCCGACCGCGATCGCGGCACAATACTTCGCAACATTGGAGAACTGACATGACGATTTCAGCAACGCCCGCGACCGACGCGCTCCTTGGCAACTACAAGCGCGCGCCGGTCGAGTTCGTCGATGGCGACGGAGTGTACCTCATCGACGCCGACGGCAAGCGTTACTTGGATTTCGTCAGCGGAATCGCGGTCAACGCGTTGGGATACGGCGACGAAGGACTTCGAGCCGCCCTTCATCAGGCCGCGGACGGGCTCATTCACGTGTCCAATCTCTACGCGTCGCCGGCCGGCGAGCAATTGGCGGCGACGCTGATCGATCTGTCGTTCGCGTCCAAAGCGTTCTTCTGCAATTCAGGCGCGGAGGCCAACGAAGGCGCGTTCAAATTCGCCCGGCGCTGGGCCCGCACGCGGGGCGAGATGAAGCATGAGATCTTCGCGCTGCGCGGATCGTTTCACGGCCGCCTGTTCGGCACCCTCGCCGCAACGGACCGTCCGTCGTACCGGCTTCCATTCCGGCCGCTCGTCCCCGGCATCTCGATCGTCGAGCGTGACATCGAAGACCTCGCGATTGCGTTGAGCCCCGAGACCGCCGCCGCCGTCATACTGGAACCAGTGCAGGGAGAAGGCGGCGTACGGGTTCTCGATGCGGGCTTCGTGCGCGAGCTTCGTGCGCTCACCAAAGAGCGAGAGGTCGCGCTCATTTTCGACGAGATTCAATGCGGGCTCGGACGAACCGGGAAGCTCTTTGCATACGAACATTTCGGCGTCGGGCCCGATATCATCACGCTGGCGAAACCGATCGCCGGCGGTCTGCCCATGGGCGCCGTTCTGGTCACGGAGGAGATCGCGTCGACGATCAAACCGGGAGATCACGGTACCACGTTTGGCGGCGGGCCGTTCATCGCGTCCATCGCGAACTACGTCGTGGGACGTCTCTCGGATCCATCGCTTCTCCGTTCGGTCGCTCAGAACGGAGAGTGGTTTGGAAAGCAGTTGACCGACATCGCGCACCGCACTGGTCGCATCCGCGCGGTGCGTGGTCTCGGCTACATGTGGGGCATCGATGTCATGGGAACCGCGGCGCACGTGGTCGCCGAGTCGTTTTCTGCCGGGCTTCTGACGTGTTCGGCTGGGGACTACACGGTGCGCCTACTGCCGCCCCTCGTTGCAACGCGAGACGAGTTGGCGATCGGTCTCCAAACGCTCGAAGAGATTCTCTGATGACTGCCGACATCGTCATCCGCCGTGCGCGTCTGGAGGACGCGGAGGCGGTGTCGCGCCTGATTGCCGTCTTTGCCGATGAAGCGCTGATGCTTCGCCGGACGCCGGAGATGGTGGAGCTGGCGATCGACGACTATGTCGTGGGTGTAACGCGCCGCGGCGAAATCGTCGCCTGCGGCGCCTTGAAAGAATACTCGCCATCCGTGGCCGAGGTCGCGGCGATCGCGGTGTCGCGAGAGGTACACGGGTGCGGCGTGGGCAGAGCGATCGTGGATGCCGTCGAAGCGCTCGCGGTGAAGCGCGGAATCTTCGACGTGTTCGCGCTCACGCTGCAGCCCGCCTTCTTCTCGGCGATCGGATACCAGCGAGTCGACCGGGCGCGTTACCCGGAAAAGATCCGCCGCGATTGCTTGTCGTGCGCGCGGCGCTTTGCCTGCAACGAGATCTGCTTCGCGAAGAACCTCCAGGCGGAAGCGCGCGCGGCAGCCTAGTGGGCAGTCTCGCTTCGACGTCGCGGCCCGAACACGTCTGGCGATAGATTCCACGCCATGAATCGTCCGGGTCGTCGCGTCGGGCTCAAGGGCCTTCGTCAGGCGTTCGATGAAGTGCGTTTCGGACCGCAGCGGACGCTCAACCTGCGCGAATCGCTCCCCACGCCGGCAGACGCCACCGCTCGCGCGGAGGCGTGGTTGCGGCAGCAGCAGGTCGAGCGCGCCGCGGAAGTCCTGATCGTCACCGGGCGCGGAAATCAGAGCGAGGGCGGAGTGTCGGTGGTTCGCGAGGCGGTCGTTCGCCTGTTGCACGTACTCAAGCGCCGCGGGGTGATCACGGGTCATGAAGAGCACACGCCCGGCTCCTTCATCGTGACGCCTGCCCCGCTTTCGGCGCTCTGGGAATCGCCGCGACGAAATCGTGGTCGCGGGATCGCACCGCCGCCGAAAACGCCGCCGTCACTCGATGATCTGGACGACGATACTCGCACGATGCTGCGAGACCTCGCAGAGCGCGCACTCGAGGGCCTTGGCCTCAAGGACACGGCGACGTTTCTTCAGGGCGAGATGCTGCGGCAGTTCGGTGCCATCGCGGCCACGGTTGGCGACGCTCCCGGCCGGGAGGTGAGGCTTCGTACGGCGATTCGCGCAGCGCTCGATCAACACGAATGATGGATTCCGTCGCTGTCGCGACAGCTCGACTCAGTCATTTCATCTTCATCCGGACTTTCACTTGAGAATTCGTATCGCTCTCGCGCTCATCGTTGGTGCGAGCATGTCGGCAACGGCGCAACAGGCCATGGTCGGTTACACGGGAGCAGACGCCGCGCGTGAGCGCGACCTCGAGGCGAGTGCAATCAAGCGGCCGTCCCCAGCAACCGCCTCGGTCCTTTCGAAAGAGTTGTCGCGCGAGACCCACGTCGCCGGAACGCCGGCTCAAGCACACACACGCGATTATGTCGTCGAGCAAATGAAGCGATGGGGACTCGAGACCGAGGTTCGCGCGTACGACATCTGGATGCCACAGCCGACGTCGGTCCACGTTGCGCGCGTCTCACCCCAACCCAAGGACCTCCCGCTCGCCGAGCCGGTCGTCGCGGATGATCCGACCTCGAAGCTGTGGCAGTATCCGACAGTCAATGGCTACAGCGGCCAGGGCGACGTGACTGCTGACGTGGTGTACGTGAACTTCGGCCTGATCGAGGACTACGCGCAGCTCGACTCGATGGGTGTGTCCGTGAAAGGCCGAATCGCGATTGCCCGGTATGGCCGGTCATTTCGCGGCATCAAGGCGAGAGAGGCGGAGAAGCACGGCGCGGTCGCGCTGTTGATCTACAGCGATCCTCAAGACGACGGCTACGTGGTGGGGGACGTCTACCCCGACGGGCCGATGCGCAACAGCGCCGGCGTGCAACGGGGAAGCATTCTCAACCCCGACGGCGATCCGTCGACGCCAGGATACGCCAGCAAGCCTGGCGCTCCGCGTCTGACTCCGGAGCAGATGGAGATCTCGCATATACCGGTCGTCCCGATCGGCTACGGGAACGCCGGCGAGCTGCTCAAGTACGTCCGCGGCGCGAATGTGCCGCGAGGGTGGCAGGGTGGTTTGCCGTTTCGTTACCACGCCGGACCTGGGCCCGTTCGTGCGCGCGTGTCGGTGAAGGACGATCGGTCGACCAAGCCGCTCAAGCCGATCTACGACACGTTCGGGATCGTTCGCGGCAGCGAATTCCCCGACGAGTTGGTGATCATCGGCGGGCATCGAGATGGCTGGAGTCCGGGCGCGGCCGACAACGTCAGCGGAACGGTAAGCGTGCTCGAGGCGGCGCGCGCCGTCGCCGAAGAGGTCAAGGCCGGCCTCCGGCCGAAGCGAACGATCATTTTCGCGACGTGGGACGCCGAAGAGTGGGGACTGATCGGCTCGACCGAATTCGTCGAGGACGATTCGCTACGCCTCGCTCGCGACGCCGTGGCGTACTTCAACCAGGATGTGGCGGCGCAAGGATCTCGATTCGGCGGCGGCGGATCGCCATCGCTGCGGTCGACGCTTCGCGACATCGCGCGGCTCGTTCCCGATCCAAACGGCAAGGGAAGCGTATACAGTGAATGGCGCCGCGCGAGCGCCGTGGCAGACACGGCGGAGCCGGCAATGGGCGATCCCGGCGGCGGTTCAGACTTCGCCGGTTTCTACAATCATCTGGGGATCCCGATCGCGGAATGGGGCTTCGGCGGCCAAGGCGGCGTGTACCATTCGCAGTACGACAGCTACGCGTGGATGACGAAGTTCGGTGATCCTGGCTTTCACTACCACGCCGCGGCGGCTCGCGTGGGCACGGCGATGCTCCTTCGCTTCGCGAACGCGGATGTTCTCCCGTACGATTACGTCGAGTACGCGCGCACCATGCGTCGCTACCTCGGTCCCATCGAGGACTCGATCAGCAAACATCATTGGAATGCGCCGACAACATCGTTGCGCGGCGCGATCGATCGACTGCAGCAGGAGGGTGCGGCATTCAACGCCGAGCGGGATTCCGCGCTGGCGGGCACGCCATCGGTAGCGGCGCTCAAGCGGACCAACCAAGCATTGCTGCAAGTGGAGCGCGCACTGACGCGTCCGAGCGGGCTTCGAACGCGGCCGTGGTTTCGCAACCTGATCTACGTCGCCGACGAGAACAACGGATACGCGAACATGGCGCTGCCGTCCGTTGGCGAGGCGATCCGCGCCGCCGACGAAGCACTCACACGAACTGAAATTCAGGATCTGGCATCGCACTTCGATCGCGCAGCGGAGGCGCTGTCGGAAGCGCGCGCCGCTATCCGCACGCGCTAGCGGCCTACGGCGTCGTCGCGGGCGCGGTGGCCGCCGGTCGGTTGAGCGACCGACCGGCGACGATCGCGATTGCCGAGCTCGCGACGATCGTCACTGCGACGGCGACGAGGATGAGCACGACGTAGTGAAGAGGGATGTTCTGGAACGGATGGTCGAACGGCTCTTGCGCCGACGCGATGACCGCGTCCTGCACGTCGACCGACGCGTCGAACGAGCCCTGACTTTCGGGTTGTTCGGACAGAGGCTCCGCGAGCCTCTGCGGGATCGTCGGCAATTGGGGGATCGGAGCGGGAACATGTCTCGTGGTCGGCGGGGGAACCGTCGGCGTCGCGCGCGGGGACGGACGTCGTCGCGAGATGTACGCCCGCGGCAGCGCTCTTCCCTCGGGGTCACGGACGACGGGCATGGGCCCAACGACCGGACGTGCCGAGGTCGGCGTCGCCGGGTTGCTGCCGCGAGATTGCCGTGGGTCCGGAACCGGAGCGAACCCGCGCACGGGGCTGATACGATGTCCGAGCGAGGGTGGCTCGAAGCCGCGCGGCGGCGTATTGAAAGTTGACGCGACCGGCGCCGATCCCGGTGGGACGGCGACAACGTCGATGGGCGCGCGAGGCGCCGCGGGGACTGCGAGATCGAGCTCGATCGGCGCCTGCTCATCGACGATTGGAATCGTCGACCGAGGCGGTTCGAGCGAGACGACGTTTTGGCGAGCGTTCTTGGCGGGCGTGCCCGCCGCCGCACCGCTGCAAACGCATCCCAGCCGGGTCGAGGCGTCGATGAGAACGTTCTTGCCGCCCAGCAAATGCTGCGCAATCTCGGCGGCGAAATCTTCCCCCTCGATCTCAACGAGCGTCCGCGACCCGGATTCGGTCCAGAGCACTTCGGCTGCCGGAACGCCTCCCGGCTGAGAACGAAAGCGCCGACGGTCCGGCGGGATGACGGATTCGAAAATTCGCGGCTGATCCTCGAGCACGATGTCTCGCTCGGCGAGCATTGCGATCAAGGCCTCCGGGGTCATTCGAATGTCGATGCTCTCGTCAACGGAGCCGGGGCAGCCACCGACGTACGTAATTCGCGTGCGCGTTGGCTGCGAGAGCTTGCGGACGTATCGTGCGACCGCCACCGGTGGCGGAACGAGTGCGAGCATCATTGGCCGCAAGTCGCCTCCGACGGTGAGCAATCGGTGTGCGACGATCGGGCAGCTGCATTGAATGACCGGAGCGCTGCCGAAGTTGGGCAGCCGGCGCAGGACTGCGGCGGCGAGGAGCTCGTCGCCCCAACTCGCCGGGACGACGTTGGCGAAACCCGCGCGCAAACACGCATGCGCGAGCTGCACCGGTGTGGCAGGGCCGGCGGCGAGCAGCGCGTCCGTACCGAGAACGACGATCGGCACGGTTTCTGGAGCGGTCTGCTGAGTCGGAGTCGGAGCCGCCACTGCGAGGGTCATGTAAGCGAATGCAAAGACCAACGTGCTGCGTCTGAGCGAACCCTGCAATTTCGCTGGACGCCGACGAAAGCCACCAACTGAGGCTCGGAAAACCGAACTGTCAAGAGCGGCCCAGACATTGCAAACCGATAAACCCGTTGCGGGATGTGAGGATAGCTGTGGTGGAGAACAACATAGGAGTCGGAGTCGCGCGGCTCAGCGAAGCCGAGCGAGAGGCGCTGACGGCGTATGCCGCTCGCGCGACCTGGCCGGCAGCCTTTGCAATCTATCAACGTGGCGCCGCCGCAGATGGGCTGTTTTTGGTCACTCGTGGACGCATCGTTCTTCGGAGTCGAGTGCGGGCCGGACGAGGCTTCGTCCCCTGGATCGCCACTCCCGGAGAAACATTCGGATCCGAAGGCCTATCGCAAAACGCGCGCTACGCCACGGATGCCAGGGCGGACGAGGAGAGCGAAACCCTGTTCCTAAGCTCGGCGCGTTTTCGCGCCTTCGTGCGCGAACAACCGCAACACTCACTCGCGCTGATCACCCAGCTGATGGGCGAACGAGCTTCGCTGCTCGATAAGCTCCGTGAATTGACCACGCTGAGCGTGGAGCAGCGCCTCGTCTCGACGTTGATCCGCATGTCGAGCAACAACACGTTCACGCGCGAGGATGGACGCATCGTGCTGTGTGCCTCGCGCTATCGTCTCTTGTGCGAACTGGTGGGGGCAACGCGGGAATCGGTGTCGCTTGTGCTCGGACGCCTGACCGGAGAAGGGTTGGTCGAACGGAAGGGGACAACGCTCATCATCGCGCCGCCAATTCGGCTTGCTGAACGCCTCGAGGGCTCCGCCATCGACAACGAGTTGCCGTTCCCGGCGCTGAGCGAGCCGGAACAAGCGCTCCAATAGGCCGTCACGACTTCGCACATCCCAATGCGCCCGGCGGCCGCCGGGCGCATATATTTTTGCGCCCGCCCACTGAGTTCGACCGATCCCCGCCTTCCACGAGACACATCGCCCGGCAACACGCGAGCCTCGCGGTGCGCGCCCTTGCATGCTCGCGGCTCACCGAGCAGCTGCGCCGACGGCCACCCCGCCAACCAGTTCAAATCGATGATAAAGAGTGCTCATGCTAGTAATATAAAGTGCCGTTGATCGGAACGCTTCTTCTCGCCGCTGTGATCGCTCTCTGGTGGCGATCGTACTACCTGCGTTCGGCAGCCCAGACACTTCGACGAGAGCTCCCCGTCGGGCCGGATGGCGTGATCGTCGGCGCCGAAGGCTTCGTGTACGCACGACCCGGCGCTCCGGCCGTTCTGCTATTGCACGGTGCCGGCGACACTCCACAGACGTTGCGGTATCTCGGCGAGGCGTTGTACGAGCACGGGTTCCATGTACACGCGCCGCTGCTCCCCGGTCACGGTCGTAGCGTTGCCGAATTCGCGCGCGTTCGGGCGGACGATCTGATCGAGGCCGCGCGTGAGCACTATCGCGAGCTGCAACGTACGCACGCGTGGCTCGGCGTCATCGGCTTGTCGATGGGCGGCGCACTCGCGGTGCAGATCGCCGCCGAGCATTCGGAGCTTCCGGCGCTCGGACTCGTCGCGCCCTACCTGGCCATGCCGGCAACGATCGAGCGTCTCGCGCGCCTAGCCTGGTTCTGGGGTCCGGTGCTGCCGCTGCTGCGATCGGCCACTGGACTATCTGTGCTCGATCCGGCCGAGCGCGAGCGCAGTCTGGCGTACGGTGCCTTCACGCCGAACGCCCTGCGTGCCCTCGAAACGGTCGTCCGCCGCGCGGCCACGGCACTCCCGCGAGTGGCGGCGCCAACGCTCATGATTCAGTCTCGCGACGACAATCGTATCGCCGCGACCGATGCGGAACGCGCGTTCGCCCTTCTGGGGGCACGCGAGAAGCGCCTGCAATGGATCACAGGCGCTGCTCACGTCATCACGGTCGATTATGGGCGCGACGCGGTGATTGCGTCGCTCACGTCATGGATGGAATCGCGGGCCTTCAGCTTGTGACGCGATCGACGATCGACTCGCCGAATTCCTTGACGCTCTCGAAGCCCTCGGTCATCGCAGTCGACGCCTGTTGAGCAACTTCTTTCGCGACGCGTGTGACCCGCGCGATGGGCGCGCGCACCGCAGCCTTTGCTCGACTGGCGCGACTCTTGGCGGGGCTCCGTTTTGCCGCGCTCTTCTTCGTTGCCGAACGTTTCGCCGCGCTCTTCTTGATGGCCGGCCGCTTCGCAGACGACTTCTTCGCCGCGCCGCGCTTTGCGGGACGTGCTTTCTTACCGGAGCGCTTGGCGGATCCGCTTCGCTTGCTCGCCGTCTTGCTCCCGGACTTCCTGCGAGACTTCTTGGCTCGTGCCGCCATGACGGTTCTCCTCGGAGTCGGTGATGATGGTCAACGCGTGAGAATAGCAGGAACTGTACGTGTCGGTAAGTCCGTCGGTGCGGAGCGCGACGAAGCGACGGTCGAAGGCAGAATGCTATCGATGCGGTCCGAAAAAAAATCGTTCAGCTTCTCGAGGAGCGGCAAGTCGCTCTCGGTGGTGCGGCGCGTATTAGAGCCATGTTTCCGCGTTGAACGGCAATCGCGACCCGACCATTCTCACGCCGTTCGGCATGCAGCAGTATGCCCGAGTTTCCAAGCGTCGGCCGGGACGTTGAACGGGATCCAAGACCCTGCATGTCCTCCTGCCAGAGAAAATGGCTGGCGATCAGTTGCTGGGTGGGATGAAGTACCCGTGCGATTCCCTTCATGGGGAACCATTCGTCCTTTTGCACGTATAACAGAGGTGCGAGTGCGCGCGCGAGCGCCGCTCCACGACCGACGGCCGGTGAGCGCCAGGAACTGCGATGGGCGTGGCGGGGGGGGTGCGTCGGGCGCACGCCGACAGCACGATGGAAGCGAGCCCTGCTGCCGCGTGCGTGCGACGTGACAAAATGATAGCTTTGATAGTCTTAGAGAATTAGAAGGTTAGCTGAATTAGGCGGACCGGCGCCGTCGTTATCCGGGGCTGTTCGTTGTTGAGGAGGGGCATATGCGCAAGCCACGCCCGGTTACGTATAACCCAGCGCAGGCATTGAATTTGATCGCCAACGACCGAAGCGGGTCGCCGCTTTCCTGTCCGTCGTGTTCCGGACCGATCGATCGTACCCCGACAGACGTCCCGGCGCCTCCACGCTCACACGTGACGCTTCGCTGTCGCGAGTGTGGACGAATCGCCCGCTATATCGCCGGCGCCGCGTAGGACCGACCCGGAAAACTCGTACGCCCTCTAAACCGGACGGCCGCGAACGCCGCCCGGGTAGCGAGTGGCGTGCACAAAACTTGCCTCCACCGCCTTTCAAGCGGCCTCCCCGATTTTGGACGAGCCGCGAGGCGATGGGGGGATCACGTTTGCCAGTTGCGCAGGAGCGCCGCGGGCGCGCGATCAAGGATCACCGATTCTTGGAAGAGGTACGTGCAAATGGCTCGACTTACCGGCACCGTGAAGTGGTTCAACGACGCGAAAGGCTATGGCTTTATTTCCCACGAGGGAGGGCCTGACGTCTTCGTTCACTTCAGCGCCATCCAGGGGAACGGCTTCAAGTCCCTCGCCGAAGGCGATCGCGTCGAGTTCGAGATCGTTCAAGGGCAAAAGGGTCCACAAGCAGCCGACGTCACCAAGGTGTCGTGATCCCGCGCGAACGGTCGAAGCGAAACGCCCCGGCAATGACCGGGGCGTTTGCTTTTTCGTAAGATTAGGAATGCGCGCGCCCGAACCGATGTACGCGACGATCGGCGCCACCATGCCGGCCGGCGACGATTGGACATTCGAGCAAAAGTACGACGGCATGCGGGTCATCGCGCTCGTCTCGCCGCGCACGATCCGGCTCGTGACACGCAATGGACGAGAAAAGGCGGAGCAGTTTCCGGAGATCGTCGACGCACTCCGTCGGCTCGCCGCGAAGGTGCGGCATGCGCTGATCCTCGACGGCGAAATCGTCGCGATGCACCGCGGTGTGCCGGCGCCCTTCCAAGCCCTGCAGTCGCGAATGCAGCTCAAGAACGCAGCGCAAATCGGCGCGAGCGCCAGCCGAGCGCCGGCCTCGTTCGTCATATTCGACATCCTTCAGGATGGGCGAGCGAAGCTCGCGCGGCAGCCGTGGCACGTTCGGCGCGGACGCCTCGAGCAGCGCGTGAAACCGAGCGCAGATAGCAGAATACTCATTAGTGAAAGCTCGTCCGACGGACTCCGCATGATCGCACGGGCCCGGCATTACGGCTGGGAAGGAGTCATCGCCAAGCGAGTGAACGCCACGTATGTGCCGGGGGCACGTTCCACCGCGTGGCTCAAGCTCAAGCTGCAGCACCGAGCTGAATTCGTCGTCGGCGGCTACACGGAGCCGCGCCGCTCCCGCGTACACATCGGGGCGCTTCTGCTCGGGTATTTCGATGCCAAAGGTCGGTTATGCTACGCCGGCCACATGGGGGGCGGCTTCAATGCCGAGTCGCTGAGCACAATGCTCAAGCGTCTCAAGCCGCTCGAGCGTCGAACGTCGCCGTTTGCCGAGGCGTTCACGACCAATGAGCCCGCGCACTGGGTGAGGCCGACGGTGGTCGTGGAGGCCAAATTCGCCGAGTGGACAGCGGACGGGAAGTTGCGTCAACCGATCTTCCTTGGCGTGCGCGACGACAAAAATGCGCGCGATGTCCACCGAGAACGCGAAAGCCTTCAGGAATGGGGCGCGGAGACGGCGACAATGGCGACGCGAGCGGCGCGCGGCACCAAACGGGCAACCACGCGGAGAGTCGAGACCCTTGGCGGCGTTCGCCGACTAGGCGGCGCGAACGCCATGCGAAGCGCCAGCGGCTCCATCGTTCGCCAATTGGATGACATTGAACAGGCGAGCGGAGATGGCGTGCTCGACTTCGGTCGCGGCAACACGCTGAAGGTCTCCAGCCTCGGCAAGCTCTTCTTTCCGGAATCCGGCATAACGAAGGGCGATCTCATGCGGTACTATGCGACCGTCGCTCCCGTCCTCCTTCCGGTGGTTGAAGACCGACCGCTGGTTCTGCGCCGTTATCCAAACGGGATCGGCGGTTCGTCGTTTTTTCAGCAGAACGCGGGCGATAATGTGCCGGATGGAATTCGAACGGCTCGCATCAAGACCGGACACGGTGAGCCCGCTGATCGGCTCATCGGTGGCGATCTAATGACGCTCCTCTACATCGTTCAAGTCGGAGCGATTGCCGTGCACACTTGGCAGTCGCGCACGCAGAGCGCGAGCTTCGCCGACACGGCCACGATAGACCTCGACCCGGGAGAGGACGTTTCGTTCAGCGCCGTTGTGACGCTCGCCCGGAACATCAAAGCCGAGCTGGATGAGCTACGATTGCGCGCTGCCATCAAGACGTCCGGGTCCAGCGGCATCCACATTGCGGTGCCACTTCCGCCGAAGACGACGTTCGACGATGGAGCGCGGCTAGCGCAGCTCGTCGCCGAGCGCGTGGTTGCCGCGCAGCCGCGGCGAGCCACCCTGGAACGCAGTCTCGGCAAGCGACCTGCTGGAACCATCTACATCGACGCACAGCAAAACGCCGAGGGGAAGAGTGTGGTCGCGGCGTATTCAGTGCGCGAAAGAGAGCCGGCGCCCGTTTCCGCTCCGCTCGACTGGCGCGAGCTGCGAAGCAGCTTGCGGATCGATGCGTTCACGGTTGCGACGATGCCGTCGCGGATTCGGCGAGTTGGTGATCTGTGGGGCGCCGCGCTGAAGCGGCGCAACCCGTCACGCGTGATCGAACGCGTGCTTGGAGAGGGGTAATGCAGCGGGGAGGGAAGAGCGATGGAACAATCGCTTCACGACAATACCGCGCCAGTATACCGACGCGAGCTCCCGGGCGGCGGTTACGTAGCGATCGACGTCAAGCGGGAAACCAGCGCGCTGAGAACCCGCGTGTCGGTCGAGCGTCGATCCAGAGATGAGCGACGCGACGGCCATCGGCCAATTGTCATCGCCGAGGCTGAGGGCGACGAACGCTCGCCAGGTTTCGCCGAACTGTATCGGATCGCCGCGGACAATGCGGCGATTGCCCGCGCATTGCTCCGGATCGAGGGACCGCAGCGGGCGGATTAGGCGAGTAAGTCGAAACGAACGCCACGCCGTTGACGCCGCCGGCGCGGCGGCGCGTATCTGAAGAGCTGAGCCGGGCGACCCCGCCCCTCGCTTCGCCATTCGTCAGTGGCTTCGACCAACGCCGCGGCGTGGAGCGAACGCCGAAAGCTCGCCTTGTGCAGTCGCCTTCCTAGCAAAAGCTCGTAAATCGACTGCAACTCGCTCAGCGTAAACGCGGCCGGTAACAGCCGAAATGCGAGGGGCAGCCGATCGACCTGGCCACGTAGGTTGGCCAACGCGGCCTCGATCTCTTCTTTGAGCCTTGGCAGGAGCGGTGGCAGATTCGACACGCCGACCCACGCCGCATTGCGCCGCGGGGCGCCGGCGTCCGGCGTGAGCCCGAAATACGAAACAGCGACGTGAGAGAGATCAGCGATCCGGCGCGATCCGCCGTGCGCGCGCGACTGATCCAGGAACGACGGCACGACGCCCAGAGCGTCGCGCGCGACCCGTGCCGCCGCAGCGTCGAGCGGCTCGTCAGCGCGAAGATTGTCGGATGGAAGCAGCCAGCGACTGCGACCGCGGGCGCCGGAGGCGGACAGCATGAGAACGGCGAGCTCGCTGCCTCGCGGAGTGAATAGCGCGACGTCGACGCTGACGCCGAGGTGACGAGTCGAAACGCGTGCGACGGAAAGTGAGTCGGGCATCGCACGCGAATTAGTGCTAAGCTGCGAATAAAGTCAAGCGGCGATCAAGGCGTCGGTGTCGGCCCGCGCGTCATCACTGGACGATCCTCGCCGGTGCCAAATCGGAGCAGCGGCGGAATGCTGATCGGAAGGCGCCCGGTGATCGGCGCCGCGCCGATGAGGGCGCGCCCGGCTGCTGTTTGCGAGACCGGGAAGCCACCCCAACCAACGAGATAACTCGAAGCGGCGGGCACCTGCTGCAAGAGATACGGATTCCCGAACGCGACGATGATGGTCTTCGGGTGACGCTGCACGATGTCGCGCATGAATTGGGCGATCGGTTCCGGCGCGTTCGGATTCGAGACGTTCGTGCCCGTCGTGAGGTACGAGCTCACGATCGCGACGTCCGCCGAGTCCGCGAGCGAGATGAGCCGGGGGAAATCCGGTGAAGGGTCCTCCGGGTTCACCAGTTCTGTCCGAACCGTGGGTACGGCGCGACGCAACTCCGCGTTGAACGTGGCGCCGGCTGGCAGATCGGTTCGCGTCGCGATGGTGATGGACAAAACGCGAGGCGCCTGCACCGCTCCTTGGTGAACGAGGGGAACGAGGCTCAGCGAGTCCTTTGCGAGCGTGATTGCGCGCTGCGCGGCAATGGCGGCGACGGCCAGGTTGGCGGTATCGCCGACCAGGGCGCGCACGCTATCCACATCCACGAGCCGCCTGCGGTCAAGGCCGAGATGTTGCTTGATCTCGAGCACGCGGCGCACGGACGAATCGACGCGAGCCTGCGTGAAGCGTCCCTCGCGCACTCCGGCGACCACCGCATCAATCGCTGCCGGCACGTCGCTCGGCATCAACAGAATATCGGCGCCGGCCGCGATGGCGAGCTTGCACGCCTCGGCGATCCCGAGCGGGCTGTTGATCGTTCCGTAGCTTCCTTGTACGGCCTGCCCCGTCTTCGCGACCTGGCCGACGGTAACGCGCGACAAGACGCCGCCCATGTCCATGGCGTCCGTGACGAGCAAGCCATTGAAGCCCAGCTGTTGCCTGAGAAGGCCGGTCATGATCGCCGGATTGAGTGTTGCCGGGATCGGTGTGGTGTCGATCGCGGGAATCACTCCATGGAACGTCATCATTCCCTGAAGACCGGCGGCGATTGCACGACGGAACGGCACGAGCTCCACGGTATCGATTCGCGCACGGCTCGCGTGCACCGTCGTGATCGTCAGGTGAGAATTCTCGTCCGTATCGCCGTGGCCGGGAAAGTGTTTTCCCGTTGCCACCATTCCATGTTCTTGCAGGCCGTGGATCAGCGCCGCACCCATGTCGGCGACGAGGTGTGGATCCTCGCCGAACGAGCGCATGCCGATCACCGGATTTCCGGGATTGTTGTTGACGTCGAGCACCGGCGCGAAAGCGATGTGCACGCCGAGCGCTCTGCCCTCGATCGCGGTGATGCGACCCTGCTGGTAGGCGAGCGAGGTATCACGCGTCGCCCCGAGCGCCATCTGCGGCGGGAACATCGTTCCGCCGCCGAGATAAATGTTGTTCGGCAGGAAATAGCCGCCTCGCTGGCGGAACGCGACGCCCGTCTCATAGTCGGCGCCAAAGACGAGCGGCAGGCGACTCAGTCGCTGCATGGCGTTGATCTTTTCGGCGGTCTCGATCGGCGATCCGATCGACATGATGAAGCCGCCGACGTGGTTCTGATTAATGAGCTGCTCGACGCGAATCCACGAACTACTCGACGTCGGGGTGTAGTCGCCGAATACCTGCGGCCAGACCAGCTGAGCGGCCTTCTCGCTCGGAGACATGTTGGCCATGACCGAGTCGACCCATTGCGCCGAGCGCAACGAGGTCGGCGCGGGACCGGATGATCTAGCTGATGGCGACACGCAGCTTGCCGCGACCATGAGGCAGAATCCGGCGCGCGCGACGCGGCCCAGCCGCGCGCCGTTCCGTGCGGCGTTTACCACTGGATGGTTCCCTTCTTCGAGGTGTCTACATCCTCCTCGGCGCCCGACTTGAAGAGGAACGCTTCCATGTTCTGCTTGAGGAAGCTGCGAGCCTGCGGGTCCATGACGTTCAGCCCGTAATGATTGATCAGCATGGTTTGCTGACGCAGCCACAGTCCCCAGCAATCCTGGCAGATGTGCTCGACGATCCGTTGTCCAATGGGCCCGGGGAATGGCGGGCGCTCAAAGGCGGCCTTCGTTTGACCGCAGCGGCTGCATGTAATCTCAGGCATAAGCTCCTCGTTCCGTCCCGCAATTTAGTAGCCTTGCTCAGATGGCCGCACGAATCGAGAGCGTCGACGGATCGACCATCGGCGTGCCCAGCGGACGTGGCGGACTTGGGGGAAGAAAAAAGGGTCAGCGTGCGCTGACCCTTGCTTTAGTTCACCGAAACACGCTTGGGCTTCTTAGTGGCCGCGCGCGTAGTCGACTTTGGCCAATCGAAGGAACTGAAGGATTCTGATATACACCCAGCCGATATCGAATTCGAACCATCGGGCGGCGAATCGCGCCGACTTCGGATCGGCATGGTGGTTGTTGTGAAGCTCCTCACCGCCGAGCCAGATCGCGATTGGGGTGATGTTGCGGCTTTCGTCCTTCACCTCGTAGTTGCGATAACCCAACGCGTGACCGACGCCGTTGACGATGCCAGCCGCCCAGAAGGGGATCCAGAGCATCTGGACACCCCAGACCACCGGACCGACGAAGAAGCCGAAGAGATAGATGTCGAGGGTGAGCATGACGAGGATGCCGACCCAGTTCAACCGACTCAGAAGATGACGCTCGATCCAATCGTTGGGTGTGCCTTTCCCGTACTTCTCGAGCATGCCGGGCTGACGGACGGCGCGGCGGTAGTAGAATGCCCCTTTGAACACGATGTTCCGCAACCCTTCGATCAGCGGGCTATGCGGATCGCCTTCCCTGTCGGCAAACGCGTGGTGTTTGCGATGGCAGGCCACCCATTCCTTGGTTACGATCGCGGTGGTGAGCCAGAGCCAGAGCCGCATGGGAAGCGCGGCCAGATAGTGTAGTCGAACACCGCGGTGCGTTTGGGCCCGATGGAGGAACAACGTGACACAGACGTTCGTGAGATGGCCCGCTATGACGACAAACAACACGGGCATCCACCATCGAGCTGCCCAGAGGCCAAACCCTGGCATTGCGTACTCCACAAATCGTAGGAAGAAGACGTCGACCAAACCTTAAATCTAACCGACGGCGCGAGTCGCTGCCACACGGACGACCCGCGGCACGCCGAGGCCACTATCTCTTGGTCGGGCTCGGCGGGATGGGCGGAACAACGCCGCCCCCGGTCGAGACTGCCTGACGATCGGCGGGCGGCGCGTCACCCCAAACATCGTCAGTCGAATTCCAATCGGGAACGTTCGGGTCGGGCCACAAGCGCACGCCAATGACCGGCCGGCTCACCGGAATCGATGCAGTATATCGATCTCCATGCGACCAGATTTGGACCGGCAAGCGAACATCCTGGGTCGATTGGTCGTTGAACTTGAGTCGCATCGTGACTGGAAATGGAATGCTCGTGACGCGTCGAAGGTGGATGTCGGCAATGGTTTGTCCCGGCGAGAGCCGCATTGCGACACCGTCGACAGCGATGTCGAGCACATCGGTGCCGTAGAAGAACGAAGTCCAAAACCACGACAGGTCTTCGCCCGACACGTTCTCGACCGTGCGGAAGAAATCGGCCGGCGTAGGGTGCTTGAACGCCCAACGGTGACCGTACTCCCGCATCGCGCGGTCCATGGCGTCGCGACCGATCACGTTGTCACGGAGCGCCAGCAGAACTGCGCCGGGCTTTCGATAGCCAATCGCGCTGAGCGCGTTGGGATCGATCCGGTCTGGGGGCGTCATGAGTGGCGACTGCGTTCCGTTCTCGACCGCCTGACGCCAGTTGGCGACGTACTCGGGGAAGGCGTCGATCCCGGGAGTACGTCGCTCGTTCGAAAAGGCGTTTTGATAGGTGTTGAACCCCTCGTCCATCCACGCGTACCGCCGTTCGTTCGACCCGACGACCATGGGGAACCACTCGTGGCCTTGCTCGTGATCGATCGTTCCGAAGATCGACGTAGGATCGGCGGTGCCGTAGTGCACCATGACGAACATGGGATACTCCATGCCGCCGACCGGGCCCGCGACCGACGTCGCCTGCGGGTACGGGAAATGGAACCAGAGCTCAGAGTACGTGCGGACCGACCACTGCGTCTGTTCCGCAGCCGATTCCCACGCGCGACCTGCTTTAGGGAACTGATATAGTGCCTGGGTGAGCACACCGTCCCAACTCGTCGCGTCCCAACGAAAGTCGGGGGCCGCGGCCCAGGCCACGTCGCGCACATGTTCGGCCCGGAATCGCCAGGTCTTCGTTCCTGGAACGGCACGCCGCTTTGCTGCATTTGCCTCGTCGGCCGTGATCACCTGGACGACCGTGGACGAATGCGCCGCTCGATCGATGCGCTCTATCTGCGACGCAGTCAGCACCTCTGGGCGATTCTGAAGCACCCCGCTGCCGGCGACGACGAATCCTGCCGGAACGGTGACGGAATAATCGATGTCGCCGTACTCGAGGTAGAACTCGCCCTGCCCGAGATATGGATCAGTGTTCCATCCGCGTACGTCGTCGTACACCGCCATTCGCGGATACCACTGCGCGATCTCGTAAAGAGTACTGTCGCGCCCCATGCGATCCGAGCCGTGTTCGGGGACGACGAACGAGTACTGCATGCCGATCGTGAGCGTTCCGCCATGCGGGGCGAGCGGCGCATCGAGATCGATGCGCATCATCGTGTCGTCGATCTTGCCGACGACTCCACGACCGTTCACTTGCAGCCCGGTGATGTCGTAGCCGCCTTGGAAGCCTCGCACGCCCCAGCGTGAATCGGCGGGAAACATCGCGGACCCTTTGCTCGTCGCGCGGTACAGGTTCTGATCCAATTGCAGCCACACGAAACGCAGCGTATCCGGCGAATTATTCGTGTAGTGAATGCTGACCGTGCCCCGAATCCGTTCCGCAGTGGTATCCAGCGAGGCGGCAATGGTGTAGTCAGCGCGCTGCTGCCAGTAATCGGGGCCAGGCGAGCCGGCGGCGGTGCGATAGCCATTTGGCCCCGGCCAGTCCATTCGATCGATACGATGGAAGGGATCGTCGGTCGTGGTAAAGACCGGGCGCGTCACCATGATCGCCGGCGGCGAACTCACCGCGTGGACCGTATCCACTCGGACCGGCGTAAGAACTTGCGGGCCGCGACCCACGCAGCCGGCAGCGCAGATGATCGTGACGATGGCAGTAAAGCGTTGCACGCGACGATTCCTGGACACGAGAGTTTGAGCCGATGCTTGACGGGCCTCGCAATGGCGATGCCCGGCCGAGCCTTGCATCACTGGACACGCTCAGGTAAGTCTGACCCTACTAATGAACGACCGAGCCCGCTCCTCCACGCCGGTTCCGAGCGTCGACCAAACACCCCTTCGAGCGAGCGACGCCGGTACGACGAGGTTTCGCCGTCGATTCGAGGGCCGGTTCGTCGGCGAGTATTTTCGTACGACGACCTGGGGCGTGAGTGCATCCTCGGTGGGGATCGGAACCTACCTCGGCGAAGCGAACAATCGAGATGACGTAGCATATCAGGCCAGCGTACGGGCTGCGATCGCGCGCGGCGTGAACCTGCTGGACACGGCGATTAACTACCGTGGCCAGCGTTCGGAGCAAGCGATCGGGTCGGCGATTCAGGAAGCGATCGGTGCGGGCGAAGCGATGCGGGACGAACTGGTCGTTTGTTCCAAGGGCGGATATATCCCGCTTCCCCGAGACGCGCCAGCGACGCGCGAAGAATACCAAGCGTACGTCAAGCGCGAGTTCATCGACCAGGAAGTCGTCCGACCCGAAGAAATCGTGGCGGGAGGACACAGTCTGGCGCCGCGGTTTCTTCGCTACTGCCTTGCGAAGAGCCGGCAGAATCTTGGGCTGCGGACGATCGACGTCTACCATCTCCACAATCCTGGTCAACAACTCGTCGCGGTCTCACGCGCCGAGCTTCGACAGCGCCTGCGCGGCGCATTCGTCATGCTCGAGGAGGCGGCCGAGCGCGGTGAAATCGGCGTCTACGGATGCGCGACCTGGGATTCGCTCCGTGTTCCGCCGGATCATCGAGCACACGTGTCGTTGGAGGAGATCGTCCAGGTCGCCCGCGAGGTGGCCGGCCAGGCACACCACTGCAGGGTCGTTCAGCTTCCAGTCAATCTCGCCATGCCTGAGGCGGCGCGAGACGCCACGCAACCGCTCGACGGCCGACTCGTGACGCCGCTGGATGCCGCTGCGGCGCTCGGCATGACGGTCATTGCGAGCGCCACGTTGATGCAGTCCAAGCTCGCGTCAGGCCTGCCTGCCGAGCTGCGGGCTCCGTTTCCGCGCTGCACATCCGACCCACAGCGAGCGATCGAATTCGTTCGCACCATGCCGGGCATCACGACCGCGCTCGTCGGAATGAAGCAGCTGGCGCACGTCGAGGAGAATCTGGGCGGCGTGCGGGTCACCGATTGAACGCGGTCGGACGCCGCGATGGTCACGGCTTCCAGTCGGCGATGAAGAGATTGAGCTCTCCCTCTCCCGACGAGCGGCCCGATGCCCACACGAGCTTCTTCCCGTCGGGACTGAACATGGGGAATCCGTCGAACTCCGGATGGTTGGTCACTTGCTCGAGGCCCGAGCCGTCGAGGTTCACGAGGTAGAGCTCGAAGTTGCGGCTCCGCGGATTCTTGTAGTTCGACGAAAAAATGATTCGCGAGCCATCCGGCGTGAAGAACGGCGCAAAGTTCGCCCCGCCCAAATTCGTGATTTGATGCTGCCCCGAGCCGTCGGCGTTCATCATCCAGATTTCCATACGGTTCGGGCGGACGAGGCGCTGCTTTAGCAAGCTCTGATAGTTCGTGAGCGCGGTGTCGGTCGGATGCCAGGCCCGATAGACGATCTTGGTTCCGTCGGGCGAAAAGAACGGTCCGCCATCGTAGCCGGGTTGCGTCGTGAGTCGTTTGAGATTGGTGCCGTCGATCCTCATCGTGTAGATGTCGAGGTCTCCGTCCTTGAGCGACGTGAAGACGATCGTCTGGCCGTCGGGCGAGAGCGTCCCCTCGGCGGTGTAGACGCCGTAGTTGGTGAGGCGCTTGAGGTTCGATCCGTCGTCGTTGGCGGTGTAGATGTCGTACGGATCGAGACCCCACACGTAGCCCTTGGACGGGTCGGGCTTTGGCGGACACGCGCTGTCGGCGGCGTGCGTCGACGCAAAGAAGATTCGACGGTCGCCGTCGAAGAAATAGCCGCAGGTCGTCTTGCCAGACCCGGTCGAGACGCGGCGAACGCCGCTTCCGTCGACGTTCATGACGAACTGTTGGTCGCACGTGCGGCCACCACGCGTCGATTGAAAGATGAGCCGTTTGCCGTCGTGGCTGAAATACGCCTCGGCGTTCTCGCCGCCAAAGGTCAACTGACGGATCGTGCCGAAATGCCGTTCGCCGGCTTCCGGTTGGGGACCACGCGCGGTCGGACGTGGGCTGCAAGCGAGAACCGCCGTCGCAACTGTAGTTGCGACGGCGGTCAGGTGAGATAGTCGCATCTCGAAAATCTAGGGCTTTTTCGCCGGCATCGCAGCGCGGCTCGGCGTCGAGAGATTTTCGCCGACCATCGCGAACAGGTCGCGTTGCGACGCGCCTTTGTCCAGCAGGTCGATCGCCTTGCGGAGCGGCGCATCGTAGGCGAGGTCGCGTCGCTTGGCCGTCGAGTCGCCGAACGCATAGTGCGCCACGCGCTGATCGAGCAGGCGATTCACGTAGCGGCTGGCCGCGTCGTACGATTTGCGGTCGACCGCAACGCCCCGTGCTTGCAGGCGACTATAGAACTCGCTCGTCCAGGCCGGCTCGACGGTGAACGTCGGCTTGACCGACTTCGCCAGTTCGGCGCTGTAGTCGTTGAGCACCGTGAAGAAATCCTGTCCCTTCGGCGCCACCGCCTTGGCGAACTGCTGCTCGGCGGCCGTGAGCGTATCATCGTTCACGATGACGTCCGGTGTGATGCCGCCACCGCCATAGACCGTGCGTCCGGCGTCCGACTTGTAGGTCGGGCGCTTTCGTTTGCTCGCGTTCGTCTCGTTCGAGTCAGGCGTCTCTTCGACGAACTGCCCGTTCACGAACTTGCGCGGACGCTGAATCGAACGGCCGCTCGGCGTGAACCATTTTCCGGTGGTCAGCTTGAGCGCGTAGCCACCGTCGAGGTTATAGACGCCCTGGACGAGACCTTTTCCGAAGCTCGTCTGACCCACGACCAGGGCGCGGTCGTGGTCCTGCAGCGCACCGGTGACGATCTCGGACGCGGAAGCGCTCCGTTCGTCCGTCAGAATGACGAGCGGGATGGACGGCGCGATCGGCGCCGCTTTCGCCGTGTAATTCTCGGTCGGTCCCTCGCGTCCCTTCACGCTGGCGATTTGCTGGCCCGCCTGAAGGAACATGTTCGCAATGTCGAGGCTCTCGGTCAAAATGCCGCCCGGATCGCCGCGGAGGTCGATGATCAGACCGCGCGCTCCCTGCGCCTGAAACTGCTTGAGCGACGCAGCGAGGTTATCCGACGCGTTCTCATTGAACTGTTGGAGCGGGATGTACCCGATCTTGTTGCCGAACGACAGCGTGTACGGCACCGCGGGAATGTGAATCTCCGCTCGGGTGAACGTCGCCTCGATCGGCGACGAAACGCCTGGCCGCGCGAACGTCGCGCGCACCTTGGTGCCGGGCGTTCCGGTCAACGAATCGGAAACCTGGTTGATCGTCCAGCCACGGGTCGACAACGTATCGACCTTGACGATGAGGTCGCCTTCACGAATACCGCCATTCTCAGCGGGCGTGTTGGGGTAGACCGTTGCGACGCGAATGATGTGGGTCTGCGGATCTTCCTCGATCGCCATCCCGAGTCCACCGTAGCGTCCACCGGTTCGACTATTGAATTGCTTGAGATCTTTGGGCGTCAGGAGCTCGCTGTAGGGATCATTGAGCTCTTTGACGAGCCCGCGGGCGGCCTTCTCGTAAACGGCGGAAAGCGGCAGTGTGTCGACGTATCGGTCGCTGACCAATGACATCACCTGCTCCAAGAGGGCGGTCCCTTCGCGCTGGCCACGCGACTGCAAGAGGAAGCCGCCAGCGACCACCGGGATCAGGAGTGCGCCGATCAGCGCGGTTTTGCGAATACGTGGCATGCGAGTGTCCAGCGTGTGTTGTTCTTGAACGATAACTGCGTTGGGAACAGCGGTGTTGTTTAGAGCCTATCGCTCTTCAGGCACATCCGACGGACTCGGCGTGTCCTGTCCGCGACGCGCCCATAGAGACTTCCAGGATAGTGCCACGCCGGATCGAAATCGCTTTTTTGTCAATCGAAATCCATCCGGCGAGATGGCGATGGTGAAGGCCTCGCCGTTGATTTCGATTTCGCGCCTGATTGTCTTGTCGAGCTTGGTGGCCATGGGATACGGTGTAATACACGGGTCGGGGCGCCCGGTTCGTTATGACGGGACTTATGACGAGATTCGCGTCATGCCGACTTCTGTCTGCCTGCAAGCACATAATCGACGAACCACTCTCGTTGTTGTTGACGAACCACCGCCTCGCGGATCACTCCGCTCTCCTTGAGCATATCGTGAGCCGGTTGGAGGACACGCTGCAAGTGTGACGGATATCGTTGTGACAGCGGAAGTTGCTGGCGGAGCCGGTCCAGTGAGACACGCCACGTCAGGGCGCCCCCGGCTCTGGCCACCTCGATGAGCCGATAGAGTCGTCGAGCAACGGGCGACGGCAACGAGAAGTAGCGGGACACGCTGAGCGAGACGACGTAACGCGCCGTCAGGTTTTGCCTCAAGATTGGCGAGATGGCCACACGGGCCTCGCCCGGCTCGGCCGCGACGATCGAGGGGAAGAGGGCCAGCTGGTCGCGTTCATTCGAGCGACGCCGCTCGACCATCACCGAGCTGAGGAGAGTGAAGCTGACGTCCGCGGGCGCCGAGACGGCCGCATCGAAGTAGCTGCCTTCGGATTGAAGCGTCGTTCGCTCGAGCCTCGTGAGCGCGCCTCGAAGCTGTTCGTACGTTCGACCGTCGACCTGGCGTCCCATCGACCGAAGAAAGGCGTGAAGCGTGAACGAGAGGACGCCGTCACCCGGCTCGCCGGCATCCTGATACCGGCGCATCAGCTCGATGTAGACGTCTTGATCGAAGGTGCCCGGCAACCGGTCGCCTGGACTTGCCAGGACTCGCCACCGGCCGCCGTCGTCGGTCGTATAGGAGATTGCTGCCTCGTCGGGCGTATCGCTCAGACGAAACAGCGGGAATTCCTCGAGCGAGCGATCGAGCAGGATGGCGCGGGCATGCGTCCGGCGCTTTGCGGCGAGGTTCATGCGCGGTTGCGATTCATGCGAGCGGGAGAAGCACACCCGAGATCGCGCTCGCCTGCTCCGAACACAGAAAGGTGACCGCCGCGGCCACTTCTTCCCGGTCGACGTACCGGACCTTGTCGCCCATGGTCGCGAGGTTGGCGGCGGTTCGAATCGCGCCGGGGGCCAAGGCGTTCGCCCTCACGCCGTTCTTCGCTTCCTCGGCCGCGATGGCCCGCATGAGCGTCGCGATTCCGGTCTTCGCGACCGCGTACGCGGACATCTGGCCGATCGACGCAGCCGGAAGCGCGGCCTGCGAGGAGAAGAGAACGATCGAGCCGTGGTCGGCGCGCAGCAACGGCAGGAACGCGCGCGTCGTGAGAAAAGCGCTGCCGAGGTGGACATTGAGCTGGCGATTCCAATCTTCGACAGAGCTTTCGGCGACGGGGCCGCTCATCGCGAATCCGCCGACCATGTGCACGAGGGCGCGAAGACGACCGTCGTGGTTCTGGCGCACGAGATTCGCTAGATCCGCAACAGCGCCGGGATTTGATAGATCGCAGGCATAGGCGCGCGCGGTTTGTCCACTGGCCGAGATTGCGGCCGCTCGCGCTCGAGCTTTTTCCAAGGTACGATCCACGAGGACAAGAGACGCGCCAAGGTCGGCGAACGCCCGCGCGACCACCTCGCCCACCTGCCCCTCGCCGCCAACGCCAGTAAGAAGAACGTTTGACCCAGAGAACACAGAGTTGTGGGTTGGGGAATCGAGCCGCCGACAATGGCTAACGATGGCGCATACCACGCGCCGGGACCAGAACCGAACCGGACTTTGGCACGAACCGTGTTAGTGACTATCAGCTAGATGTCTCGCATGAAACGCGTCGGTCTCGTCATACTCGGTGTCATCGTGGTGGCTCTGGCGCTGATCGGGGGGCTGAGCATCACGCGCGGCACTCCCGTCAGCAGCGTGGTCACGCTGTCCGATTCGGGACCGCCTCCGGTGACCGATTCGTTATTCGAGCGCACCTTCGAGCTGTTCACGGGAACGCACGTCTATCCCGGGAACTCCGTGACACAGGCACTGAACGGCGACGGCACCTATCCCCAACTCTGGGTCGATTTGCGCTCGGCGCAGCACACCGTCACGGTGCAGATGTATTACTCGCTGCCGGGGAAAGTGGCCGACACGCTGGCGGCAATCCTGAAAGAGCGCGCGCGCGCCCACGTGCGCGTATTGCTGTTGCTCGATGCGTTCGGATCACAGCACCTATCGGGCGAGTGGATTCGTTCCGTTCGCGCGGCCGGTGTCGAAGTCGCCAAGTTGCGCCGGCTGCGATGGTTCACGATCCATGATGCCGGCGATCGCTCGCACGTGCGTGTGGTCGTCGTCGACGGACGGATCGGATGGACGGGTGGATTCGGCTTGGCCGACTATTGGCTCGGCGACGGCCATCACCCCGAACAGTGGCGTGAATCGAACGTGCGGTTCGCCGGGCCATCGGTGATGGAGCTTCAGGCCGCGTTCGCGGCTGCCTGGGCGGAGGCGACGGGCGAGCTGCTCACCGGGTCGTTGTTCTTTCCCACCAGCGGCTTCCAGGCGGTGGGACCTACGCACGCGGGACTGATGTACACGGCGCCCACGACTGGTAGCACGCCCGCGGAACGGTTTCTCGCGCTGACGATCAGCGCGGCGCGGAAGCGACTCTATATCACCAACTCGTACTTCGTGCCGGACGACGACTTCCGCAGACTGCTCGAGCGCGCGGCGAAGCGGGGCGTCGATGTGCGCGTGCTGACGACGAGCGCCAACACCGACGTGAAGACCACTTGGTACGCCGGACGGTACCGGTACGAGGAGTTGCTCGGTCGTGGTGTGCGAATTTTCGAATACCAACCGACCATGGTGCACTCCAAGACCATCGTCGTCGACGGATTATGGGGCTCGATCGGCTCGATGAACTTCGACAACCGCTCGATGGCGTTCAACGACGAGTCGAACCTCGTGGTGCTCGACTCGGCGTTCGGAGCGCAAATGGATTCCGCCTTCCTGGATGACCTTCGCTATTCAAAGGAAATCAAGCTGGACGAATTCCGGCGTCGTTCGGCGTGGTCGAAACTGCTCGAGGCGGGGGCGACGCTGTTATCGCGCCTACTGTAAGCGAGCCGATTCGACGGGTGGTGGTCGGCGATCAGCGAATGTCTTCGCGACCGAGCGCGGCGCGAACGGCCTCGCGCATGGCGAGGAGCGCCTCATCGCGGGCCGACGGCGAGTCGTCGCGAACGTGCAACTCGACGCCGTCGGCCACGACGATGCGACGCCAGCTCGCTGGTTCGTCGGCGTCGGACGCTTGGCGGCGGGTTTCTACCGTGGCGCCGAGTGCAGCGGCGAGTGACGTCGCGACGCGCCGCTCGAGTGTGTCGCCGGTGAACTCCTTCATTTCTTGCTTGATGGCGTCGAGACTGGCGCCTTCACGCTGGCGGATCTTTATCGCCAAGAGCTGAAGAAAGTGTCGATAGTTGTACGTCGCCGACGTGCCCGTTCCCTCCGGCCGCTCGAGCAGTCGATTCGCGACATAGAATCGTATTGACCGGGCGCTCGGCGCCGCGCGAGCCGATGCATTTGTTGGTCGAACGCCAGCGGCGTCGACGAGACCCGTCACTTGGGCGGCGAGTCCGCGGGCGTTCCACGGTGCTTGACGTGCGTACGACCGGAGCAGGGCGATGGAGGAGTCGGCCATCAGATCGGATGCGCCGCGGGAAGAGTCAGCGTCAACGTCGCGCCGCCGCCATCGCCATGATCGAGCGCGATCGTTCCACCGTGTTCGCTCACGATACGATGGGCGACGGCCAGCCCGATGCCGGCGTGGCCGGGCTTGGTCGTGAAGAGGAGCTCGAAAACGTGCGGCAGCGAATCGGGCGGTATCGCCGCGCCATCGTTGTGCAACTGCGACCGCCACCCTCCGTCGGTGGACGTGGTCGAGGTGATGGTCAGGTCGCTGCCCTCCGGCGCCGCCTCGATGGCGTTGTCCAGCGCGTGGGAGCAGGCCTGCGCGAGCTGCTCGACGTCGAGTGCGCAGAGGGCGCGCGGGTGCGCGGGCGTGTGTCGCACGAGCAGTGCCCTGCTCTCGAGCGCCCCGCGGAGATTCTCGATGACGGCGGTCCAGACCTCGTCGGGATCGGAGGGAACGAGACGCACCGGGGCCGGGCGACCGTAATCGACCAGTGACGAGACGAGTGCATTGAGTCGGTCGGCCTCGCGGAGAATCCGACCAATGTTCTTGTCGACGAGCGGATCGTCAGTGATACGGTACCGGAGGAGCTGCGCGGCAGATGCGATAGCGAACACCGGATTGCGCAGCTCCTGTGCGATCGCGGCGGCAACGTTCTGCGAGACCTTTACACGCTCGCGATGGAGCGTTCGGGTCGTGATGGGCGTCTCGCGACGAAGCTCGGGCTCTGCGGCGGTCATGCTGGATATTAATAAATCAACGACAGCGGAACGTGCATATCGACGCTCCGCTGTCGTTGGCGGTCTGCCGCGATCCTAACGCCGTCGCGAACGCGCGGCGCTCTTCGCACCTTTCTTGGCGGTCTTCTTGGCGCCTTTCTTGGCTGCGCCTCGAGACGGGCTGCTCTTCCCTGCACTCTTCTTGGCGCCGCCGCGTTTGGCGCTGCTCTTCTTGGCCGCACCTTTCTTGGCCGCCTTCTTTGCGCCGGCCTTCTTGGCGCCGCCGCGGCTGGCGGCTGCCTTCTTAGCGACGCTTTTTCCGGCGGCTGCTTTCTTTGGGGTCGCCTTTTTCGCGGCGGTTGGCCCAGCGGCAGCATGTTTAGCCGTCGTTTTCGCGCCACTCGCCGCCGACGGAGCCGGCGTCGCTTTGGCCGGCGATGCCGCGGGCGAAGCGGGAACAGTTCCAGCGATCGATGCGCCGGCGACGGGCACCGTCTTGGCGCGCGGCGGACGTCCGGGACGACCGGGTCGGCGCGGACCGCCGAAGACGTCGCCTTCTTCCTCCTCTTCTTCTACCGTCTCGACGGTCACGACCTCTTCGTCCTCGTCATCGACTTCGTCGGTGCTGTCCCACAAGTCGTCGCTGTCGTCCTTGTGGGTCATCCATCCGCCGTCTTCTTCGTCATCGTCGTCGTACGATGCGCCGCCGCCCCCACCACCACCATATCCTAGATCGTCGACGTCGTCATCTCGGTCGGAGAGTCGATACTCCTCGCGCAACTCGTCACCTCGCGGCATGCCCGCCTCCTGAGGGTTATGTAATCAGCAAATCAATGGTCGACACAAGGTCAGCGAGACGGCTGCACTTCACATGCCGGTCACTGAGTCACGCAATGCACATGACGCGTCGCTTCTGATCAACGCCTTAGTATACTGGGTCAGGTGCTTCGTCAAGATGACAACGACCGCGCATCACGCGAACGACTGAAAATGACATCATGCCGAAAGTAATCGTGTTGTTTTTTGGCGCCGAGCGCTCGGCGGTGACGTTGGCGGAAGCGGCGGTGGAGGGCGCGACAGGGGTTCGGTTCACAGAGGTCGAAGTGCGAAGCGGCGCACTGCACCAAGCGACGACTACTCAGCGACACAAGCGTCTGGAATCGCCGTCGCAACTTCGCGATTTCGACGGGGTCGTTCTCGCCTGTCCGAGCGTCGGAGGCGTACCCTCCGAACTGACGGCGATGCTCGATGAATTGGAGCGCTCGTCGACAGGGGGATTCACGAACACGGTGTTCGGAATTGCGGGCGGAGAAAATACTGCGTTGGCCGGGCGCGTCATGCGTCTTGGAGGGATCGTCGTCGCGGAGCTGGCGGAAGCGGCCGATCCAGAGGTGCGAGCAATGCGACTCGGCGCACGAGTGGCGACTGTGGTGGGCTGGGTAAAACACGCCCTGAGCCACGAGCACGGGCAGCATGAGCACGGCCACGAGCGACACTAGACGGCCGCTTGGGACGCTGCGGACTCATCCGGGCGGCGGACCGGGACTGGGACGGCGGGCGGGAGCGGTTGCGCGCCCGCCCGCGAATGCGAGGTTAGTCGACGAACTCGACAGTGACGGGCTTCGTGATGATCCCTTCGGCGACTCCGCGACGCAGCAGCTCTTTGACTGCTTTTCGTCCGCGCTCGCCGTAGTCGAGCGTCCAGTCGTTCACGTACATGCCGACGAAGGCATCGGCTTTGGATCGGTCGAGGCCGCGGGCGTATTGCATAGCATGGTCAAGGGCGCCTTTGCGATGCTCTAGCCCGTACGCGATGCTGTCGCGCAAGTGGCGTGATACTTTGCGAGTCAGGTCGTCGCCAAGGTCTTTTCGAACGACGTTGCCACCGAGCGGCAGGGGCAGGCCGGTCTCGCCGAACCACCACTCCCCCATGTCCCGGACCAGATGGAGATCACGTTGTCCAAAGGTGAGCTGACCCTCGTGGATCAATAAGCCAAGATCCACCTGACCGTCCACGACCGCGTCCTCGATCGCATCGAACGGCGTGACGACCGGCTCGAAGTCGGGCTCGAAGAGGCGCATCGCGAGGTAGGCACTGGTCAGCATTCCCGGTATCGCGATTCGCTTGCCCCGGATGTCGGCGCGCGTATACGGCTCCCTCGCGACGAGGCGCGGGCCATATCTGTCGCCCATCGACGCTCCGTGTGGAAGAAGAGCGTACTTGTCGGAGAGATAGGCGTATGCGTGGATGGAAACCGCGGTGACCTCGAGCTCCGCGCGCAGAGCGCGCTGGTTCAACGTTTCGATGTCCTGCAGCTCGTGGACGTACGTGAGTCCTTCGGTATCGATCTTTCCCGAGGCGAGCGCGTAGAACATGAACGCGTCATCCGAATCGGGACTGTGCGCAACGTGAATTGTCGTCATGGACGCTTAGCGTCGAGAGCAATGGTGATGTCGTTTTCGTGCGTGACGTATTCGGGGAGCTGCTTCGCACGCTCGGCGGGCGCGTTCGCCGCCAGCTTGTCGCGGTAGGCGCGTTCGGCGGCGGTGTCCTTGCGCATATGTGCCGCGTTCGACGCGAGGATGAGACCCAATAGGTGCGTCGGATTTTGCGACAGAATCGTGTCGGCTTCGGCGCGGGCGAGGGGCTCGTCGCCGGAAACGGCGGCGATTCGACCGAGATCGTATCGCTGATCGAGATCGAGATTGCCGAGCATCTGGTACGCGGTGATCGCCATCGGCGCGAAGATCTGTACGCTGTCGGCGCGACCACGCTCGTGGGCGCCCATCACGCGGTTGTAGAGACGGATGGCCGCCTCGCTCGGGGACATGTTGCTGATGTCTGGAGCTTGTCCGTTTCCCGTGGCGCCGGCGAAGGGAGCGCTTCCAGGTGCGCCAGCGGGTGCTCCCGCCGCCGCGTTGTCGGGCGAGCGACCAAAACGCTGTCCAGCGAGCAATGCCACGAGTGCGACAAAGGCGATCGCCGCCAAACCCCACGGAAGCGCCGCCGAGAAACCGCGCTCGCCGCCGCTTGGTGCGCTCGCGTGCGCGCTCGCCGGCGTGCCGCAGCGATGACAGAATTTGGCGCCCGGTGTGAGGGCCGCGCCGCACGCGGCGCACGTCGCCCCGGCCAACGGCGCCCCGCAGTTGGAGCAGAATTTTCCGGTCGCCGGCTTGCCGCACGACGCGCACGTTGCCGTGGCGCCTGCCGGAGAGGGTGAGACAGGAGAGGCCATGAAGCGAAAGCTACACGGCCTCTGCCTTCACGTCAGCGTGCGTGTCGACCGCCGGGCTCGGAGATTTCTTCGATCGTCTCGCCGGCGCGATTCATGTCGCGCGTCTTTCTCAGCACGTCGGCCTGCGACACGATCCCGACCAACGAGCCGCGCTCATCGACGATGGGAATGCGACGCACCTTCTCAGTCCGCATGGCGTCCATCACCTGCTCGACGTCATCGCCGAATGAACATGTCGCCAAATCGTCCGCGCTCATCACGTCGCGCACTCGGCACGATCCGTCTTTTCCGTCGGCAACGCACCGAATGGCGATGTCGCGATCCGTGACGATGCCGACCAGTCGTTTGTCGGCGTCACCGTTCACAACTGGTACGATGCCCACATCCTCGCGCTTCATCACCTGAGCGGCCTCCCGGACGGTCGCGTCCGGAGTAACGCAGCTCGGGTCCTTCGTCATAATATCCTGAATCTTCATCGCTCTCTCCTTTCCCCCGATCAGTGAAAGTGCAGAGCGCGGAGACGCGCAAGGCGTATGCCCGGCTCCTGTTCGGACGCTTTGCACCCAGCGCCGGTTCGCCTTAGCCTTTACACGACCTACGCATCGAGGCTCATCTGTCGTCCCGCTCCCGTTCGCTCACTCCCGACACTTCCGGGGCATCGAAGAAGGACGTTCTCGAGCTGACCGACAAGCTCAACGTCCGCTTCATGCGGCTTCAGTTCACGGATATTCTCGGCGTCAACAAGAACGTCGAGATTCCGTCGTCGCAGTTCGAGAAGGCTCTCGCCGGCGACATCATGTTCGACGGATCGTCGATCGAGGGATTCGTGCGCATCGAGGAGTCGGACATGCTCCTCGCGCCGGACCTCGACACGTTCTTGGTATTCCCCTGGGGCGATCCCGACAGTCGCATCTGCCGATTGATCTGCGACATTCGAACGCCGTCGGGAGAGCCGTTTGCCGGCGACCCGCGAGGCACGCTCAAGTCCGTCCTGGCCAGAGCCAACGCGATGGGCTTCAGCATGAACGCGGGCATGGAAGCCGAATTCTTTCTGTTCAAACCGAACGCGTCGGGTGAAGCGAGCACGACGACGCACGACGTCGGCGGGTATTTCGATCTCGCGCCGGCGGATCTAGGTGAAGACGCACGGCGCGCGATGGTCGACACGCTCGAGCGCCTGGGGTTCGAGGTGGAGGCGGCACACCACGAGGTGGCGCACGGCCAGCACGAGATCGACTTTCGCTACGCCGACGCGCTCAAGACGGCCGACAACATCGCGACCTTTCGGTTCGTCGTGAAGCACGTAGCGACGCAGTTCGGTTTGCTCGCGTCTTTCATGCCGAAGCCGATCTTCGGGCAGAACGGCAGCGGCATGCACACGCATCAATCGCTCTTCCGCGGCCGCGACAACGCCTTCTGGGATCACGGGGCGGAGTGGGAGCTGTCGAGGACGGCACTGCACTACATCGGCGGACTTTTACGCCACGCTCGCGGCATGTGCGCGATCACCAATCCGCTAGTAAACTCTTATAAGCGATTGGTGCCGGGCTACGAGGCGCCGGTGAATGTCGCGTGGTCCATGCGCAATCGATCACCGTTGATCCGGGTACCCGACCGGCGCGGCCTCGGCACGCGCCTCGAGCTTCGGTCTCCCGACCCGGCGGCCAACCCGTATCTCGCGCTCGCCGTGATGCTCGCGGCGGGGCTCGACGGCGTCGAGAGCAAGGCCGATTATCGGGAACCGGTGAACGAGAACATCTGGGAGATGAGCTTCCGCGAGAAGCGCAGGCTACGCATCGACGATCTGCCGCACGACCTCAACGAGGCGCTCGACGAATTGGAAAAGGACGACGTGATCACCGGGGCACTCGGAAAACACATCACGTCGCACTTCGTGGAAGCGAAACGCCAGGAGTGGCGCGAATACATCACGCAGGTGAGCGCCTGGGAGCTCGAGAGCTACCTCGAGAAGTACTGAAGTACTAAGGCTCGCGCTTGAGCGCCACGGCGACGATGCCGACGACCTGATCGACGGCGAGCTGCGTGGCGAGCGGCGCGGCGTCGTCACCGGCGACGCGAATCTCGATCCGGCGATTTCGTGGGACGCCACAGGCGATGAAGCGTCCGTCGCTAGCGAGCGTGCGTACGGTGCGCGTGACGATCGAGCCGGGAGAATGCGCGCCAACGGCATCACCGACCCACGAGACGGTGACGGCGCGTCCGCTGACCGGCTCGTTGTCGCGGCTCACGCTGCCGACGATGACGCCGGTCTCCGCATTCAGCGATTTCGCGTCACCGAGGCACACCGCGCGCGCGGCGTCGAGTGGCGACTCGATGCGCACGTCGGCCGTGGGGCGCGTGATCGTGTCCACATCGATTCGCGCGCGAGCACGAGCCCACCCGAGGACGTCGAGGTCGCGCGTCGCGACCTCGATGAGGTAGGGGCCGGGGAGCAACTCGTCGATGGTCACGATTCCGTTCGTATCGGCGAGCGCGAACGGCCGCCCGCTTCCAACGAGAAAAACCGCCGCACGCCGGGCCGGCACGCTTGCTCTCGAGTCTCCGCTCGCGATGCGGACCTGAACCGACTTCGTACCGCGGGACCAGACGAGCGAGTCGTCGCGGAATACCGCCCGTAGCGTGCCGCCGCTCACGCGGAGCTCATCAACGACCGGATGACGGTGGATGAGCACGATCGGTCCACCGGCCCGACGAAAGTCGGCAAGCGGTCCTTCTTCCGACGCGACGTGGGCGACGGGAACTCGGATGGTCCAGTCGGTCATGACCCAGCCGCCGGTGGACAGGCGCGCAAATCCGACGTGGCCGCCCGCGGCGGAGTCGGCCCCCGACATGGGAAGGGAAAGGTTCACGTAGTGGAAGTCGAGCGATCTCAGTTCATGCGTGCGGCGATCGATCCACAGCGTGCCGCGAACTTCGACGTGTTTCGTCCGCTCGGCCGGGTCGAACACGACCGCGACCAATGAATCGCCGCTCCCGAATGGCTCGCCGACTCTAAAGCAGTGCGTCGAGACGAAGTAGTCGGACAGTAATGTCTCGATGTCCGGCGCAACGAACGCGGTGCTGTCGCGACTCTCGAAGACGTATCCATCGCGACGCAATCGGTCCGGCGCGACACTCGCCCAGGAGCGCGTGGCGTAAAGCGACGATTCGGTCAGGGCCACGTCGAGCAACTCGCGCGTGGCGAAGTCGTAGACGCGCGTGTGATCCACGAGATCAAATCGGTAGCGAACGCCCTCGCGCGTGATGGCCGTGGCGAGCAGCGCCGTCTTGGCGTCTTCCCAGAGCGTGGCGAGCGCGAATCCGGAATCGGGGCGGATCGAGCATTGCGTGCGCTCGCGAGTGGTCACGGCGGGAAGATCGAGCGGAAGCTCGATCATCTGAAGCGCCATCGTCGTGTCGCCCGCGAGGCCGAAGAGGTCTGAGGTCAGTGGCCGAACACCGATGCGCGACGCGCGAAGCCGATATTGTCCGGGCGCCGGAGCGTAGAGGGCGTAGTCGCCATGTTCGTCGGCGAGCGTCCGTGCCGCGGCGGCACCCGCGCTATCGATCAGGACGAGCACCGCGCCGGGGATTTCGGCGTTCGTCGCGCGCGAACGGACCGAGCCGCGTACGACTTGTCCGGTCGCGGGCGCGGCGACCGAGATCAAGACTCCGCCAGCAAGCAGGAGCCGGCCGACAACAAAACGACGACAGCTGTGCGATCGCACGATCGAAATCCTCGCGGACGTCGAGGATTGCTGGAAGATTCGCGCCCGAGGTCGACCCGGCAAGGCAGTCGCCGTTAGAATGTGACGACGGCGACGCGATTCGTCCGTCCCGAGCCGAAATCCATTCGGCGCATTGCCAAACGAGCCGGCATTCTCAGTGAGCCCGAGCGAATGAGCATTGTATCGATACGCGACGCCGCCTCCGCGGACGCCGAATCTCTTGCCCGGTTGTGTACCCAATTGGGCTATCCAGCCGAGCCCGACATCATGCCGGCGCGGCTGGCGCGGCTTACGTCGGATCCGCACGCGCGCTGTCTCGTAGCGCTGGTCGGTGACGACGTCACCGGGTTCGCTACCGTGCATTTGCGGTACACCATGAATCACGAAGCGCCGATCGCGCAGCTCACGTTGCTCGTCGTCGACGAACAGCACCGAACGCATGGCGTCGGGCGGAGACTCGTGGCCGCGTCGGAGGAATGGGCGCGTTCGCGCGGTGCCAAGCGCTTCGTCGTGACTACGGCGCTACAGCGGGCCGACGCGCACGCATTCTACGAGAAGCTCGAGTTCAAGCACACTGGACGCCGCTACGGAAAGGACTTCTCTTAGGCGAGGTCCTTTCTCCGGATGATGTTGTCATGATGCGACTCACTCGCCACCGCTGGGCGGAACTTCTCGTTCTCGTATCGACCGCTGTCGCGGTCGGCGGCGCGGGGAGGTCGCGACCGGCCGCGGCGCCCACGTATGAGGTCTACGCCATTCGGTACGCGACCATTCCAGCCTTTCGCCTTTCCGGGTTGATCGCTGGCGCCGACACAAGCCGGCGACTGGATATCGCGATGATGGTCTGGCTGCTCAAAGGCTCAGACGGCCGCAACGTGCTCGTCGACGCCGGCTTCCATCGCGCCGACTTCGTACAGCGCTGGCACCCGACCCCGTTCATGACGCCCAGCGAAGCGGTCGCCGGAGCTGGGGTCAAACCAGAGCAAGTCACCGACGTCATCATCTCGCACATCCACTGGGATCATCTCGACGGGATCGATCTGTTTCCCAAGGCGCGGATCTGGATCCAGCGCGAAGAGTTCGACTACTATCTCGACTCCGCTGGGACGGTGAAGAACCGATCGATCGACGCGGGGGACGCGAAGCTCTTGGCGCAAGCCGCTCGCGATGGACGCGTCACGCTCGTGGACGGCGACGCCAAGGAGATCATTCCGGGAATCACCGTGTACACGGGCGGCAAGCACACCTTCGCGTCACAGTTCGCGACCGTGCGCACGGCATCGAGCACCGTCGTGGTGGCGTCGGACAACATGTACCTCTATGAAAATCTCGCGCGCCACGTTCCGATCGCGCAGACGCTCGACTCGGCGTCGAACTTGAGAACGCAGGCGCGCATGGTGACGCTTGCCTCCGATCCGCGCCTGATCGTTCCGGGCCACGATCCTGAAGTCTTCGTGCGGTTTCCGACGCCGGGGAACGGGATCGCGCGAATTCAGTAGACGCCGAGGTCTTTGCCCGAGACCACGACGCCGGAGTAGTGCGTGTGAACCTCCCGCAGCAACTCGTCGTCGGCGACACCGGGCGGGATCTGATGATACAGCACCAACAGCTTCGGTCGAGCTTTGGCCGCAACCTCTCCGAGCTCGTAGCCGGGCGTGTGATACGCGCGATGATACGCTTGCCAATCCGCCGTGCGGGCTTTCAATGATTCCGACGAGATGATCTCGTGCACGAGCACGTCGCAGCCGTTGCAGGCGTTGGCGACGGCGTCACTCGGCGACGTATCACCCGAGACGACGATGGTGCGATCGGGCGTCTGAAAGCGATAACCGTACGCATGTGGCCATTTCCCGTGTGAAACCTCGAACGCCGTCACGGTGACGAGGCTATCGCGGTAGACAACGCCTGCGGGCATGTCGTGGCCTTTGCCGCCATAACCGGTCTTGTTCGACGGTTCGCCACCGTGCAGGCGAATCTCGATGTCTTCCGCGTACGCCGCCTGAAGGTGGTCGACCATCGCGACCGTTCCCGGTGGTCCGTAGACGTCGAGCGGCACGATTCGGCCGAGCACCCAGGGCGAGAACATGAGATCGGGAAGGCCGAGCGTGTGATCGGAATGCAAATGGGTGAGAAACGCGATGCGGAGGCGCGGCATCGGGATCTTCGCCGCCGCAGCGCGTCGCACGATCCCGGGGCCCGCGTCCACGATGTACACGTTGCTGTCGACAACGATCGCCAGAGCGGGTCCTGAGCGCGTGGGATCGGCGTTGGGCGTGCCGGTGCCGAGGAGAATCACTCGGCTTCGCGTCTGAGCCGCGAGGTACGAGGGACGCGCCGCGCCGATCGACGCCAGAATGAGCGCCAGGCACGCTGGGCACAACGCGCGCAACATGTTGACTAGGGAGAGGAATATGGCGCCGAAGATGGCGCTCGCGCGTGACGCAGTCAAACGGCCGTGTCCGAATCGCGTCCAAACGGCGAGTCTAGACCGTGGCCTCGGCGCGCGGCTCGATGGCGGACCCGCTGACGGCCGACGCGCCGGGCCCGACGGCGCGCGGCAATGAGAGCGTGAACGTAGAGCCGCGACCGAGCTCGCTCGACACGGTCAGCTCGCCGTGCATGGCGAGCGCGAGCTCGCGACTGATGGCGAGACCCAGCCCGACGCCCTCATTCGGTCGGTTGAGCGCGCGCTCGCCCTGGACGAATGGCTCGAAGATGTATGTCAGCCTATCGGCGGGAATTCCGCGACCGGTGTCGTGCACGTGGACGCGCACGGTCGTCTCGTCGAAGTCGCAGCTCAACGAGACGGTGCCTCCGTCGGGCGTGTATTTGATCGCGTTGCCGAGGAGGTTGACCAGAATCTGCGACAGTCGATCGCCGTCGGCGCGAACACGGACCGCCGGGGGACACGGACGATACGTGAAGTTCAAGTCGCGTGACTGCAGTTGCGGCGAGATGAGCGGTTCGAGGTTCGCGAGCGACTCGTTGAGCGGAACATCCTGGATGTCGTACTGAACGCGACCGGCGTCGATTCGGGCGAAGCTCAAGAGGTCGGTGATGAGCGTGAGCAGATGGGTCTGGTTTCGGTCGATTCGCTCGAGTGCGTTCAGTTGGCTTTCGTTCAGCGGGCCATGAATGCCCATGGTCAGCAGCTGTGCGTAGCCGCCGATGGCGTTGAGCGGAGTGCGGAGCTCGTGGCTCATCATGGCCAAGAAGTCGCTCTTGGATCGATTGGCTTCTTCGGCTTCTTGACGCGCGGTGTCGGCGTCGCTGGCTCTCCGCTCGAGCTCGCGTCGCGCGGCGACCATCTCTCGAGCCATCGCATCGAAGCTCGCCGCCAGTCGGCCGATCTCGTCCGATCGGTCGACGGGGACGCGATGATACGTCCCGCGCGAGACCGACTCGGCCGCGCCGGCGAGCTGGACGAGGGGACGTGTGATCCGTCGGCCGACGATCCAGGAAAGAACAGCGCCCACGAGGACGACGAGGGCACTGAGTCCGGCGAGGAGGCGGATGGCGCTATACACGCGCGGTCCCATGATCGCGCCTTCCGATGCCTCGACGACCGCGACCCAAGGCGCTCCCCCGACTTGGGCCTCTTCGGTGAGCATTCTCTCGGAGTTGGCGCGAATATCCACGACGCCGCGCGACGAACTGTCGCGTCGGGCCGGCGGCGGCGTCGAGACATCGGGAGCGGAGACCCACACGGAGCCGTCGGCATTTCGCAGGTAGAGGTCGACGTCCTCGTGCATGAATTCGCGCACTGTGCGAAGGTACGCGCGCTGTCCGCCCACGTACCGCGGCTGGAGAACGAAGCCGACCCGAGATCCGTCGACGACAACCGGCGCGATGGCCCAGAACCAGATGCGTTTGCCGCTCTCCTCGAGGGGAGAGAACCGCACGACCTCGGACGCCTCGGGGCCCGCCCCGGTGATGATTCTGGAAAATCGATCTTCGGCGGGCAATTCGGGGCCAACGACGAGGATGCGTCGTCCGCGCGCGCTCCAGAGCTCGACCGGCCGCGCCGTGTCACCACCCGTGACGAGTCGCACGAGGGCGGCGCGTGCCGCAGGGAGGTCGCGGCTCGCGGCGTCCGACTCTTGCGCGTCGATCGCCACCCGCCGTACCGACTCGTCGCGCGCTATCTCCTCGAACAGCGCTCGCGGCTGGGCAAGCGAGCTGTCGATGTCGCGCGCGATCTCATGAATCGCGTGTCCGAGCCGATCACGCCAAATTGTCTCGGCTCGGGCCCTGAGCACGAAAAACGCCGATAGCAACAACACGGCGAGGGCCGCGGCAATGCCGCAGGTCATGACGAGCGGAAGTTTCCACTCGAGCGACAGCGTGCGACGGGGTGCGTCGGACACGGGTGCGGGGACGGCCATTCTGCTTGAACATACTGGCCGCTCAGGGAGTGACAAGCGGTGGTGTTACGATAGCGAGCGCGCGTCAAAGTGTTTGTGCGCTACGGCACAAACACCCATCCGGACCGATTCGTTCAGCAACTCGCGTCGCCGTCTTTCCCGCGTTGCTCGACCGGCCGCGGTGCGTTCTGCCGCTGCGCGTGGCCGAGGTTGAACGCGGTGCTGAGCAGCGCGATATGAGAGAATGCTTGCGGAAAATTGCCGACCTGACGCTTGAGCGCCGGGTCGTACTCTTCCGAGAGCAGTCCAACATCGTTTCGCAGATCGAGGAGGCGCTCGAAGACGCGCAGCGCGTCGTCCTGACGGCCAAGCAACAGGTAGTTGTCGGCCAGCCAGAAGCTGCAGGCGAGAAATGCTCCTTCGCCCTCAGGCAAGCCGTCGTCGGTCGCGGCGCTGTCGTAGCGGAGCACGAACCCGTCGACGACGAGACGTTGTTCGATCGCGGCAACCGTGCCGCGAACCCGAGGATCCGACACGGGAAGGAAGCCGACGAGCGGTATGAGGAGCACACTGGCATCGACCAGCTTGGAGCCATACGCCTGGACGAACGCGTTCAGCTCCGGGTCGTAGGCCTTTGCACAGATGTCGGCGTGGATGTGGTCGCGCAACTCGCGCCAGTGGTCGAGCGGGCCGTCGAGATTGAACTGTTCGGCGCTCTTCACGGCGCGATCGATCGCAACCCACGCCATGACCTTCGAGTGCGTAAAGTGTTGCGGCCGGCCGCGAGTCTCCCAGATGCCCTGGTCCGGCTGATTCCAGATTTTCTCGAGGCGTTTTACCAACGCCCTCTCGAGTGCCCAGGCGTCGGCGCTTTCGGGAATCTTTCCGAGACGCGCCTGATGTAGCGCGTCCATGACTTCGCCGTAGACATCGAGCTGAAGCTGCTCGTGTGCCGCGTTCCCCACGCGAACCGGTTTCGAGTTTTCATAGCCGGGAAGCCAGGGAATCTCCCACTCGCGCAACAATCGCTCGCCGCCGAGTCCATACATGATCTGCACCTGATCGGGGCTGCCCGCCGCGGCGCGGAGAAGCCAGTCGCGCCAGGCAGCGGCTTCTCGGAAGTATCCGCCGTCCATCAGCGAGAGGAGCGTCAATGTTGCGTCGCGCAGCCAGCAGTAGCGGTAGTCCCAGTTGCGCACGCCGCCCACCTGCTCGGGCAGCGACGTCGTCGGCGCGGCGACGATCCCGCCGGTCGGATGGAAGGTCAGCGCCTTGAGCGTGAGCAGGGAACGAATGACCGCGTCGCGCCACTTGCCGCGGTAGGTGCATTGCGACGCCCAGTTCGTCCAGAATCGTTCCGTGACTTCGAGCGCCTTGACGGGATCGACCGTCTTCGGTGGTTCGAGATGCGACGGCCCCCACGTCATGACGAACGACGTACGCTCCCCTTCGCCGATTGTGAACTCACCGACCGTCGTGAATCCTTCGCCTCGCAATGTGACGTCGGTGCGAATCACGATCATATCCGGTCCGGCGATCGCGCGCAGGGCGCCGTCCTCGAGACGACTCACCCAGGGGATGATGGCGCCGTAATCGAATCGAAGCACGATGTGCGTTCGCATGGCGACGCGTCCACGCTTGCCGACAACTGTGCGCACGATGTTCGACTTGCCGTCGCGCAATGGCATGAAGTCCACGACGGCGACGACGCCCTCGTCCGTCTCGAACTCCGTCTCGAGAATCATCGTGTCGTCGCGATAGTGACGGGTGACGCGCGCGTTCGCGTCGGCGGGGGCGAGACTCCATCGCCCATGTTCGGGCCCGCCGAGGAGCGCGGCGAAGCACGCCGGGGAATCGAACCGTGGCCAGCAGAGCCAGTCGATGGACCCGGCGCGCGACACGAGCGCGGCCGTCTCGCAATCGCCGATGATCGCGTAATCTTCGATGGGCGTCGCCATGCGGCGCTCAGCTAGCGCAGGCCGCTCCGCCCCGCGCGGAACCGGGCGCCGAGGGCGTGGCCGTCTTGCGCGGCCACACGTTGTCACTCGGATTTCGGTCGGGGAATCGGCAATGCGGATCGAGCGTGATCTGCTCGATCGACCGCCCGCCGAAATCCAGATCGGCGGTGAACGTCTTGCTGCCGGCAAACCACACGTCGACCGGATAGGTCACGGTGGCCGTATCGCCGGCGACGACGCTGTTGGGCATCGGCTTGATCGCCGGCCCGCTCGCCGCGAGGACCACTCGGAGTACGACGGGCGACGGCATCTGGCCGTCCTCTCGCACGGTGACGAGCGTGTGCGACCCGTTCGTCACGACCTTCTCGATCGATCCGTCGACCGATTCGGTAGTGAATAGCCAATAGTACCAAAACCAGCCAAGGTCTTGACGCAACGCGTTGCTCATGAAGAACGCGTAATCCCACGGCGAGGGATGTTTGAACCGCCAGGCTTTAGCGTATTCGCGGTGCGCGCGCCAGACGGCGCTATCGCCGACGATTCCGCCGAGCATCGACAGCATGAGCGGCGTCTTGCTGTACGCTTGGAATCCGTAGAGCGGGCCGCCGTAGTTGGCGTCCCACATGAGCGGCGCCTCGTGCTCGTCGCCGCTCACGTTCCCGTAGGATTGACCGAGCCCGTCGAGGTTCGGTGGGCGGTGCGCGGCGTCGGCGCCCGACAGGATGTTCATGTACTGATTGAAGCCTTCGTCCATCCAGCCGTACCACGTCTCGTTGTTGCTGACCGTCATCGGCCACCATTGGTGGCCCGTCTCGTGGTCGGCCGGTCCGTCGTTGGACATGACCAACATGGGATATTCCATGCCGTTGTCGGGGCCATCGACCATCGTGTGCTGCGGGAATGCGTCTGGAATCCAGAGCGCGGAGTAGAACTCCAGGGCGTGTCGAAGAATCGGGCCGGACCGCGCGAACTGTGGCGCACGACCGCGCAGGTGATAGATGTTGACGGGGATGGCGCCGCGCCCCGGGATGGTGGCGCGCGTGGCTTCCCACACAAAGCTCTTGGCGGTTGCCCACGCGAAATCGTTGACCGTGTCGGCGACGAAGTGCCAGGTGAGACGATCGCCGTTGACGGTCGAGCGTCCCGGTCCCGACTCGGCGGGACCGACGATGACGCGCGTCGAGTCCGAGTCGAGCACGTGCGATAATCGTTCTCGCGCCGTCGGTGTGAGGACATCCTGCGGATTGCGCAGGACGCCGGTGGCGCCGATGATCCACCCCGCGGGGACGTCGAGCGTGACGTCGAACCGGCCGAAGTTGTTATAAAACTCTGATGGGCCGAGGTACGGGTCGGTGTCCCAGCCGCGCAGGTCGTCGTAGACCGCGACGCGCGGGTACCACTGCGCCACCTGATAGAGGGTGTCGCCCCAACGATAGGTCATGCGGTGGCCCGAGCCGGCGCCCCCGGCGAGCCTGTAGTGCCATTCGACGTCGATGGTCGCCGTCGTCTTCGGCGCGATGGGCGACGCCAGGCCGATGCGAGCCGACGTCGTATGCAGTCCGCTGACGAACGGAGCAGATCCCGTCGCACCGCGGGGGCTTCGGCCGGTCGGCGCGGCATTCATCTCGATGTCGGCGCCGTTCACGGCGAGGCGCGTGATCACGAATCCTTCGTGATTCTCTGCAGGCACCGAGGTGCCGCGCGGGACGTCAGGGCGAAAGATGTTTTGATCGAGCCGCATCTGAATCGACGACAACGCCGAATCGCTCGCGTTGTGCAGTTTGATCGTTTCGCGCCCAGAGAGGGTCGAGGTTGCGGGGTCGAGCCGCGCGGCGATCGTATAATCCATCCACAGCTGCCAGTAGTTGCGTCCGGGGCGACCCGTCGAGTCGCGCGTTCCGGCCGCGAAGGCGCGGCGGATCATGTTCGTGAGCGGGATGTCGCGACGAATGGCACGCTCGGGTGCTTGGGGTCGCGCCTGGGCCGACAGCGGCCTCCCGACAAGGATGGCGACTATTATGAGCGGCGCGAAGACACGTCGACGAATCATCAAAGCTCCAGAAACGCGGTTTTCGGTCTGACTTGATGCAGCGGACGAGAGATACTACAACCCACACCGCCATGGGACCAACCTTCTTCAAATCGGGTGCCGAGCTTCGTGCGTGGCTCGAGCACCATCATCGCAGCGGCACGGAGCTCCTCGTCGGCTTCCACAAGAAAGGATCGAAGAAGACGGGTATTACCTATCAAGAAGCCCTCGACGAGGCGTTGGCGTTCGGTTGGATCGACGGCATTCGACGCGCGCTGGATGCCGACAGCTACACCATTCGCTTCACGCCGCGAAAGCCGAGGAGTATTTGGAGTGCCGTGAACATCCGCCGAGTGGGAGAGCTCACGGCGGCGGGCCGCATGACGGAGGCGGGGCTCGCGGCGTTCGCCAAGCGCGACGAGCAACGATCGGCCATCTACGCCTACGAGCGCGCCACGGCGGAGCTCGACGCCGACTCGGCGGCGCTGTTCAAGGCCGACAAAAAGGCCTGGGCGTTTTACCGCGCCCAGGCCCCATGGTATCAGCGCACGTCCACCCATTGGGTCGTGAGCGCCAAACGGCCCGAGACCCGCGCGCGACGCTTGGCGAGCCTCATTCAATATTCACGGGACGGCGAGCGGATCCCTCTCCTCACGCCGCCGCGCAAACCGGAAGCCTAGGGCGTCACGCGCCCGGATGCGGATTTCGGTCCCAATTCGTACTCCTTGGGCGGGTCGACGCCCAGCAGGTTCTTGACGAAGTAGTCCCAGCGCCGGCGCGTCATGTAGTTCGATTCGTTGCCGTAGCCGTGCGGCTGGTTGGGCAGCATGAGCAAATCGAAATCCTTGTTCGCTTTGATGAGCGCATCGACCACGAGCAGCGTGTTGGTGGGCGGCACGTTGTTGTCCATCGTGCCGTGCGCGAGCAGGAGCTTGCCTTTGAGATTCTTGGCGAGGTTCTGGTTCGCCTGATCGTCGTAGTTCGAATGGCCGTCGGCCGTTCGCTGCTCCAGGCCTTGGTATCGCTCGCCCCAATCGTCTTCGTATTCGCGGTTGTCGTGGTTGCCCGACTCGGAGATGCCGACCTTGAAGAAGTCGGGATACCGGAACATGGCGTCAGCGGTGGCGAAGCCGCCTCCGGAATGACCGTAGATTGCCGCGCGGTCGATGTCGATCCACTTGTATCGCTGCGCCAACTCCTTCATACCGGCGATCTGATCGGGCAGGGTGTTGTCGCCCATGTTCGCGTAGTAGAAATCGTGGAAGGCCTTCGATCGCCAGGGCGTTCCCATGCCATCGATCTCGACGACGACGAACCCCAACTCGGCGAGCGCTTGCGCGTCGCCGCGCGCGGGCGAGAACGATCGACCGCCTACCGACCCGGTTTGCGGGCCGGGATAGATGTGGTTGATGATCGGATACTTCTTGGCCGAATCGAGCGCCGTCGGCACGTACATGAGACCGTACAGATCGGTCTTTCCGTCGCGTGCTTTGACGGTGATCGGCACCGGCGGTTTCCATCCGGTGGCGAGGAGTCGCGAGATGTCGGCTTTCTCGAGCGCGATCACCACTTTCCCGCCCGCGTCGCGTACGACGGACGTTGGCGGCACGTCGGGTCGCGAATACGAGTCGACGAAGTACCGGCCCGACGGCGACAGCGACACGTCGTGATCGGCGTCCTCCGGCGTGAGGAGCGTCAGTCCCTTGCCGTCCATTCCGATTCTGTAAAAGTGCCGGAAGTACGGATCGCGACCCGATTCCTTACCGACACCCTGGAAATACAGCGTGTGCGTCTTTTCGTCGATGCGCAGGAGCTGCGTGACGTTGCCCTCACCGGCCGTGATCTGATGCTTGAGCTTTCCCGTGGTGAGGTCGTAGAGATAGAGCTGTCCCCAATTGTCGCGCTCGGAGAACCAGATCACTTCGTTCGACGCGGGGAGCACATGCCAATTCACTCGGCCGTTGCCTGACTCGAATTGCGTGGCAACCGTTTCCTCGAGCACGTCGCGGATGGCGCCGGTCGCGGCGTCGGCCACGCGCAGCACCTCGTGCTTGTGATCACGCGAGGTTGAGACGAAGGCGAGATGCGAGCCGTCGGGATACCACTCCACGTCGGCCCAATCGCCGCCGCGACAGGCGATGTGGTCGCAGAGCGTCGAGCGATGCTGATCGGGCGGCATCTGTAGGCGCACGACGCGCGGCGCGTCGCCGCTCACGTCGATGATCACGCGCTGGATCGTCGGAATGATGCCGTCGCCGGGGAGGGGATACTTCCACGCGCGCAGCTCGGGATGACCGACCTGTGTGTTGACGAGATACATCTCGCCGACGTTGCGTTGATCCTGCTGGAACGTGGCGATCTTCTTGGAGTCGGGCGACCAAACCAGAATCGCGCGATCGCTGTTCGTCCAACCGGCGTTGTCCGTCGCGTAGCCGAAATCCTTGACGCCGTCGTGCGTCAATTGCACTTCGCGATTCGAGGCGACGTCGCGCATCCAGAGATTCCAATCGCGAATGAACGCCGCGCGCTTGCCGTCGGGCGACATCGTCTCCGGAGGCCGAGTCGCGCCACGACCACCGCGTCCGCCGCCCCGACCGCCGCGACCACCACGCCCTCCCTCCGCGGCACGCTCTCGGTCATCGATCGCCGCGTCGCATCTCGAGGTCTCGACGTCGCAGGTCACCGTGCGCTCGCCCACGGTCACCCTGATCATGCGACCGTCGGGCATGAACTCGAACTGCGTGCTCGATTGACGGATCGCTTCGGGCGTCGCTTGTGTCGCCGATGCGATGGCACCGGCCAGCGCCGGCTCGGCGAGCAGGTTCGTTCGCGTCTTCTTGCTCGGATCGACGACGATGAACTCGACACCGCTCGGCGTGACATTTCTGTACCAGAAGCGCTCGTTGGGGAGCCAGGTTGGTCGAACACCGGTTCCGAAAACCAACGGGGTCGTGTTGTACGCCATGTATCGCTCGGCGCGCGCGTAATCGGCGCTGGTGATTGCGCGTTGTTGCGCGAGTGCGGAGGTCGCGGCAGCGATGGTGGCGACGAAGGCGAGACGGGATCGCATGTGCGTCCTCAGATC
>DASVYG010000081.1:0-40485 GCA_036392315.1 Gemmatimonadaceae bacterium
GGTCGTCCCGGGCTGCCAACGAAAACCGATTTCACCGCAGAACTCGCCGTCCCACATCCACTTGTGATATCCGGGAAGTCGAGGAACCGCCCGACCGTCAGGCAAGCGAATCGGCGGCCCGCTCCCCTCGCGGTCGACCTGTTGGGCGAGAAATCGACCGGGGTCGCGCGCGATTTGGTCGAGCGCCTCGCGTGCCGCTTCGGGACGGAGATTGTCCGGTGACCAACCTTGCTCGAGCGCATGCGTGTAACTCGGCAAGTAGTTCGCCGCTGGCCAAACGAGTTCCATCAGTTGGCGGGTAAGGGTTGGGGGCGCAGGTGAACCGATAATATGCGGAGGGGGACCACCTTCTCCCTGTCCGGGCTTCCGCCGCAACTATTACCTTCCACTCCAACCCACCACTCGCCGCCACGACGTGCTCGCATACCTCAACGGCCAGTACCTTCCGCGGTCCGCCGCGACGATCCCGGTCGAAGACCGCGGCTTCATCTTCGGCGATGGGGTCTATGAGGTTTGGCGTGCGGTCAACGGCCGTCTGTTCGAGACCGACCGGCATCTCGCCCGTTTGGCGTATGGACTTCACGAGCTTCGGATTACCGAACCCGACATCGTCCGTCGCAACGTGCTCGACGAGGTCGCCGAGCGTCTGCTGGCCGAATCCGGCCTGCTCGAAGGCGAAGCCACCCTCTACGTCGAGGTCACGAGAGGCGCTGCGCCGCGGACGCACGCATTTCCCCCCGCCGGTACGCCGCCGACGGTCTTCGCGATGGCGAACCGATTCGCGCCGCCGAACGATCTACGCGTGCGCGGCGCGAGCGCAATCACCGCGCCGGACATTCGCTGGCTGCGTTGCGACATCAAGACGATTCAGCTCCTGCCGAACGTGATGGCCAAGCAGGCCGCCGCCGAATGCGGCGCGATGGAAGCGATCATGATTCGCGATGGCTTCGTCACCGAGGGGTCGCACGCCAACGTCCTCGGCGTGCTCGACGGCGAAATTCGTACGCATCCGCTCGGCAATCTCATTCTCCCGGGAATCACGCGAGCCGTGGTGCTCGAGATTGCGCGCGCACTGACAATTCCGGTGCGCGAGGAGGCGTTCACCGAACATGACATTGCGCGCCTCGACGAGTGTTTCCTGGCTGGAACGACGGCCGATGTCATGCCGATAGTGCGCGTGAACGATGAGCCGGTCGGCGCCGGCACGCCCGGTCCGATCACGATGCGCCTGTTCAGAGAATTCCGCGCCCACCTCGACGCGAGCTGCACAGCGGTCTCGGCGTCGCCCTGATAGGCCTCACGTAATCGGAGCGACGACCATTCTCGGGCTACTGCAGGCTGCAACGAGGCATCCGCACGCGGTTGCTGCCCTCCACCGCTTATGGGCGTACATCACGCTGGCGGCGACGGGCATCATCACCGAGGAAGCGACACCGATCATCGGTGGGCTCGCGGCGCACGATCGCTATCTGCGCCTGACCGCCGTGGGCATATGGGTCGCGGGCGGAACGTGGGTTGCCGATCTCGGGTTGTATTACGTGGGACGGTGGCGGGGTCATTGGGCAAGAAAACGCTGGCCGTCGCTGCGCAAATGGATGCTGCGGACGCTCAAGATCGTGCGGCGGCATCCGTGGCGTGCGTCGATCGCGGTACGCTGGGCATACGGCCTGCGGCTCACGCTCCCGATTGCTTGCGGGGCCGCCAGGCTCTCGTTGCCGATCTACCTGATCGGCTCCGCGATCAGCGCTCTCTCGTGGTCGTTCATCTTCACCCTGATCGGCTGGGGTTTTGGCCGAACGACTCTGATCGTGCTCGGCCATGTTCGCCGATATGAGAACCATTTGGTCGGTCTCATCGTATTAGGTGTGGCCATTACGTTCTGGGTGATGCGCAAGCGCCACGTCGAGGAAGAGGTGGTCGAGGTGCTATCGTCAGGCGACACGGCTGAGTTTCCCAAAGCCGAGCGACCGAGCGGACAGGGCTGACGAAGATTTCGAACTGGGGGAATGGAGAGATGATGCGCAGCGTCAATCGCGGCAATGCCGTGTTCGGTGGTCTCTTGGTCGTAGCTGGTCTCGTGTTCGCCTCGCGTCTCACTGCGGCCATGCGTGGTCCCGTGTCGCTCCCGGCCCCCGCGCGCGACGAGGTCGTGTCAAACGCGAAGACGGAGACCGCGGTGTTCGCCGGCGGATGTTTTTGGGGAATTCAATCCGTATTCCAGCACATCAAAGGCGTGGTCAGCGCGACGTCTGGCTATTCGGGCGGCACGTTCGATCACCCGTCGTACGAGGACGTGAGCTCGGGCAGCACCGGACACGCCGAGTCGGTGCGCGTGGTGTTCGATCCGTCCCAAGTCACGTACGGACAACTCCTGCACGTGTTCTTCTCCGTTGCGCACGACCCCACGCAATTGAATCGCCAGGGGCCGGACACGGGGCCGCAGTATCGCTCGGCGCTCTTCTACACGAGTGAAGATCAGAAGAAGACGGCGGAAGCCTACATCGACCAGCTGACCAAATCGCACGCGTTCTCGAAGCCGATCGTCACGCAGGTCGCGCCGCTCAAGGCCTTCTACGTGGCCGAGGCGTATCATCAGAATTATGCCGAGCTGCATCCGGACGATTTGTATATCCGAATCAACGACGCGCCCAAAGTGGCGAATCTGAAAAAGGAGTTCCCGGACTTGTATTCGGCGAAGCTGGCGGCGCACGAGTAACGGTAGAACGGTAGAACGGTGGAACGGAACTGCGGTCACGTTCCACCGTTCAAGCGAGCGCCAGCGAGCGGCCGTTCCACCGTTCCACCGTCTAGGTTCCACGGTTCAGCCGTTCCGCCGCCTCTCGCAGCCGCTGCCACGCCAGTGCGACGTGTCGCTCCTCGGTGCGAAGATTTCCAATTGCAAGACGCAGTGTGAAGCGGCCGTGCAGCTTGGTGTGCGAGAGGAACACGTCTCCGCCGGCGTTCACCGCGTGCATGATCGCCTCGTTGCTTTGGTCGCGTTCGGGATCGCTCTTACCGCGAGGCGCGTAGCGAAAGCAGACGAGAGAGAAGGGAACGGGCGCCATGAGTTCCCAGTCGTCGCTCGACTTGACCCACCGGGCGAATTGCTGCGCTAGCGCGCAATGCTCGCGCAGTCGATCGGCCAAGCCATCGGTACCAAAGCCGCGGATGATCATCCACAGCTTGAGGGCGCGAAATCGGCGGCCGAGCTGCACGCCGTAGTCCATGTAGTTCACGACCTCGTCCTGCTCGCGCGTGAACAGATACTCGGGCACCAGCGAAAACGCGCGCTTGAGCACTTCCGGCCGTTTGATGAACAGTGCCGAACACTCGGCCGGCGTGAACAGCCATTTGTGCGGATTGACGACGAGTGAATCCGCGCCTTCGACGCCGTCCAAGATGAAGCGGTACTCGGGGACGATCGCCAGCATGCCACCGTACGCGCCATCGACGTGGAGCCACACGCCCTCGTGATGACAAATCTCGGCGATCGCAGGAACCGGATCGATGCTCGACGCGCTCGTCGTCCCCACGGTCGCGACGCACGCGAGCGGGAGATAGCCGAGCGCCCGATCTGCCGCGATCGTGGCGCTGAGAGCGGCGGGTCGCATGCGAAACTCCGCATCGGTCTCGATCTTCACGACGTTCTCGAGACCAATACCGAGCGCGAGCGCTCCCTTGTCGACCGACGAATGCACGTGCTCCGACGCGTAGACTCGGAGCCGCGGAAGATCGGCGCGTCCCGCCATGCCCCGCTCGCGGATCGCGAGCTCCGGGCGCGCCTCGCGCGCCGCGGCAAGGGCGAGCATCGACGAGATCGATGCCGTATCGGTGGTGATGCCAAACCACCCGTCGCGCAAGCCGAGCATTTGGCGCAGCCAGTCCGTCGTGAGTTGCTCGAGCTCCGTGGCGGCCGGCGACGTCTTCCACAACATCGCCTTCACGTCGAGCGTCGCAACGAGCATCTCGGCGAGAATGGCTGGTACGGACGATGACGTCGCGAAGTATCCAAAAAAGGCGGGATGATTCCAGTGGGTGATGCCGGGAACGATCTTCGCCTCGAAGTCCGCCAGAATGCGCTCGAGCGGCTCGGCGTCTCGTGGCGGCGCCGCGGGCAGCGACGCCCGAATTTCGCCCGGTCGCACCTGCGAGAGCACCGGATACTGCTCCGGATGCTCGAGGTACTCGGCGATCCAATCGAGCACGGCGCGTCCTTGCTCGACCAGTTCGTCCCGCGACAGGTCACCGCTCATGCGGCGTCACCAGCCGTCATCGCCAACGGAAGATCCTCAGTGCCACGACGAAGCACACGATCATCCAAATTCCCAGCACCGCCATCTGCGGCCACAGCGTCATCAGCGCTTCACCACGCAGCATGTTGGCGCGCAAGGCGTCGTTCGTCGCGGTGAGTGGAAGTGCCTTGATGAACGGCTGTACGGCGCGCGGAAAATTCTCCGATGAGAAGAAGACGCCCGACAACACCCACATCGGCAGCATCGAGAGATTCATGAGGCCAGACACTCCCTCGATCGTTTTGGAACGCGACGCGATGAGCAATCCGAAACCGCCGAACGCCAGCGCGCTCACGACGATGATCGTGGCGATCGAAAGCCAAGAGCCCCGCATTGGAACGCCGAACAGCGCGACCGAGGCGCCGAGCAGCACTGTGACCTCGATCGTCAGCATGACGAGTCGCGAAATGACGTACGACGCCAAGTACTCCGCGCGCGACATCGGTGTGGCGACGAGGCGCTTGAGCAAGTTCTTCCGACGCTGATCCACGATCGAATACCCAAGCCCCCAAATGCCGCCGCCCATGATCGTCATGCCGAGCAGCCCCGGCACGACGAAGTCGATGTATCGTGAGCCGCGCTCACGCACGTGCTGCTCGACGGTGGGGAGTACGTCGCCACGGCCGGCGCCGCGTTGCACGGCATCGTTCACCATGAGTCGCGCGGTGCGAGCGTCGGGGCGCGTGTCGTCGTAATGGTATTGCACGCCGTCTACACCGTCGGGTGCGACCACGAGCGCCACACGGCCGGTGCGGAGCGCCGTCGCGGCGCTGTCGGGCGACAGCAGCTCGACGGCAAGCCCGGGATCGCGGCGCACGGCGTCGGCCAATGGCTTGCCACGTGGACCCGTGTTCGCCACGGCAACGTGCACGACGTCGGCCGGCTTGGCGCGAAAGGCAATGCCGAGGCCGATTGCCAACAAGATCGGAAACCCAAAAGACCAGAAGAGCGCCTCGGGCTCGCGCGTGTATTCCTTGAAGCGAACCGTAATGAGCTGCCACAACGAGCTGTCACTCATTCCGCAATTGTCTCCCGGTGAGTGACACGAAGACATCCTCGAGGGTGGCAGAGTGCGTCGTGAGGTTCGCGAGCTCGAGGTTGCGCTGCGCCAAGAGCGACAGTAATGCCGGCACGGTCCGGTGCAGCGCGCCGACCTGCAACTCATACCCGCCGGCCAAAGTTCGCGCCGTGCGCACTCCGTCGATCGAGCGGAGTGTCGCGTCCTGGATCGGTGACGACGCCGGCGCAAGCGAGAACTCGATCACGTGCTCGGCACCCAACGACCTGATGAGCTCCAACGGCGTCCCGAGCGCGATCACCTTGCCGTGATCGACGATCGCCACGCGATCGCACAGGATCTCGGCCTCGTCCATATAGTGCGTCGTCAGCATGATCGTTCGGCCGAGCGCCTTGAACTCGGTGATGAGGTCCCAGAGCTGGCGTCGGGACTGCGGATCGAGCCCGGTCGTGGGCTCGTCGAGAAACAGTAGGTCGGGATCGCCGACGATCGCGCAGGCGAGTGCCAGCCGCTGCTTTTGTCCGCCCGACAGCTTGCCGACCCGCGCTGCCCGTTTTTCCTCGAGCTGAACGAGCCCGATCACGTCGGACACAGTGCGGCCGCGCGTGTAGAAGCTGCGAAACAACCGGACGGTTTCTTCGACCGTCAGCTTTTCACCGAGCTGTGTTTCTTGAAGCTGAATGCCGAGTCGCTCGCGGAGCTCGCGATCATGATGTCGCCATCGGAGGCCCAGCAATTCGACGCGGCCGGAGTCCGGCGCGAGCAGGCCTTCGCAGATTTCGATGGTCGTCGTCTTGCCGGCGCCATTTGGGCCCAGCAGCCCAAAGCATTCCCCGGTGGCAACGGACAGGTCCACCCCGTCCACGGCACGAACGTCGCCGTAAAATTTGCGCAGGTCCTGAACGAAGAGCGCGGTCGACGGATTGGAACGAGGCGCGGCGGTCATGACGGGCTGAAAGCTACATCCTCTTGCCTGTTGCCGCGTCGGATCGTAGCGTGCAAAGCGGGGTCGCGCGGGAGCAAGCGTGTTTCGAACGAGTTCCATTCTCAGTCACGTCGTGCCGGCGCTGTTCCTCTGGCCAGCGTTGGGCGTCGCGCAGTCTCGTCCCGGCATCGTCGTCGGTTCGGTACGCGATTCTGCGGGCCAGCGCTTGGGTCAAACGATCGTGCGGCTCATTGGAAGGGCCGACAGCGTCGCGCATGTCACCAGCGATGATTCCGGCAACTATCGGCTGGGTGGTATCGAGCCTGGAACGACGCGTCTGATGGCGCGACGAATCGGCTATGCGCCCGAGACGCTCAGCGTCGTGATCGTCAGCGGCGAGACGCAAACCGTAGACTTTCTGCTGAATGCGGTCCCAGTCGAGCTGCAGGCCGCGCTCGTCAGGGCCGATCCGACCCGTGGGAAGATGGGTCCGTTCAACGTTCGTCGGGCGCGCGGTGTTGGTTCATTCGTGACCCGGAGCGAGATTGAGAGACGCCAACCGATTAGCCTGAGCGAGTTGCTTCGGTACGTCCCCGGCGTCGACGTACTCCAGCGCATGGCCGGCGAGCCGCAGCCCGTACAGATGCGGCGTTCGGCGTCCACGAGCGGTCAGACGAATTGCGCGGTATCGGTGTACGTCGACGGCCAACCCTATCCGAACGGCAATGTCGATGATTTTCCGCCGCTCTCGGTCGAAGGTATCGAAGTGTATAGGAGCGCGTCGGAGATCCCGGCCGACTTCAGGACGCGGGATGCGATGTGCGGCCTGATCGCGATCTGGACGAGAGATCCCGACGCGGCCAAGCGAAAACCCGATATCCAATAACCGGCAGGTCGGCGATGCTCAGTCGGCTTGCTCCGGCCGCGCGAGCCAAGCTTCTGCCTCGTCGAGATGGCGAAACACCCGAGTCACGTGATTCCGCCGTTCCGCGAATGAGGTGAACATTCGCGCCATGCCGTACTGCAAGGTCGTCGTGGCGACGAATGCCCGCCGCACGGCGGGCGCCAGGATAGACGTGTCGGCCAGACGCGCCATTCCTTCCTTCGAAAGTGCGATGTCTTCGACGTTGCTGACGTCGAACAGCTGATCGAACTCGGGGTCGAAGCGCTGGTCGCGCCGGACCTGATCGCGAACGCGAGTAACATCGGCTTCGGTCAGCACGCCCCGAGCGCGGACGATGATCAAGCGTCGATTGACGTCGATCGAATACGTGAGCGACATCGCTGATATTCGCGGACGGAAGGTGAGTCGAAGGTTGCGGATCAATTACGCCGGCGCGCAATAGGACGCGCGTCCCATGCCGTCGCCAGCGGGGTGATGCGCACCGATCCGAAACCGGAGCCGGGCGACGGCCGTATCGTCTTCACGGTTCGTTGTCCCTCTGAGGTCCTCAATGCTTCTCCTACTCGGCGCCGCATTCGCGCTGAATTTTCAGGCGCAGGTCCCGGGGTCGCGGCGCCGCGAGCCCGTGGTGCGCGACAGCGTCGTCGATTCGTCGGCGACCAACGCAAGACGCAGGCGCAGACAGGGCGTGCGCCGTCCGGTCACCGCGGAGGTCCTCGCCACGGCGTTCAAGGACCAGACCGCCAGAGCGACTCTCGTACACGCGCGGGCCGCGCGGCTCACGCAGGACTCCGCCCTCGTGGCCTACGACGCCATGGCCTATCAGCGGATTTCCGCGGGCTTGGGCTTCTCGAAGATCGGTCGCGACCGTCTGTTGTTCCGTCATGAGAGCGCGTCGCGCATTCGATGGCAACAAGGCGTCGGCGTTTGGATCGAAGCGCGAGGCGCTCGAACGGCCATTCCGGTCGCGCCGAAAGAAGCGCACGACGAAATACGGGAGGACATGAACGACCCAGACATGAACGCCTCGATCCCGTATTTCCCCGGGTATGAGCCGTTCTGGATCGGAAGCGACGTCGCGCGCGCCCAAGTCGACGAGACCGAGCTCGTGCACCCGATCGCCGACGGTGCCGAGGCGTATTACACGTACGAAACCGGCGACTCGATCAGCTTCAGACTTCCCAACCAAACGGTCATCCAGCTTCGCGAGCTCAAGGTCCGCCCGCGCGAGCCGAAATGGAACTTGGCCGTCGGCTCCCTCTGGTTCGACACGAAGTCGGGGCAGCTCGTTCGCGCAGCATACCGCCTGTCGGTCCCGATGGACATTTGGGCCGTGGCGACCGAGGATGACCCGAAATCGATGGACGACGTGCCGGTCTGGGTAAAACCAATGATCACGCCGATGAAAGCCGAAGTGTCGGCGATCGCGGTGGAGTACAGTCTGCACGAAGGACGATTCTGGCTTCCGCGATTGCGTCTCGCCGAAGGCAGCGCGCAGGTGAGCTTCATGCACGTGCCGTTCAAGATGGAGGAAAGCTTCAAGTATGCGAGCGTGAACGGAAAAGACAGCTTGCCGCCGATCAAGGTGGCCGAGGTGCCGGCGCGAATGCGCATGCCCGATTCGCTCACTGACGAGCAGCGAGACGAATGGCGCGACTCCGTTCGCGCGGAGAGACGCGCCAGGATGCGAGCATCGAACGATTCGATCCGGCGCGGCCTCAAGACGCGCGAGCGGCATTCCTCGCAGTGCGATACGTCCGACGTCCGGATCACGATGGGGACGCGTTACGATTCGCGGCTCCCGGTCGCGATGAAGGTGCCGTGCGATGTCTCGAAGCTCGAGAACTCGCCGGATCTTCCGGGGTCGATCTACGACCCGGGCGAAGAATTGTTCGGCGCGAAAGACCTCGACGCACTCAAGGCGGAGGCACTGTCACTCACCGCGCAGGCGCCACTGCAATTCAGGCTGTCGATGCTCCCTCCGCCAACGATCTCGTATGGCCCGTCACTCATGCGCTACAACCGCATCGAAGGATTCTCCGTCGGCGCCTCCGCCGAGCAGCAGCTGGGCGGCGGCTACAGTGTCACGGCGCTCGGACGCCTGGGCTTCGCGGACCTGGAGCCGAACGTCGAGCTCACCGCGACGCGCACGAACCTGAGCAAATCGATTTCACTGATGGGTTACAACCATCTCGTATCGGCGAGCGACTGGGGACATCCGCTGAGCTTCGGCAGCTCGTTCTCGGCGCTGATGTTCGGCCGCGACGAAGGTTTCTACTATCGAGCCAGCGGCGCCGAGCTCACGTCGTCGCGCGATACGCCGTTCGGCGGTGCGCGTGTCGAGTGGCGCGCGTTCGTCGAGCAGGAGCGCACGGCCGCGGTGAAGACGAATTTCGCCGTGAATGGCTCGGATTTCCCGGCGAATTTGGAGGCGCGACGCGGCGTGTACGGCGGCGTGGGCGGGCGGATCAATCTCGAGTACGGACTCGATCCGCGCGGGTTGCGCGTGCTGACCGATCTTCGCGTCGAGGCTGCGTCCGGTGATTCGCTCTACGGGCGCGGCGCGCTCGACCTCACCGCATCGCACGGCTTCGGCCGCCTTGCCGGCTCGCTGACGCTCGCCGGCGGCAGCTCGGTGGGCGCTCTGCCGCCGCAACGCCGTTGGTATCTTGGCGGATCCCAAACCATTCGCGGACAATCTCCCGACACCGCGCAGAGCGGAAACGCGTTCTGGATGACACGCGCCGAGATCGGCTCGGCCGATGCGAGCGTGCGTCCGGCCGTGTTCGGAGATCTCGGATGGGTCGGCGATCGAACGAAGATGGGTACTGTTGGGCGACCGATGAGCGGAGTGGGGGCCGGCGTGTCGTTCCTCGACGGCCTGTTCCGATTCGACGTTGCGCGAGGGATCTATCCGCGCAAGCAATACCGCGCCGACTTGTACCTGGAGGCGAAGTTCTAATCTCGATCTGGCGACGCTCCGGCGATCTACTCATCAAAGATCTTTCTCGTCGCGGATCGGCTTGCCGCTATTGACGCCCTTCCTCCCATCGCTAGCTTCTGACGTATGACGTCCGCCCAGACCATGTGCTGCTGTATGTGTATGTGTTGTCTCTGCTGCCAACCGGCAACCGAGGCTCTGGGCGTTCGCATGTAGCAGCGATTTCAATTCGCGACACGCGCTCCGATCCTCCCACCGGATCGGAGCGCTTTTGTTTTGTTGTCGAGCGCAGGCCGATCCGAAGTGGTTTCAGAGCAGCGTCGCCACTGCGACCCTCAACCCGGACGGCCCATGCAACCGATTGCGATCTACCACGAGCACCCCGACTGGTTCAAGCCACTCTTCACTGAGCTCGAGCGGCGCGAGTTGTCGTACGTTCGACTCGACGCCGCGGCGCACCTCTTCGACCCGTCCGAAGACGACGTGCCCTATTCGCTCGTCGTCAATCGCGCGAGCCCGTCGGCCTATCTGCGCGGCCATCGCCAGTCGACGTTCCACACGCTGCACTGGCTGCGTCACCTGGAGCGCATCGGCATTCCCGTGGTGAACGGATCGCAAGTCTACGCATTCGAGCTCTCGAAAACGTCGCAGCTCGATTTGCTGGAAGAGCTCGGACTTCCTTACCCGCGATCGCGCGCGATCAACGATGCGTCGCGCGCTGTGGAAGCAGCTCGCGGCCTGCGCTACCCAGTGCTGGTGAAGGCGAACATCGGCGGGAGCGGCGCGGGAATCGTTCGCTACGAATCCGAGGCTGCGCTCGAAGGCGCGGTGGCACGCGGCGAGGTCGACCTCGGTGTCGACGGTGTCGCGCTCGTGCAGGAGTCGGCGCCGCTGCGCGACGGACACATCGTGCGCGTCGAGACGCTTGGCGGAAAATACCTCTACGCGATCAAGGTGTATCCCGCGGTCGGCTCATTCGACCTGTGCCCGGCCGACGCCTGCCAGACAACGACCGGCGTCGAGCTCGTGCGCGGCGCGTGCGCCGTCGATGCGCCCAAAACCGGATTGCGCGTGGAAGGATATGAGCCGCCAAAAGAGATCATCGAGCAAGTCGAGGCGATCTCGCGGCGCGCCGGGCTGGACGTCGGCGGCATCGAATACCTCGTCGACGACCGCGACGGCAAGCACTACTTCTACGACGTCAACGCGTTGTCCAATTTCGTTGCCGACCCCGAGAGCGTGATCGGCTTCAATCCCTGGGGGCAGTTCGTCGACTATCTGGTCGATCGAGCCGGCGGTCTCGGAGGTCGCGAAACACGCCACCAAACGGCGGTGGTGGGCGACGATCGAACGTCACACGCGGCGCTGCCATGAGGTACGGCTACTGGCTCCCGGTCTTCGGCGGCTGGCTGCGCAACGTCGAGGACGAAGCAATGACCGCGTCGTGGGACTATGTGCGACGCCTTGCCCAGCGCAGTGAAGAGATCGGCTATGACCTCACGCTCATCGCCGAGCTGCTGCTCAACGACATCAAAGGGATCGACGCACCGTCTCTCGACGCGTGGTCGACGGCCGCCGCGCTCGCCGCGGTAACACACCGCCTCGAGCTCATGGTCGCGGTGCGCCCGTCGTTTCATCCACCGGCGATTCTCGCCAAGCAGGCGGCCAACATCGATCGCATCTCCGACGGGCGTCTCGCGCTCAATGTCGTGTCGGCCTGGTGGCGAGACGAGGCGCGTCGTTTCGGCGCCGCCTTCGACGAGCACGACGATCGGTACGCGCGGACGACCGAATGGCTCGACGTGCTTGACGGCGCGTGGCGCGAGTCGCGCTTCAGCCATCACGGCCGGTTCTACGATCATGACGACATCATCGTCGAGCCGAAGCCCGTGTCTCGGCCCGGTCGCCCACGGCCGACGATCTACGCCGGCGGCGAGTCGGAAGCCGCCAAGACGATGATCGCGCAGCAATGCGACGCGTATGTCATGCACGGTGATCCACCCGAACGTATCGCGCCCAAGATCGCCGACATGCGCCGCCGCAGAGAACGGGCGTCGGAAACACTCGGCGTCGATCTGCCACCGATGCAATTCGGCGTGGCGGCGTACGCCATCGTGCGCGACTCCGAGCGCGAGGTGAAAGAGGAGATCGATCGTATCACCAACGTCGCAGCCGGATCGCCGGGGTATCACAACTATCGCGATTGGATTGCGAACACCAAACTCGAACAGCAAGTGAGTCTGCAGGATTATTCCGTCTCGAATCGCGGGCTTCGTGCTGGGCTCGCCGGCACGCCGGACCAAGTTGCCGAGCGCGTCGCCGAGTTCGCCAGCGCGGGGGTCGATCTGCTCTTGTTGCAGTGCAGCCCGCAACTCGAGGAGATGGAGCGGTTCGCCGATGAAGTGATCGCTGCGCGCGTATGAGCGTGGGGGCTGGTAGCATGGTACCGTCTTTGCCAAACCAATTGCTGTCACCCCTGCGCAACTGAATTGGAGGCGCGCGCATGATCCGCAAACTCAAGTCAGGCCACTACCGATTGTACTCGCGGAAGAAGGATCCGAAGACGGGCCGGCGTCGTAATCTCGGGACGTTCAAATCGCGAGCGGCGGCGGAGAAGCATGAGCGCGCCGTGCAGTACTTCAAGCACGGCGGCTGAGCGCGGCTACGGCCTGCCTTTGAGAAAACGAACCGCGAGCGCGCGCTGGATTTCCGTCGCGGGTTCTTGTGGCGGCCCCTTGGGATCGTCGCGCGGATAGACCATCGAGGAGATGACGTCGACAATCGGCACGCCCGGTACGACTTCTTTGAACGTCACTCGAACCGACTGGCCGCCGATCCGCTCGCGGAGCGTCTTCGTCAAGTTCACGAGCGAGATGAAGGTCATGCGAATCTGATACGTCTTGGCATCGAGGAAGATGGCGCCGGCCACGTCGGGCTCGTGCACGGTGGCGGCGGGAATGAAATCGATGCGCAGCAGCGTGTCGCCAGCGACCGCTTCGACGCCGCTGTAATCGAAGCAGTGAAACTTGAGGAAAGTCTCATCGGCGAAGTCGGACAGCTCGGGAATCGTGACGGTCGTCCACACGCCGCCGAAAACGCCCGCGGTGTATTCGCGCGTGCCCAGCAATCGCCCGGGCGCGTACTGCCACTCGCGTTGACTGGCCCGCCTGACGGTATCGAACGCGACGAAGCGCGCCTCGAGTGCGGGCTCGGGCTTGGTGATCTTTCGTTCGATGTCGACCTCGAACGGGTATGACCGCGCCAGCAATCGATTTCGCTCGGCGTTCTGTTTGACCTGCTCGAACAACGCCGCGAGCGCTGCGCCGAGCGCGGGGCTCGACTCGCCCGGGTGGGTGCATTCTTTGGCGAGCGTGTAGACGGTTGGAAGCTGAATGGACACCAGCGGCAGCTCGAGCCGGAGCGTGACGCTATCGTTGGCTGCGATGTCGAGCGTCGTGTCGAGCGGTGTGTGTCCGATGTGCTTCGCCCAGAGCCTCACGCGGCCGGCTCTCACACTCCGCAGCGCAAATCGACCGTCGACATCGGTGAATTGCTCGCGTCCGTCTGGAGAAAACCCAATGACGCTGTAGCCGAGCGGCACGTCGGTTCCGAGGACCGTGACCCGGCCGACAATCGTCGCGTGTTGCGCGATTGCACCACACGGATACAGTGCGACCGCGGCACAGACGGCCGCGGTTCGCCATCGCGAGGTCATTCGTAATTATGTGCCACGCGGCTGCCTGCGTACATCCCGATGCCGGTTCCGACCATGCTGAGCATGAAGGCGGTCATGAATCCGATACTCGAGCCGAGCCACCACCCGACATAGCTACCCACGGTCGCGCCGGCGAACACGAAGAGTTTCGTCATACCACCCCGACGACGCGGAGAGCGGCGCGTTTCCGCGGGTTCTCGCAAACGACAGAAGATCGTGCAAGGCGCGAGACGTTTGCCCCATCGCGGGCCCCAGTCCTGGCAAGGCTAAATCACTATGTGACAGCGAGTTGTGTCCATCCATGGGACGGCTGGGGCCGCTGGCCCGAATATTACCTGTAAACGGCCATGTATCGACGCAGCGAGTGCGCCGATTCTGGCCTTTTCCCTTCCCTGTGTCCCGCGATTCCCAGTCCTCCTACCGTGCGAATGCCGAAGTGCTCCTCTGGCAGGGGCGCGTCCGGATTGCCGTGTCGATCCTCGCCGGCGGGGTCGCGTTCATGCTGGTGCAAGCGGGCGTGCTCGAGGGGCATGGCACCTGGATTCTCGGCGCGATCGTCGGCTATGTCGCGATCGTCGGCTGTCTCGCCTGGCTGATTCGCCACACCGGGCGCGCCGGCAATCTGGCGGTCGGCATGACCGTGCTGTCGGACCTGGTGTTCATCTTCGTCTCGACGATCGCTTCGTCTCCCGCGGGCTATTATGGCAGAATTCTCATTCTGTCATTCTTCGTTCTGCACTTGACGGAGTCGCATTTCGGCCGCAAGCACGCGACGGCCGCGCTCTGCGTGGTGGTGATCGGCTATCTCGTCGCGGTGGGCTTCATGATCCGCGAGGATCAAGTCATCAGCTGGGGACAGGAGTTGTGGTCGGTCGGACTCTTCACCATCGCCGCCGTCGCGTTCATCATTCAGTACGGAAGCTTCCGCCGCCGGCTCGAGCACATCGTCGAGCTGTTCGAGGGCGCCGAAGAGGGAGACTTCACCAAGGCCTACGACCTCACGGCAGACAGCAATCCCGATGCGGTGACGCGCGTCGGACGCGCATACAATCGCGTCCGCCTTCAGCTGGCGAGCATGGTGCTCACCGATCCGCTCACAGGCTGCCTCAATCGGCGCGGTCTCGACCAAGCGATGGCGCGCGAAGTGTCGCGGGCGACGCGGACCGCCAGCGATCTGTCTCTCCTCGCGATCGATCTCGATCATTTCAAGGACGTCAACGATAATTACGGCCACATCGCCGGCGACGTCGTACTGCGCGAGTTCGGCGGCCTGCTCGTGCAGACGGCGCGTGCCGGGGACATGATCGCGCGCACCGGCGGCGAGGAGTTCAGCATCCTTCTTCCCGACACCGATCCGTCCGGTGCGTTTCGCGCCGCCATCCGCGTATGCGACACGGTGCGTTCGCATTCGTTCATGGTGAACGGGAAACGCCTGCACCTCACCATCAGCGTCGGCGTGGTCTCGACCAACGGCGCCGACATCGACTCCGCGGAAGTGAACATGAAGGAGCGCGCGGACCAAGCGCTCTACGCGGCGAAGCGGGGCGGTCGGGATGGATTGCGCGTCTGGAACCCCAACATCGGCGCGAACCTGACGCCGGCGGGATCGCTGCCCGCCATCAGCGTGTAATGATGCGCCGGCTGTAACCACCGCTGCAGGCCCGTCGTAGTCAGGATATGGTGAATCCCATCCTGACGACGTCCGTCTCCGTCGGCTTCGAGACGCTTCGCACCAATCCGCTCCGCACCATTCTCTCCACGCTCGGCATCGTGATCGGCGTTGCCGCTCTGGTTGCCGTGCTGTCGGTGGGCGACGGCATGGAGCGTCTGGCGCGCGACCAGATCGGCCGTACGACTGATCTTCAGCGCATTGCCGTGACGCCCAAGACGTTTCGCATCATCGATGGCACGCCGTTCCCACAGCCGAATCCGGTGCGACTCACGCCGACCGACGCGGCCGCGCTACGTCAGCTCGTCGGTGATTCGGCCTCAGTGAACATGATCGTCGGCGGCTCGGCGCTCGTCACGAGCGCGAGCGACACGACACCACGGCCCGCACAGGTGCTCGGGATGCTGCGCGCCGAACAGCCGCTCGTCGACTCACTCTTGGCCGCCGGCCGCTTGTTCAGCACGGCCGAGGGCGAGTCGGGCGCGCACGTCGCGATCGTCAGCTACCGCGTGGCGAGCGACTTCGCGCACGGCCGGCCGGTACAGGGCGTTGTCGGCGACACGCTGCTGTTCCAAGGCCAACCCCGGCAAGTCATCGGCATTCTCAAGGCCGAGGAGAATGAGCGCGCGCGTCGTGCGTTCATGCCAGCCGGTGCCGTGAGCGGAGCGGTGGTATCCGGACCGTTCGATCGAGCCGCGTCGCTCACCGTGACGGCGTCGACGATCGAAGGCGTGGGACCAACTCGCAGCCGCATCGAGCGATGGTCGGCCGCGCAGTTTGGTCCTGGATGGAAGGATCGCGTCAACGTCGTGTCCGACGAGACACGGCTGGATCAAGCGAGGAGGGGGCTGCTGTTGTTCAAGCTCTTCATGGGAGCGCTCATGAGCATCTCCCTCGTCGTGGGCGGCATCGGCATCATGAACGTGCTACTCAGCTCGGTGATCGAGCGCACACGAGAGATTGGAATTCGCAAAGCGGCCGGCGCGGCGCAGCGTCACATCCTGTGGCAGTTTCTCTGCGAGTCGGTCGCGATCACCGGCGTAGGTAGCGTCATCGGCCTCGTACTCGGCGTCGGCGCCGCATTCGCGATCACGGCCATCATGCGGCACGTGGCGAACGCGCCCGTGCGCGCCTGGTTGTCGGCGAGCACCGTGGTGACGGCGATCGGCGCATCAGTCGCGATCGGATTGCTTTTCGGATTGTATCCGGCGTTGCGAGCGGCGCGGTTATCGCCGATCGACGCGATACACCACGAGTGAGTCGGGGCCGAAGGCTGCCCCGACGCTCGTGTTGAGCAGCAGGCTGGACTTACCTTCGAATGACGCCGACTTTCCCCGTCTTGCCCTTGGCCGGGCGAATCACGATATCGATATCGCGTCCGAGGCGCGCAAGCATGCGGAGAAGGCGCTCGGTCGAGAAACCGCGCAACTTCCCAGTGACGACCAGCGAGATCTGCGACGGCGCGTCGCGCATGATGTACGCCGCTTCGGTCTGTGTCAGCTGCTGATTCTCGAGAATGCTCGCAATTTCCTTGGCGAGGATATTCTTCGGGATGACCGATTCCGGAACCGCCCGAGGGCGGCGAAGCGATTTGGCTCTTGCCACGGTTCGTTGGGTGAAGTGGAATGAGGATGTTCACCAACATTAGAGCGCTTTAATCTTACTACAACTCGCAAGACGCGAAAGCCCCAATTGCAATTCTCTGCTCGGCGTGTCGCCGATTTGCCCGTTGATTGTGTCCAATTTCGTGTCGGCTATTCCCTGTCAGGTGGCCCATCCGCGTGAGGCATCAATAACAAAACGCTCGGAATTGCAGATTGGATAAAATCCTCCTCGCTCTCGATGACTGACTTCGCCGATCATCTCCAAGAAGCCCTAGGCACCAATTACCAGCTCGATCGTGAGCTGGCCGGCGGTGGGATGAGCCGCGTCTTCGTGGCGATCGATCGCGTGCTCGGTCGCAAGGTCGTCGTGAAGGTCCTGCCGCCAGAACTCGCCGCCGGCGTCAACCGCGAGCGGTTCCGCCGCGAGATCCAGGTGGCGGCGCAGCTTCAACATCCGCATATCGTCCCGCTGTTGTCGGCCGGAGAACAGGGCGACTTGCTTTGGTATACAATGCCCTACATCGAGGGCGAGTCGCTTCGCGCCGCCCTCGAGCGCAAACGGCAGTTCACTCCGCGCGAAGTGATCCGCATTCTGCACGACGTGATCGACGCGCTGGCCTTCGCGCACGCACGTGGCGTCATCCATCGCGACATCAAGCCGGCGAACATTCTCACGCAAGGCTCGCACGCGCTCGTCACTGATTTCGGTGTGGCGAAAGCGATCAGCGCCGCGCTCCCGCTCAGCGGGGTCACCTCCGCCGGCATCGCTATCGGCACACCGGCGTATATGGCGCCGGAGCAGCTCGCGGGCGACTCGACGGCTGATCACCGCATGGACATCTACGCCGCCGGCCTGCTGGCGTACGAGCTGCTCACCGGTGTGTCGCCGTTCACCAGCCCTTCGCCTCGCGAGACGCTCGCTGCTCAGCTCACGCGCGACCCGAAGCCGCTCGACGAAGTCTCCGCAGACGTGCCGCATTCGTTGTCGGTGCTGATCATGCGCTGCTTGGCCAAGGATCCGGCCGCCCGTCCGCAACACGCGGAAGACGTTCTGCACGAGCTGGACTCGCTGACCATGCCGCTGGGTGTGACGCCGCAGGGCGGAGGTCTCAAGGCGCCGCCACGGCGCCGACCATGGCTCAGCGTGGCCGCCGTCGCCATTCTCATCAGCGCGCTCGTCGGTGTCGGCTACGCCGTGGCGCACCAGCATCCACGATCGGCTACAATTCCGCCCGCGGCGATCGCGCCACCAACTCCATTGCCGGCGCCGAGTGAGAGTCTAGTGAAACGTGCCGCCGCTGCGAGCGGAATTGCTCCGCCCCCGGTCGTTGCGCCGGTGATCACGCACGACGATTCGGTCCGAATCGCCGAGGCCGTGCGTCGCCGCATCGAGGCGTCGAAAACGCGGGACTCGATCGCGAAGGCGAGGCTCGCCGAACAAACGCAGCGCAGAATGATGGATTCGATCATCGCTGCGAACTCCGGTGGCGCCGCGGCCGCCGCGCCGACGGGTCCGCGGCGACTGATCATCGCGGAGCCGCCGGAGATTCGTCAGTGGCCCGAGGCAATGTTGCTCGGGCGAGCCGTGGCCGACAGTCTGCGCCGGATTCTGCGACCCCGTACTCGACAGTACACGCTCATTGCCGCCGACTCGGTGCGAACGGCCCTCGCGCAGTCGCATGATCTAAACGACCTCACCAAGACGCTCAACAGCGACCTCATGGTGTCCATCCGTCTCACGGCACTGCCGCGCGACTCGGCCATGCTGATCATACAGACCTACGATCTTGGCGCAACGAGCTCTCACCGCGTGCGGACCGCCGCCGGCCGGCCCGTGCCGAAGAATGAAGTGCTGGTCAATCTCGACGCGCTCCTGCTCTCGACCGTGACCTATCTCGACGAGATGACACGCGCCCCTCGGCGGCCCGCGACTCCGTGAGCGACTAGCGCACGCTGAGCAGGGGCAACACGCGGCGACTGCCGCCGTTGTCCGACACGTTGATCACGCCGATCTGCGCGCCGTGGAGCTCATTGGCATAGTTGAATAAGCCGATCGTTAAGCCGTGTTGCGCGCCGCGGACATTATTCACGCTGCCGAGCGCGGCGCCCTCGAATCGGCCGCGCTCCTCGATCTTGAAATACCCAGCGGTCAGGACGACCGCGTGAACGTCGGCGCCGCCGACGCCGAGACCACCGATGGCGAGACCCTTGATTCTCGGCGCGCCGACTCCGGCGCCGCCGATTGCGAGCCCTTTGACCATGCCGCCCGAACCGACTCCGAGTCCACCGACCATCAAACCGGTCGCGTCGCCGGCCGCTCCCACGCCTATACCGCCGATACCAATCCCGCTGATCCCACCACCCGCGCCAACGCCGATGCCGCCGATCGCGAGTCCTTTGACTTGGCCGGCGCCGCCGGCACCGATGCCTCCGATGCTGATTCCCGTGAGCTCGCCGCCACTACCCACGCCGATGCCGCCCACCTGAATGCCGCGCACTCGGCCTCCACTGCCGACGCCGATGAGTCCGAGACTGAGTCCGGTGATGCCTCCTCCGGAGCCGACGCCGATTCCGCCCAGCATGATGCCGCGCAACTCACCACCGGCGCCAATGCCAACGCCCCCGATGCCCAACCCACTGATTGAATTCTGAGCACCGACGCCGAGCGCGCCGAGCGAAATGCCGGTAATGGTCTTCGCGCCGGTCGCCGGAAGGCCGATCGCGACCCCGTTCACCACGCCGGACGGCGGCTCATATGGCGACCAGACGGTGACGTTCACCCCATTGACGCGGTCGAGGTAGCGATCGCGGAAGTTGATCCGCAAGCCGTTGACGCGCGGCTTGTCGCCGATGGCGATGCCCGTGTTATGAATGGTCAGATCAATGACCTGCGCGCCGAGCGAGATCGGAAGCGAGAAGAGCAGCACTGGTGCGACGCGTAGGCGACGGAAGGTTCGCATGAGATAACCGGAAGGGGTCCACACAATGAAACGAGGAGGCCGGCGGCAAGTTTCGGCTGCAAACAAGTTGTCAGATCTTAGGTCGAACACACGATCGACGCTTGCTCGGGGTGGTCGCGGCTTATGATCTTGAGATACCTCCACCGGGAACAGGCATGGGCTTGCATCGAGCCATCACGCTCGTCGCTCTCGCCACGAGCGCCACGAGCGCGACCGCATGTCTTCGCGTTCGGGTAGCGTCTCCGGCCGCCAGCCCGGGCGCAATCACCACCCGTGACATGGAGACCCGCCTCACGGCATTCGCACACGACTCCATGATGGGGCGTGAAGCGGGGACTGTATGGAACACCAAAGCAACCGATTACGTCGCGGGAGAATTTCGAAACCTGGGTCTCGATCCGGCTGGCGAGAACGGAACTTACTTTCAATTGGTCCCGGGCGTTCTCGTGCGCGACACCAGCGCCCGGCGTGGCGCCGCACGTAATGTCGTCGCGATCGTCCGCGGTGCCGATCCTACGCTTCGCGGACAATACGTCTCGATCACCGCGCACAATGATCACGTCGGTTTCAGCCATCGCCCGGTCGATCACGATTCCCTCCGGGCGTTCAACATCGTGATCCGTCCCATGGGCGCGGACAGCCGGCCCCACGTGCCGACTCCGGCCGAGGCGTCGCGAATTCGCGCGATCCTCGATTCGCTTCGCAAGGTTCACACACCGCGGCTCGACTCGATCTACAACGGCGCCGACGACGACGGCAGCGGAACGATCGCGCTCATCGAGATTGCCAAGGCATTCGCCCGCGGAAACGCCAAGCCACGCCGGTCGATCTTGTTCGTATCGCACACCGCGGAAGAGAAGGGACTCGTGGGTTCAGAGTGGTACACCGATCATTCGACGGTGCCGATCGATTCCATCGTCGCCGAGATCGACCTCGACATGATCGGCCGCGGCGCCGCGACCGACATCAAGGGCGGTGGTCCCACGTATCTCGAGGTCGTGGGACTGCGCCGGTTGTCGAAGGAGTTTGGCGATTGGCTCGAGACGGTGAACGCGAAGGAGCCGGTGCCGTTCGTCTTCAACTACGAGTACGACGCGCCCGGCCATCCCGAGCAGTACTACTGTCGCGCCGATCACTACAGCTACGCGCGGTACGGGATTCCGAGCGTATCGTTGTCGCGCGGAGGGCACATGGATTACCATCAGCTCACGGACGAGCCGCAGTACATAGACTATCCGGATTACGCTCGCTTGACGCAGATGGTGTTCGACGCTGCCTTGTTCGTGGCCAACGCCGATCACCGCCCAGCGCTGGACGTGCCGAAGCCGACGAACCCACACGTCCCCTGCAAGCAATAACCGGTGTCTGAGCGAGTCGCGCTGGCGACGTACGCCCTCGCGCCGAAGCTCGCGCCGGACGATCAGCTCTTGCTGCCGGCGCTCGCCTCGCATGGAATCGCGGGTGAGCCCGTCGTTTGGGCGAGCCGCTCGACCAACTGGCGCGAGTTCGACGCCGTCGTCATTCGATCGTGTTGGGACTACCACCGACATCTGGCCGATTTTCTCGCCTGGCTCGCCGAGCTGGATTCGAGTGGCGTGGCGCTGTGGAATTCACTGCCGCTCATTCGCTGGAACGCCGACAAGCGATACTTGCTCGACTTGGCCCGGCGAGGCGTCGCGACCATTCCCACGATGATCGTGCCGCGCGGACGCGGGCGCGACGTGGAATCGTTCGCTGTCGCCGAGGGTTGGACGCGCTTCGTGCTCAAGCCGACGGTCTCGGCGAGCGGCTACGAGACGTACGCGTTGCGCATTCCGCTCGACGACGCGGCGCGCAATGCGATCGCGACCGTCACGTCGATCGGCGACGCCCTGCTACAGCCTTTCGTGGACGAGGTTGCGGAAAATGGCGAGTACTCGTTCACGTTCATCGATGGCGCGTTCAGCCACGCAACGCTCAAGCGAGCGACCGCGGGCGAGTTTCGCGTCCAGACCGAACATGGCGGAAGTGTCGAGCCGGTTGACGCGCCGTCATCGCTGATCGAACAGGCGGCGCACGTCTTGGACGTGTTGCCGGAAACACCGCTCTACGCGCGCGTCGACGGCATCGCGCGTGGCAGCGCCTTTCTGCTCATGGAGCTCGAGCTCATCGAGCCCAATCTTTTTCTGGGACAGGCGAACAGCGCCGTGGATCGGCTGGCCGAGGCGATTGTACGCCGCCTCGGCCGTGCGCTATCGTCTCGCTGATCACTCGGCGCGCATCGCGACGACCGGGTCGACGTGCGATGCGCGGCGTGCCGGTACGTAGCTCGCCAGCGACGCAACGCCGAGCAACACCACGGCAACGCCCACGAACGTGGTCGCGTCGGTGGCGGCGACGCCGTAGAGAAGCGCGGTCAGGAGGTGCACGAGCCCATACGCGCCAACGAGTCCCGCGACGACACCGGCGACGGTGAGCGTCATGCCTTGCCCGATCACCAGCCGCACGACGCGATCGTGCGTCGCGCCAAGCGCGATGCGAATGCCGAGCTCGCGCGTGCGCTGGCTCACCGAGTACGAGACCACGCCGTAGATCCCGAGCGCCGCCAAGAGAAGGGCGAGCGCTGCGAACCCGCTCAGCAACAACGTGTAGAATCGCGGCTGCGCGACCGACTCGGCGACCGCTTGCTCCATGGTTTGAATATTGTAAATCGGCATCGTCGGATCGACCGCATGGACGCGATCGCGAATCGCCGCGGCAAGCTGCGCCGGGTCCGAACGCGATCGGATGAGGAACGACATGTCGTTGATCGGAAACGTCCCCCAACCCAGGTATACCGCGGGAAGAGGATCTTCGCGCAAGCCGAACTGCCGAACGTTGCCGACGACGCCGACGATCTCGCCCTTCGACGCGACTGGGCTGGGCGTAGCGAGCGTGTCATGCGTCACGCCGAGCGTGATGTGTTTGCCGATCGGATCTTCGGTCGGAAAGTATTTGGCGACGAACGCCTTGTTGACCACGAGCACGGGCGGCGGTCCCCAACGTTCCTCGGCGGTGCTGAAGGTCCGCCCTCGCACGATCGGAATGGCCATCGTCGAGAAGAAGTTCGACGTGACGGGCAAAACGTCGGCGATCGGTCGGTTGTCGTTTGGCGGACTGGGTCGCCCGTCGATTTCGAATCCGACGCGCATGCCGTTGTGTGCCATCGGTCGGTCGAACGCTACCGCGACCGATTGTACTCCCGGCACGGCCGCTAAGCTCGCCTGGACGTCGGCGCTGAATCGGCGAAGGTCGCGATCGTTCGGATACTTGAGTGACGGAGCGGACACGTCGAAGCTCACGATCTGTTCCGTTCGGAAACCAGGATCGACTTTGAGCAGCGTCGCGAAGCTGCGGATGAGAAGGCCCGCGCCCACGAGCAGAACGACGGCCAGCGCCATTTCGGTCATGACCAGCGCACTCCGCGTCCGTTGCGCAGCGCGACGACCGCTCGAGTTCCGCACGCTTTCCTTGAGCATCTGACCGATTTCGGCGCGCGCGGCGTGGAACGCGGGAACGAGCCCGAACAACAGTCCGGTAGCGATGGCGATCGTCACCGAGAAGGCCAGCACTCGTCCGTCGATTGCGATGTTGTCGAGGCGAGGCAGTCCCTTCGGCCCGAACGCGACGATTGCATCGACGATCCACGCGGCGAGCGCGCCGCCAATCATCGCGCCGGCGACCGAGAGCAGAATGCTTTCTGTCACGAGCTGGCGAATGATTCGGCCGCGGCCGGCGCCGAGCGCCGTTCGAACGGCGATCTCCGTCTCGCGTCCCGCGGCGCGAACCAACAGTAGATTGGCGACGTTGGCGCACGCAATGAGAAGCACGAAGGTGACGGCGCCGAACATCGTGAGCAGCGTAGCCCGAACGTCGCCGACGAGCGAGCGCTGCAAATTCTCGGCGGTTCCGCCGAAGGTTGCGTTCGTCCTGGGATACTCGGCTTTCAGCCGCGCGCCGACCGTGGCCATGTCGTGTCTCGCGGCCTCCTCGGAGACGCCGGATCGAAGGCGCGCGATGGCGGTCATGAAATGCGCGCCCCGATTGCCGGGATCGGTCATCCACGACTCGAACACGAAGGGAACCCAGACGGCGGGCGCCGACGGGAAGGTCAAGGACGGAGGAGCCACGCCGACGACTGTGTATTCCTTTCCATTCAATGAGATCGGTCGGCCGATGACGTGCGGGTCGGCACCGAAATCGCTTCGCCACAGCTTGTCCGAGAGAACGACGACAGGTGCGGCGCCGGTTGCGTCGTCGCCCGTAATGAACCCGCGCCCGATCCGCATCTGTACGCCTAGCAGATCGAAGAAGCGCGCGCCGACCGAAGCTGAATTGAGGCGTCGGGGATCCGCGCCGACGATGCTCAAGTTCGCGCTGTTGCGATCCTGAATCGGCGCCATGTCCACGAAGCTGTGCGTCTGCTGGCGATAGTCGACGAAGTCCGGCACGGACATGTGGACCAGCTTTCCGTCTTTGCCCAGCGAGCCGATCTTCATGATCTCGTCGGGTTGGCGAAACGGCAGCGGTTTGAGCAACACGCCGTTCACGATGCTGAACACCGCCGTCGTGGCGCCGATCGCCAAGGCGAGCGTCGTGACCGCGATGAATGTGAAGCTCGGAGTGCGAAGCAGCTTGCGAGCCGCGTAACGAATGTCTTGGATCAGGATGTCCATGCTGGGATGCTCGGTAATCGCTGAGGCGATTGCTGCGATAAAGTCGTGCTCACCTCTGGAAACATTCGTGCCGCGACCAGGCATCGAGAAGTCGTTGCGGATCAACGAGTTCGCGCCCCGCTGTTCCCGTCCGCAAAGCGCACCGCGTCCGTCTGTGGGACCCCGCGTCCCAAAAACGAACGCCGTCCCTAGCCGGGTGCTATCTTCGGTGGCATGACTGGCCCCGGACGTTCGGTCATGGTGCTCGGCGCCACCGGCCTCGTTGGACGCGAGTGTCTCCGGCTCTTGCTAGACGATCCGAGCGTCGCACGCGTGGTGGCGCTTGCGCGTCGTCCGTTGTCGGATGTGGCGTCGGCAAAACTTCGCGTCGAGATGGTCGATTTCGATCGACTAGCGGCCTATGGTGCGCTGTTCGACGTCGACCAAATCTTCTGCGCGCTCGGCACGACGATCAAACAAGCGGGCTCGCAGGATGCCTTTCGCCGAATCGATCTCGAGTATCCACTGGCCGCGGCCAAGCTCGGAGCCGAGCACGGCGCACGACACTTTCTTCTCGTGAGCGCGGTCGGTGCATCGGCGGGGTCGCGTGTCTTCTACAATCGCGTGAAAGGCGAGTTGGAGGATGCATTGCGAACGCTTCCGTACCGCAGTGTCACGATCGTGCGTCCATCTCTGCTGCTCGGAGATCGCGCCGAGTTTCGGCTTGGCGAGCAGATCGCCAAGCGATTCGGCTGGCTGGTGCCGGGCAAATACAAACCCGTGTCGGCGACGCGTGTCGCCGAGGCTCTCGTCACGGCCGCGCGCGAGGACACACCGGGTTTTCGGATCATCGAATCGAACGAGATCACACACGTCTCGCACGCCGGTGTTTGAGCACGGGACCCATCCATCACTCTTCTTCCATTCCAGTGACCATCTCTGACGACCATCCGACGCAACGCCGCGAATTCCTCGGACAAATCGCGGCGTCGGCCATCGTTCTCGCCGGCGCGGCGTGCGCCACGCCGATCGGCACCGGCCAAGCGACGACGGCTCCGACACCCAGCCCGTCACCTGCGCCACCGTCGGCGCCGGTCCACTGGGACGACTCGTGGTTCGCGCGTCTGACAGCCAAGCACAAGGCAGTGTTCGACTCGCCCGAGATCGACGACGGGCTGGCCGTTGATCAGGCGAGCGGATACATCCGAGGCATGCGCGACGCCGCGGCCGCCGGTCAGAACGACGTGCAGACCGTCGTGGTCATGCGACACCAGGCAATTCCAATGGTGTTCAACGACGCAATGTGGGCGAAATACCAGCTGGGCAAGGAGCTCAAGGTGAAGGACTACCCGTCGGAGAAGTGGGCGACGCGAAACCCGTTCGCCTCCGCCGACCCGACGGCGAAGAGGGCGGCGACTGACCGGCCGCAACCCAACCTCGCCTGGCTCGCGTCGCATGGGCACATCTTGCTCGGCTGTGATTTGGCGACGCGCGGCTATGCCGGCATCATCGCTGATCGCACCAAAGCGGACTCACACGTCGTCTACGAAGAACTCAAGGCGAACCTGGTACCAGGTGTGATTCTGCAACCCACCGGCGTCTATGCCGTGCATCGCGCGCAAGAAGCGGGATGCACGTACATCCGATCCACGTGAGCCAAGCACTGTCGTCGTGAGAGCTTCTCAGGACGACAGCGCGCGGAGCGACTTGCCGGTGTGCTGCTCGCCTCGCTGGCCGTCGCGCAGTGCGACGACGCCGTTGACGATGACCGCACCGATGCCGACCGGATACTGAAACGGCTCGGCGTACGTGGCCGTGTCGTGAATCGTGGCGGGATCGAACACGACGACGTCGGCAGCCATGCGCGGGGCCAATCGTCCGCGGTCGCGCAGATGAATGCGCGACGCCGGAAGTGCCGTCATCTTGTTGATGGCCTGCGCCAGTGTGAGCGCCTTGCGCTCGCGCACGTAGCGACCCAACACGCGCGGAAACGTGCCGAGTCCGCGTGGATGCGGATGCCCGCGATGCGCCGGTCCGTCCACGGCAAACGAGCCGCCGTCGCTGCAAACCATTCCGTGCGGATGCGCGAGAATGCGATCGAGGTTGTCCTCACTCATCGCGAATCCGACCATGCCCACGTTGCCGTGGCTTCGCCGCAGTAGCGCGACCGCCATGTTGTACGGGTCCATGCTGTGGCTCGACGCGTACGAGCCGAGCCGCGCGCCCTCGGCCGGTCGATCCGTCGAGTCGACGACGTTGGCGATCATCACGTTGTCCCATCCGCCAATGAGCTCGACCTTGCCGAGTGCCTCCTCCTTGATGCGAGGCGCGGTCGACGAGTCGGCGAGACGCGCCAGGAAGGCATCGGTGCTTCCGTCGCGACTCCAGACGGGAAAGAGGTTCGTCAGTCCTGTTTGATACGCGATGTACGGATAGCGATCGAACGCGGCGTCACAGCCCTCGGCGCGCGCCGCGGCCACGCGGCTGAACGCCGTGTTGAGCTTGTTCCAGTTGTGCGGCCCCTGCGTCTTGAGATGCGAGATCTGTAGCGGACACTTGGCACCGCGCGCGACGGCGATCGCCTCGTCGATCGCTTCGATGAGCCGATCGTCTTCGTTGCGCATGTGGGTGGCGTATGGAAGCTTTCGCGCCGCGAGCGGCTTGCAGAGCGTGATGAGCTCGTCGAGCGGCGCGAACGCGCCGGGCGTGTACTCGAGTCCCGACGACGCGCCGCATGCGCCGTCGGCGAGCGCGGCCTTCACCAATTGCTGCATGCGCGCCATCTCGTCGGCGGTGGCGGGTCGATCTTTTCCGCCAACAACGACGCCGCGAATCGTCCCGAGTCCGACCATCGACGCCACATTCACCGACGGCTGCAGCTTGTCGAGCGCCGACCAGAGCTCGGCGAAGGTCGCGAACTGCGTTGCACCCTCCTCGTCGCCCGAACGATCGGTTGAACGCGGAGCGCGCGATGATCCGTCCTGTCCGACGACGATCGTCGTCACGCCTTGTCGAATCAACGACTCGGCGCGCGGGTCGGCCCAGAGCGTTCCGTCGCCGTGCGAATGGATGTCGATGAAACCGGGCGCGACCGCCATGCCGCGCGCGTCGATCTCAATGGCGCCGCGGTCAGCGGTCCGTCGTGCGACCGACAGGATTCGTCCGCCGGTGATGACGACGTCGAGCTCCTTGCCCGGCGTGCCAAGTCCGTCGAACACGGTGCCGCGGCGAATGACGATGTCGGCGGCCGCTCGCGAACGCAAAATCAATGAAGGAGCGCCAACCATGACGGCGATGGCGCCCGTGCTTGTGCGAACGAAATCTCGGCGTGTGGTCATGTAAGTGAAGAGGCGACGGCGGACATTGCCACCCGCGCCGCCTCCTCGCAACCGCCGATTCGTTGCCGCCGCGAGTTACGGTTGGAAGTCCGCGCTCTCGGGCGAGGTCGGGTCGATGTTGCCGGCGATCGGGTCGGAGAAGCTGACGCGATCGTGCGTCGGCGTCGTGCCGGCGGGCGGCATGCCTGTCACGCGACCTTGCTTGACGCGATCCGAGGCGGTTGGTTCGACGTCGGGTGCTGCGGCCCAATCGCCGTGACCGACCCGGACGTTCAACCATCCATTCTCGAAATCCTTCTCGATTTGGTTGGACTCCTCGGGATCCACGCGATCGGCGAGACGATTGACGCGCTGAAAATGCGATCGATAGAGACGGTCGTCGCGGTTCGTGAAGCCCGCGCTTCCCGGATCGTTTTCGCGAGCGTCACCGGTCGCTGCGCCGGTTTCGTCGACCCACTCTCGTGCATCGTAAAGACGTTCGTCGGACATGGCTCATTCCTCCGACATGTACGAGCGCAAGAGCGGGACCGCCGTCTCCTTCCGGCCGGCCGAGGTCGCTCGCGTCACTCGTCCCGCAACGCGACGACCGGATCGACCCGCGTCGCCCGCATCGCGGGCAGCAGCGTCGCCAGGAAGGCGATCGCGACGAGCAGCGCGGAAACCAACATGAACGTGACTGGATCGGTTGCGCCCACGCCGAACAACTGGCTCGTCAGCAACCGCGTCAGCGCGAAGGCCGACACGAGACCGATGGCCACACCGGCGGCGGCCAGCGCCATTCCCTGACCGACCACGAGCGCTAGTACACGCGTTCGCGCCGCGCCGAGCGCCATGCGAATCCCCAATTCGCGCGAGCGCTGCGTGACCGAGTAGCTCATCACACCGTAAATCCCGATCGAAGCGAGCAGCATCGCAATGGCCGAGAATACGCCGAGCAGAATCATCGACAGCTTGCGCTGTCCCACGGACGACTCGACGAGCTTGTCCATCGTATTCACGGACGCGAGCGGCAGATTCGGATCGATGCTGTGCACGGCGTCGCGCGCCGCGGAAAGGAGCGCCAATGGATTGCCGACGGTGCGAATCGCGACGGTCATTCCCTGCAGTCCGGTCTGCGTCGTCGGGAAGTAATACTGGAGTCGCGGCTCGGCATCGAGTCCTTCGTGTGCAGCATGCCCAACCACACCGACGATGGTGATCCACGTCGAGTCCTTCTGGCCACGGCGCGGGCCGAAGGTGATGCGCTTCCCGATGGGATCGGTGTTCGCGAAGTATTTCTTCACGAACTGCTCGTCGATCACCGTGACCGGCGGCGCCGAGGCCACGTCCTGTTCGTTGAATAGCCGGCCTTTCTTCAATGGGATGCGGAGCGCGCTGAAGAACTGCGGCGACACGATGCGCACGTCGCCCCACGGCCCATTCTGGCCCGGCGGGACGACGAGGTTTTCGATGTTGAAGCTCGCCGTTCCCCAGCTGCCCCCGAACGGAATGACCGACGTGACGCCCGCGGCGCGAACGCCAGGCAGCGAGTTCAATCGCGGCATGAGCTGATCGGTGAACAATCTCTGGGCCGTGTCGGTCGAATATTTCACCGCCGGCAAATTCAGATTGAACACGAGCACGTTGTGCGGATCGAAGCCGGGATCGACGCCCTGCAGCCGGCCGACGCTCTTGATCAGCAATCCGGCGCCGATCAGCAACGTGAGCGACAGCGCCACTTCGGCCACGACAAGCCCTCGGCGCAAATTGCGCCCGGCAAAATCGGCGGCGCCGCTCCGGCTGCCGTCCTTGAGCGTCTCCTGCAGGTTCGTGTGCGACGTCTGAAGCGCCGGCGCCAGCCCGAACAGCAGGCCGGTCAAGACGGACACGATCAGCGTGAAGATCATGACGTTGACATCGATCCCGACCTCTGACGCTCGCGGCAAGTTGGGATTCAGCGCGACGACCGACTTTACGCTCCACTGCGCAAGAGCCAGCCCGAGTATGCCGCCCGTGATCGCGAGGATCACGCTCTCGGTGAGCAACTGTCGGACGAGTGATGCCCGGTCGGCGCCGAGCGCGGACCGAATCGCGATCTCCTTGATCCGAATGGCGGCTCGTGCGAGCAGCAGGTTGGCGACGTTCGCACAGGCAATGAGCAGCACGAACCCCACGGCGCCGAGGAGCACGAGCAGCACCGGGCGAATGCGACCGCTGGAGAGATCGTCGAGCGAGCGAACCTTGAGCGTCCACTTCGGCGCAAAGTTGTTCGGGTTCTCCTTCTTCAAGTTGTCGGCGAAGATCGTCATCTCGGCCTGCGCGCGCGCCAGCGTCACGCCGGGCTTGAGACGGGCCACGAGATTCAGATACTCGTTGGTGTAGCCGGCATTGAACGCCGTGGGCGCGAGCGCGAGCGGAGCGAAGATGTCGGCCGTCCGCGCGAAGAAGCTCCGAAACTCGGGTGGCATCACGCCCACGACTTGATACGTCTCACCATTGAGCTCGATGGTCTTTCCGACCGCGTTGCGATTCGCGGCAAAGAGTCGCGTCCACAGGCCGTAGCTCAGCACGACGACGTGTTCGCGACCCGGCTGATCGTCGTCGCGTTGGAGCGGCCGACCGAGCATCGGGGCCACGCCGAGCACGTGGAACCAATCACCCGACACGCGCGTGGCTGGAACGCGCTCAGGATCGCCGGTGCCAGTCAGGTTTGCCGCCGTCTGATTCTCGACGGCGACGGACTCGAAGCTCTTCGTCTTGTCGCGGTAGTCGCGGAAGCCGCGCGCCGAAACGGGCGCCTCCATGTTGTTCAGAGACGGATAGAAATGCTCGATCGAGACGAGCTCGCCCGGCGTGCGGTAAGGCAGTGGGCGCAGCAGCACCGTATTGACGACGCTGAAGATCGCTGTGTTGGCGCCGATTCCGAGGGCGAGCGTCACGATGACGATCGCGGTAAAGGCGGGAGTCTTTCGAAGGCGGCGAAGGCTGTACTTGATGTCGCGGAGCAACGCGTCCATGAAACCCTCTCTCAGCCTGGTGTCGGCGAATCGTATCAGCGATTGAGGTTGGACAGCCAGAGCGGGTGGAATCGTTCGAGCCGCTCGGAAGAAAGGTTGTCAGGAAATCGAAAGCGCCCAGTCGTCGAGAAGACGACTGGGCGCTCAATTCTGCCGGCGGACCCTCGGCTAGCTCTTACCGACGGCGGCCGCTGTACACCTGTGGAAGCCGCATGCCGCCGATGCCGATGTTTCCACCGCCGTAGATCACATCGCCGCCAATCGGGTGACCACCGCGCCGCCCGCCACGCGGATCGCAATGGTCGTCGTCGCCGACGCCGCCACGGATCACGGCGCCGAAGATGCCGCCGAGGATGCCACCCATGCCGCCGCTATTCGTCGCTGGAATGCGTCCCGTCGACGGATAGTTCTGCGCGGGAACGGGAGCCGGGCGGGCCATTGGCGGCGCGTCAGGCGTCGGTGTTTCCGACGGGGCCGGAGCCGATGCCATCACTTGGACTTGCGGGACGTCTGTCGGAGCTTCGGCTGCCTCGACCGGCGTCGCCGACGCCTTGATCGTGGGATGCTGGCTTCGAATCACCTTCGGTCCAGTCGGCGCGTGCTTGGGCTTGAGCGCGAGCTCCTGACGACTCTGTGGCGCGACCTCGTCCGGACTGATCTGAATGTTCTGCGTGTGAGAGGCGAGCTGCAGGTCTCGCTTGAGATCGTCGGACATGCTGGCGGTCGTCCGCGTGTTGCCCTTGCCACATGCAATCGCGACGAGCGCACCCGATGCCAGCGTCCATTTCATGAGCTTACGCACGTTTCCTCCAGGGCGAGACCTTCCAGTTTCGTGCGCCCGCGCGCGCGAAGACCGAACAGTTGATTTGGCATGCCACGGGCCAAACCTTAACACGCAATCTATAGTCTTAATCGCGTCGCTGCGTCACACTAGGGAGACGGAGCCGTCCGCGTTGGAGGACAGAAATGCTCCCGATCGGCTACGGAATCGCGCCGGCAGCGCCCGCCCTCCGCGGGTCCGCACCCGCCGTGACGCGCCCCTTCTCGATGCGTACTGCCGCGCCATAACCCTCGCGCAACTCCCCTGGCAACGAGACGATCTGCGTCCGATAGCCGAGCGACTGGAGCTTCTTCATGACCTCGGGTGAAAAGCCGTCCTCGAGCTGGACCGTGGTGGCGGTTGGCGCGGCGGCGCCGCCGCGACCACCACGGCCACCTCCGCCGAAGCCACCGCCGATCAGGAATCGCGGTAGCTCGAGCGCCGCTTGCGGGTCGAGATGCTGATCGATCATGCCCACGAGCGTTTGATACACCGCCGACGTGATCCACGCATTGCCGGCGGCACCGAGCGCCATGACCGGGTGGTGCGACTTTCCGGTGCCCTCGAACACGATCGTCGGCGCGATGGTGCTTCCATGCCTCGCGAAGGGCAAACGTGCTCCGTACGCGTTGGGATCGGACCCGTACGACGTCAGCTTGTCGTTATACAAAAACCCTAGTCCAGGCGTGACGTAAAAATCTCCGCCCCACGTGCCGAGCGTCTGCGTTGCGGCGACAACGTTGCCGTCCGCGTCAGCCACGGTGAAGGCGGTCGTCCCGGCCGCGCGGCACGATGCGGCCTGCGTGGCGCCGTACCCATGCGCGTAGCAGTCCGGCGGCGTGGCCAGTTCGATACTGGCGGTCTTCGCGTTCGGGAGCGCGCATGTGAGCGTGTCACCGCGGAGTTGCGCGGGACTGACCGCCTTGCCGGGATCGAAACAGCGCCAACGCGCTCGCGCCGTATCCTTGTTCGTGAACGGCTCGGTGTTCGTCGGCCACAAGCTCGGGTCGGCGATGCGATTTCGCGTCGACGGCGTGAGCTGCCACGCGGCGATCATGGCGTGGAGGGTACCCGCGTCATCGGGATAGGGCTTTGGGTTTTTATACTGCTCGAGCAGGTTGAGCTTCGCCGCCAACTCGGCGCCGCCCGATACTGGAGGCGCGCTCGAGAAGAACGTGTATCCGTGATACGTGCCGCTCACCGGATCTCTTTCGGCGGCGAAATAGCGCGCCATGTCGGACAGCTTCATCGCGTTGCCGTGGGCGTGCAGATCGTTCACCATGCGCTTGGCAATCTCGCCTTTGTAAAACGCGTCGGCGCCGCCGGCCGCGATCTGCTCGAGCGTCCACGCGAGATCGGGATTCTTGAGTGTGTCGCCGGCATGGATGGGCTGGCCGGCGCGGAAGAACAGCGCGCGGCTGCCCTCGTACTTGGCGAACTGGTCGCGCTCGGTGGAGATGGTGGTGGCCAGCCCTTCACTGACGACATAGCCGTCGCGTGCCGCGCGAATCGCCGGCTGAAGCAAATCAGCCCACGGAATTTTCTTGCTGCCGAATTTTTGCCAAGCGAGGTACATCGCGGCGACAGTGCCAGGCACGTTGACGAGCACCGGTCCGCCATCGGGCAAGCGGACGTTCTGCGCGAACGCGGAGTTGCCGAGCCCCGCGTCTTCGGGAACGCGCGACATGAACTCGATCAACTGCGGCCGGTCCATGTTCGTCTGATAGACGAGCATTTGCCCGTAGCCACCCGGTCCACTGGCATCGGGCTCGACGACGCCGAGCGCGAACGACACCGCGACCGCAGCGTCGACGACGTTCCCACCCTTGGCCAGCATCTCGACGCCGGCGGCCGTTGCCACGGGGTGCGCGCTCGAGACCGCGGCGCGTCCCGTTGCCGATTGACGATACGGCGGATGTTGTCGCAGCATGTCGTGCATGACCGTCTTGAGTTCGTCGTCGGTCTTCGCGGCGATCGCGCGCGGACGGTAAGTCACCTTCAGCGATTCCCAACCGGCCCGGCGCGAGGCTGCGCCGGGCGCGGAGTAGTAGAGTGTCGCGGTACGATTCCAGAGTTGGTCGAATGCGTCGGCGTTTCGCTGCGCGCGATCACCCACGGCCGGTGTGCCAGCTTGCTCCACGAGCTGTTGGTCGGGTGCCGACGGCGCGTCGACGGTCAACAGCTTTCCGTTCGATGCCGCGAGCAGATTCGCCTCGCGATCGCCTGTGCGGTCCGGATCGCCGTTGTATCCCACCGGCGGAATCTCGTCACTTGCGATCTCGGCAAGCGCGATCGTTCTCCCGTCGGGACTCCACGCCGACTCTGCGTGGTGCACGCTGACGAGATTCACATAATGTCCGTCGAGCGGCGTCACGTAGACCTCACCGCGCGGTCCAGCGGCGGTCCACGACAGCCGATCGCCCGCGGGAGCCCATGCCGGGTGTTCAACGCGCGGATCCGTGAGGACGACGCTGTCCCGATCCGACTCGAGCGTGCGCATATGAAGCTTGTGCGTGCCCTCGGCGATCGAGACGTAAGCGAGCCGAGCTCCGTCGAGCGAAATGGCGGGCCACTCTTCCGCCGCGAGATCTTTTGTCACGCGCATTTCGCTGCCGTCGGGCTGCCGGATCCACAACGCGGCTGCACCGAGTCGTCCGCGCACGAAAATGATTCGCCCGTCGCGTGCAACCGCGGGCTGTCCCTCGGGAAGCGGAGAGTCGGTGATGCGCTCGGGGTCGCCCGCGGCGCCGCTTGGTCCGATTCGCACACGCCACAGGTCGAAGTTGCCGGCGCGATCGGATGAGAAGACTATCGATGAACCGTCGGGCGACCACGTCGGCTCGCGATCCCATGCCGGACCCGACGTCACGCGTGTCCATTCGCCGTGGACGGAAACGATCCACAGATCGCCTTGTACGCTGACGGCGAGTCGGCCGTCATGCGCATACGATGGGTTGCGGGCGCCGGTTGCGGGCGGCGTCGTGCTCACGGTCTGAAGAAGCAGCGCGGCGATGGAGAGCATCAGCATGCGATGAGCGATTGGAGAGAAGTGGCCTCAGGATGACGACGGCGCTCGGCACGGTCAATGGCGCGGGCGAATCTCGGCTCTTCAAAAGCAAGTGGGCACGCCGCGTGCGGTCGTTGCCGATCCCGTTTTGCGAATTCTCAATCTTGGTGATGAGGAGGGACGGTCATGCCGAGAGGCGACAAGAGCGCATACACCGACAAGCAGAAACGCCAAGCCGAGCACATCGAGGAAGGTTACGAGGGACGCGGTGTCGGAAAAGACGAAGCCGAGCGTCGCGCATGGGCGACGGTCAACGCCGAGACCCACGGCGGAAAGAAATCCGGATCCGGACGCGGACGCTCAGAGAACCACGAGCCGTCGCGAAAGGGCGGGCATATCGGCGGATCGAGTCAGAGCCACGCCAAGCGAAGCCGCGCCGCGAAGAAAGGTTGGGAGACGAGAAGGAACGGCTGACAACGGTGGAACGGTGGAATGGCCGAACGGTGGAACGAAACCGCGGTCACGTTCCACCGTTCAAGCGAGCGCCAGCGAGCGGCAATCCACCGTTCCACCGTTCAATCCGCGCGCAGCGCCTCGTTGGGATCGACGCGAGCGGCGCGGGTTGCCGGGATCCAGCTGGCCGCGATCGCCACTGCGACGAGCGTCACGACAACACTGACCAGCACCGGCGGATCCTTGGGCGACACCTGAAAGAGCAGCGGTGCAACCCACTTTCCGGCGACGAGCGCGACGACCGCTCCGAGCGCGATGCCGGGAATCACGATTCGTAGTCCCTCGCGAAGGATGAGCCGAACGACGTCGCGCGCCTGCGCGCCGAGGGCGACGCGCACCCCCATTTCATGTGTACGTTGCGTGACGTTGTACGCGATCACGCTGTAGAGGCCGATCGCCGCGAGCACCAACGCGAGCCCGCCGAATACCGCGAACATGATCGCGCCGATCTTCCATGACCGGATTTCTGCCGCGATGATGGTCGACATCGGAGTCACGGTGACATACGAAACGCCCGGCATCAGCTTCTGCATCTCGCGGCGCACCTGATCCGCTCTGCTCGCGGCCGCACCCGACGTACGAACGAATAGTCCGCCGCCTTGCGGCTGGAACTGGTCGATCGGCAGGTAGTAGTGCATCTCGGTCTCGCTGATCTTGCCGCGACGCACGTCTTCGGCAATCCCGATGACCGTGGTGCAGGGCATCGTGTCGGCGTTGACCCGAACGCACTTCCCGATCGCGTCTTCGCTGGGCCAGATCTTCTTGGCCATCGATTCGCCGATCACCATGACGCGTGGCGCATGCTCGCCGTCGGCGGCGGTGAATGCCCGGCCGCGCAGGATGCGTGTGCCCATCGTGGTGAAGAAGTCAGGCGTGGCGGCTTGCAGGGTGAAGTCGCCGAGCTTGCTCGTCGAGTCGATGCCCGCGACGTACAGGTTGAATTCCCAGGTCGACCAGAACGGCACCGTGAGCGCGCGCGCGGCGTGTTCGACGCCGGGAATCGCCTGTGCACGCTCGAGCATGCCGCGCAGCAGCTGAACGTTCTGGATCGAATCCGTCTTCATACCGCGCATGCGCGGTTGCACCCACAACAAGCGCTCGGCGTCGTAGCCCATGCGTATGTTCTGCACGTTGACCAGGCTTCGGATGAACAGCCCCGCGCCGACGAGCAGCACTACCGACAGCGCGGCTTGACCGACGAGCAGCGACGTGCGCAACCGCGAGCGATGTACCTGTCCCTCGCGCGCGCCCGCCTTGAGCGCCGACGAAACGTCCTCGCGTCCGGTCTGAAACAATGGAGCGAGGCCGGTCAGCAGGCCGGCGACTACAGCGAGCAGTCCGCAGAAGGCGAGCAGCCTCGGGTCGGTGAAGGCGCTGGGTCCAACGTCGCTCTCATCGAGCAGCGCCTTACGCATGATGGCGCCACCCCACTGCGTGATCGCCAATCCGGCGAGCCCGCCGAGAAAGGCGAGTAGAAAGCTTTCGGTGGCGAGCTGCATCAGGAGGCGAGCGCGGCTGACGCCGAGCGCAATGCGCACGGCGATCTCGCGCCGCCGGCGCACTGCCCGGGCGAGCAGCAGATTCGCCACATTCGCGCAGGCGATGAGCAGCACGATCGCGGCGACACCGACGAGCCACGTGGCGACCTTCGCGTCGCTTCCCTCCTGCGGCCCGCGGTCGGCAAGCACCGGCCCGGCGAACGCTCGCGGTTTGGCGATGTTGAACACCGTCGTCCCCGGGCTCACCTCGAGCTGCTTCTTGTAACTCCGCTGATAGGCGTTGCTGAGATCGGCCGATGCGGCGGCGGCCGTCACGCCTGGTTTGCGACGCGCGAACGCCTGGAACCACGTCATGTTATACGTGCTGTACCACGGATCCTTGGGGTTCCCCATGGTTGACGACGCCGTACTCACCGGGATGAACGCGACGAGCGGATCCGTGGCGAAGCCATTGAAGCCCTCGGGCGCGACGCCGATGACGGTGTACTTGGCGGGCCCCATATCGATCGTCGAGCCCAAGACGTCTTTTCGTCCACCGAATTGCGTCTGCCAAAACGCGAACGACAGCACGACGACACGCGCGCCGTCGGGCGGGACGTCTTCCTCGGCGGTGAAGAAGCGGCCGATCACCGGCTTGATGGCGAACATCTTCCACAGATCCGCCGAGCTGACGCCCACCTGCATCTCTCTCGTCGCGTCGCCGGTGCCGACGGCGAGGGTGTGGGCGTAGAACGGCGTCATCGCATCGAACGACTTCGTCATCTCCTTGAAGTCGAGGTAGCGACGATAGCCGATGTAGGCGCGGACGTTCTCCTCGCCGCGGTTGGTGGTGGCGACGTAGAGGCGCGCGGCGCGATCGGGGGCGATGAGATACGCCGGCGGGCGAAAGAGCAAGCGGTCGACGATGCCGAACATCGTCGCGTTGGCCCCGATCCCGAGTCCGAGCGTCACGATGACGGCGGCGGCGAAGCCTGGCTTGAGCCGCAACCCGCGAACGGCATAGCGCAGGTCCTGCGTGAAGGCGTTCCACCATTCGGTCCGGCGCTCCTGGACGACGCGCGAGCGGTCGATCGTCGCCAGACGCTCGCGCGTCCGTTGGAAATCGCCGAAGCGCCGCTCGGTCTCGCGACGGGCGTCGTCGGGGGCCATTCCGTTGGTCATCAGCTCTCTCATCGTCATGTCGAAATGGAACTGCAGCTCGTCGTCGACCGCGCGCTCGATGCCGGCGCGGTCTCGCTCGATGCGGAAGATGCGTTTGAGTCCTGGAACGCGGAGCATCGATGCCTCGGCGATCAAACGGTTTGGAGGACTTTGAAGACCGCGGCGGCGTAGTCGGTCCAGACGACGGTCTTGGCGCGAAGCTGCTTTCGTCCTTGCGACGTCAGCTGATAGTATTTGGCGCGGCGGTTGTTTTCCGACAATCCCCACTCGGACTCGAGCCACCCGCGTTTCTCCATGCGATGAAGCGCGGTGTAGAGCGCGCCTTCTTCGATCTGGAGGCGCTGGTCGGTGGTCTCGCGAATCCACGAGGCGACCGCGTAGCCGTGGCGCGGCCCCCACGTCAGCGTCTTGAGGATGAGCAGGTCGAGCGTGCCTTGAAGCAGATCGAGATCGACGGCGGCCACGTGGGTCTCCCCTGAAGTATTGATGGGTATGATAAGAGGACCTCGGCGGGGACGCAACTCCCCTGAACGGTTGAGGGGCGAGCGCTCACGTACTGTGAAAACCGTCAGCCGAAAACCGTTGCCACTCGAGGTCCGCGGTCGCATAATGCGCACGTTCGAGGCACGGACGCGTATGGCCTCCGCGCAAAGCCTGGGAGCGCATGATGAAGCCTGTTCATTTTCTCGCCGTCGCCGCCATCGTGGTGACCCCGGCGGCACGGGCTCAACGCCCTCCCACGCCGGCAAAAGCCGACACGCCGGCGCGCGCCTCCAACGCCTATCGTTATCGAATACTCGGCGTCTTCGACGAGCTGACCGGCGATCCGGTCGAAGACGTCGAAGTGGCCGACGTCTTGTCGGGAAACAGCTCGCTCACGACGAAGACCGGAACCGTCAGCCTGTTCTTTCTGCCCGAAGGCGGCAGCCTGGTCCGTCTGCGCAAGGTCGGGTACGCGGTTCAGACATTTCCCGTGCCGATCTCTCCAGCCGACACCGCACCGATCACGATCGTCCTCGCTCGCGCCACACAGCTCGAGACCGTCGTCGTGAAGGATTCCGCGCCGAAATACTTATCGCCGTCGCTGCGCACGTTCGAGGAGCGTCGGGCGAAAGGCATCGGACATTTTGTTAGCGAAGCCGACATGCGGAAGAACGACGACAAGACGCTCGCCGAGCTGCTCCCGTCGAGGATTCCGGGGCTGACCACGACACCGGGCGCGGGCAGCGCGAGATATCTGACCACGTCTCGAAAGCGCTGCTCGGGCCCGGCCCTTCGTACCTGTCAATCTCCGGACTGCTTCGTCTCGGTCTACGTCGACGGTGTGAAGACGTTCGACGCGTCCATGGGCCGGGCGTTGATACCCGACTTCAGCATCATGAACCCGCGCGACTACGCGGCTGCTGAATTCTACGCCGGGGGCGCGAGCCTCCCAGTGGAGTACAACAGTACGAGCTCCGGCTGCGGGGTGTTGCTGCTCTGGACGCGAGAACGGTAGCGCGCCGACGTTGCCTGAACTGCCCGACATCACCGTCTACGTCGATGCGCTGCGCCGGCGCGTGGTCGGACAGCCGCTGGCGGAGGTTCGACTCAAGACACCGTTCTTGCTCCGCACCGTCGAGCCGCCACTCGCCGACCTGATCGGCAAGCATGTCATTGCCGTCGAACGGTTGGGCAAGCGCATCGTGCTCGAAATGGACGGCGAGCTGTTCGTCGTCATCCATCTCATGATCGCAGGGCGTCTCCATTGGAAAGTGCGAGGCGCGAAGTCGGGCGGCCGGAGCGACCTGGCGGCATTCGAATTTCCGACGGGCATCCTCTCGCTCACCGAAGCCGGCACGAAGCGACGCGCATCACTCCACTTGGTGCGCGGCCGCACCGGACTTGCCGAGTTCAGGCGCGGCGGGTTGGAGCCGCTCGAAGCGACGCTAGACGATTTCGCGGCGCGCCTTCGCTCGGAGAATCATACCGTCAAGCGCTCGCTCACCGACCCGCGCCTGTTCAGCGGCATCGGCAACGCGTACTCGGACGAGATCCTGCACGCGGCGAAGCTGTCGCCGATGAAGCTCACCCGATCGCTCGCCGACGCCGAGATCGCGCGGCTGCACGCCGCGACGCGCGACACCCTGCTCGCCTGGATCGATCGGCTGCGCGCCGACGCCGCCGGCAGGTTCCCCGAGAAGGTGACCGCGTTTCGTGAGGAGATGGCGGTGCACGGGCGATTCAAGCAGCCGTGCCCGGTCTGCGGCGCGCCCATCCAGCGCATCGTCTACGCCGAGAACGAGTGCAACTACTGCGCGCGATGCCAGACGGGCGGGCGGCTGCTGGCCGACCGGTCGCTGTCGCGGCTGCTCAAGGACGACTGGCCCAAGTCGATCGACGACCTGTAGCGGCGAAACGATGACCAGGGGCACCCGGATCCTCGCGGCGATGGCTCTTTTCGCGCTCCT
>DASVYG010000082.1:0-1790 GCA_036392315.1 Gemmatimonadaceae bacterium
GGCCCGCTTCCGATGCGGATCCGATTGCCGCTCGCCCCTTCCGGCGTTCGCGGCGGCGGCTGGATCTCGGCCGGGATGATCTCGACCGTCCACACGCCGTTGCCCATTTTGGCGGAGACGGCGCCGAAGATCTGGCCGCACTTCTGTGCGCCTTCCCCCGAGTCGGAGACGACTTCCACCGTGTGCTCGGGCAAGCGGATACTCGAACGCGTCGGTGCGGCCGATGTCAGCTCGGCCAACACGTTAGTCGATGAAGCCATGTGCGGATCACTCCCCCAGAGTGAGGTCAGCGCGATGGCTTATCGATATGTCCGCGGCGTCCGGGGTTCAGTCAGGATGCGCCTGTTCCCTTGTAGGGGAAAAACTGAGGGGCGCTGAATGGTGGAACGGTGGAACGGTGGAACGAAACTGCGGGCACGTTCCACCGTTCAAGCGAGCCAGCGAGCGCCCCTCCCACCATTCCACCGTCATCGAAACGCGTTCGAGATCAGATAGATGACGAGCCCGGCCAGACCGCCCACGAGCGTTCCGTTGATACGGATGAACTGCAGGTCGCGGCCGATGGCCAATTCCACGCGGCGCGAGGTGAGCTCTGGGTCCCACGAGGACACCGTCGATGCGATGAGGTCGGCCACTTCGTCCTGATAGCGCGCGACGAGAAACACCGCGACGTCGACCGCAAATTCGTCCATCTTGGCGAGCAAATCGGGATCGTCGATCGCCTTTTGGCCGAACTTGGTGAGCGCCTCCTCGATCACGCCCGGTGCCTTGGAATCGGGGCTGGCCACATAGCGAGCCAGCGCCTCCTTACCCTCCTGCCAGATCGAGGCGGAGAACTTCCGCGCCGCATCGTTGTCGAGAAACTCTTCTTTCCACGCATCCACCTTGGCGGCGAATTCGGGAGACGTATTGAGCCGATCGACGAACTGATGCAGCGACGCATCGAATCGTCCGCGCAGCGGATGAAAGCGGTCGGCGCTCAACTCGGCGAGCAGCCGCTGAATCGCGCCGAGCACGCGCTTGAAGATCTTCTCGTCGATGGCGGACGGAATCCACCACGGCGTTTCTTGCTCGATGCGCTGCCGAATCAGATCGCTGTTCTCGTTTACCGTGCGCGACGCCAGCTGGATCACCTCGTCGAGGACCTCTTGGTGCCGATTGTCCTCGGTCATCACCGCGAGCACTTTGCCGAGCAGTGGCGCGAGGTGCATCGAGCGCACGCGCTTCGCCAGGCTGCGGTCGATGACCTCCTGCACGTCTTCGTCGCGGAGCATCTGCGCGCCGGAGCTCATGGCCGACGCCGCGCTCCGTGCGATCATTCGTGCGTTCACCGGGTCGGCCAGCCATTCCGCCAACCGCTTGCCGACCTGCGCCGCGCGGAGGCGGTGCTCGATCACCTCGCGCGTGAGAAAATTGCGCTGCACGAACGCGCCGAGCGTCCGGCCGACACGATCTTTGCGCGCCGGAACGATGGCGGTGTGCGGAATGGGAATGCCGAGCGGGTGGCGAAAGAGGGCCGTCACGGCGAACCAATCCGCCAGGCCACCGACCATCGACGCCTCCGCCGTCGCACGAATGATCCCGAGCCAGGCGAACCGCGATTCGAGGACACGCGTGACCACGAAGATGACAGTCGCCGCGACAAGCAACAGCGTCGCGCGGCGCTTCATGGTGTCGAGCGCCGCTTGTCGCGTTGCTTCGTCTTGCAGAAGCGCCATGGCGCGTGGCGCGGCAGGCAGGCTCACCGCGGCACGACCTTCACTTTCGAGAAGTCGACGAGGCTCGTGCTG
>DASVYG010000083.1:0-66594 GCA_036392315.1 Gemmatimonadaceae bacterium
CAGATCGCGGCGGCGGGAATCAAGCACATTCGCGGCGACATCATCGGCGACGCCACCGCGTTCGACGACAAGCTCGTCCCCGACGGTTGGAAGACGAGCTACCTCGGCGCCTCCTACGCGGCGCGTGTGTCGGCGCTGTCACTCAACGAGAATTTGGTCTGGGTCGTCGCGAGACCCGACGGCAACAAGGCGTCGGTGACGCTCGATCCGGCGACGACCGCGATTCCGATCGAGGGCTCCGTGAGTCTAGTCGGCGGCAGCGGCGGCCGAATCGCGGCCTCCCGACGGCCTGATGGCACCATCAGCGTCCGCGGATCGATCGGCGCGCGCTCCGGGCCGCTCCGCTATTCCTTCGTCGTCGACAACCCGGCGCTGTTCGCAACCGGCGCATTGCGCGCCTCGTTGCAGAAGCTCGGCATCACGGCCGACGGACAGACCCGTCTTGCTCCCACGCCAAGCAGCGCCGTGGAGGTCGCCGCGATCTCGTCGCCGCCGTTGGGACAGATCATCGGTGAGATGGATCGTGAGAGCATCAACATCTACGCCGAATTGCTGTTCCGCGACGCAGCGCACGCGTCGCTCAATCAAGTCGGCTCCGCGGAAACCGGATTGACAAATCTTCGCGACTTCCTGTCGAAGAAAGTCGGGACGTCGCCGACGGTGGTCGACGTCGCCGATGGCAGCGGTCTGTCACAGCTCGACCGTGTCACAGCCCGGTCGATGGTCCAGCTACTCGGGTACGTCCATCGCGCCGACTGGGGGCCGGTGTTCCACGCCGCATTGCCCGTGGACGGCGAGTCGGGCACGCTCAAGCGCCGCTCCAAAGGCACGCCGGCGCGCGGCAACCTGCACGCGAAGACGGGGACGACGAACACCGTCGCCGCGCTCGGCGGGTACGTGACGGCGAAGAACGGCGAAGTGCTCGCCTTCTCGTTGATCTACAATGGCCGCGATCGGTGGAACGCCAAGACGGCGATGGATCAGATCGGCGCGACGATGGCGGAGTTCGTCCGCCAGTAGATCCTCAGGACAATTCTTTGATGTCGATTCCGCGCTTCCGCAGCTCGGCGATGTACGGTTGCGCGGGAATGCACTCGTCCGGCGTGTGCACACCGGCGGGCTTGACCTGTCCGCGAACCTGCATCAACCCGGTGATCGAGAGCGAATAGCCCGTCGTTCGCATCATCGCGCTCACATCGTGTTTCTCGTCGTATCGGTCGACGAGCTGGAACGTCTTTGTTGCCGACTTGCCCGCCTTCGTACCGCTCACGACCACGCGGAGTGCGACGAGATCGCGGCCGTGCGGCTTGTTGAGGTGCGGGCCGACGGTCGCGATGAACACGTCGCGCGGAACGACCTTCATGCCCTTGACCTCGACCGGCTCGAGGTCGAGCAAGCCGAGTTCGCGGATGTTCTCCATGATCACGGCGTGGCCCGGATAGCGGAGCGTCTTGTATTCCATCGTCGGGATCTTGCCTTCGTAGCGGAACGCCATGGTTGAAAGACCGCCGGCGGTGTGAAACGCCTCGAGCTCGCCGAGCGGCGGCTCGAACGCGATGGGCTCGCGTTCGGACAGAGCTTTCACCTGAGTGCGTTTGCCGTTTCGAAGCACCCACGAAAGGGTCGTGTAATAATCGAGCGCGCCCTCGAGCGAGTACACGAGCATGTAGTTGAGCGGTGGCTCCGGGTGTTGCGGCAAGCCGCCGACAAAGATCTTCACCGAATCCACGGTGTCGAGCTGTTTGATCCCGTATTCGGCGAGAATGTTGACCATTCCCGGTGCGAGGCCGCAGTCGGGAACGATGGTGACGTTCTTCTTTCGCGCGTCGGCGTCGAGCTCTTTCTGCTTGAAGACGATCTCGGTGTTGCCGCCGAGATCGCAGAAGTGCACGCCGGCCTCGACGGCGAGTCGGGCCATGTCGTAGTTGAAGTAATACGGGATCGCGCTCATGACGGCATCGCATTCGCGCATCGCCCCGAGCACCGCGTTGTGGTCGCGCACGTCGAGCGGCGTGGGAATGAGCCTTGGGCCGGAATACGGCGCGAGAAATTCAGGCAGATGACCGACGTGAACGTCGGCGAGTCGCACTTCGTGCACTTCTTTATCCTGCAGTAGATCGTACGCACAGGCTGATCCCTGCAAACCAGAACCCAGAACGAGCATCCGCATTGCCGTCGCATCTCCGTGAAAACGTATGATCGGAGTGAAAGCTACACGGCCCGGGCTTTGGCTGTCACCGGTGCACGCGCACGATCCTCGCGCTACGTTTGCGAGGTGAATCCCTTACAGCGCGACGACGATTGGCGTCGCCACATCATCGATGATGATGAAGGCATTGGGCGCGTGATCGCGAACACGCGTCGCATTGCTGTCCTCGGGATCAAGATCGATCCCGGCAAGCCTGGCCACTACGTGCCCGCGTACGCTCAGCGGGCCGGATTCGAGATCGTCCCAGTGCCGGTCTATTATCCCGACGTGACCGAAATCCTCGGCGAGCGTGTATATCGCACGGTGGCGAGCGTGCCAGGCGACGTCGACATGGTCAACGTGTTTCGCCGAAGCCACGACGTACCGCCCCACGTTGACGACATCCTGGAGAAGAAGCCGGCGTCAGTCTGGATGCAGCTCGGCATTCGCAACGACGCCGCGGCCGAGATCTTGGCGCGCGCGGGAATCGACGTCGTTCAGGATCGATGTCTGATGGTCGAGCTGCGGCACCACGGCAAGTGAAAGACCAGTGAGTATCAGCGCTCGACGATGATCTGGCCTCGACGCGCGTCGAGCGTCCAGCGGTGATCGCTCAAGAGTCGCGTGATTTGTGGGACGCCCGCGGAGACCCATTTGCCCCCGCTCAAAATCAAGAAGTCACCTTCGGTGATTCGCGTCGGGAGTGCGTCTCCATCAGTCGCCTTGAGATCGACGCGGCCGTTCGTGCGTAGCGTTACGCGATCGGCTCGCGGATCGAACGTCGGCGCAAAGCGGCCGAGTACGTCCAAGCCGATCACACCGTCCACGCCCTCTCCGAGTCGCTCGAGCGTCACGGGATAATGCACGACCGCGATGCGGCCGATGCCGATCGAATCGGCGACGGCGGGCGCGCCGCTCATGATTTTTTCTTTCGGCGACGCGGCGGCAAAGCGCCGGAGCCCACGCGCGGCCGCATTGGATTCCGAGACGACGATGCCGCGGGCGCGTACCGAGACAACCGCCTCGAGCGGCCGGCCGTTCACGCGGATCGATACATGACCCAGCGTCCCGGGCTCGGTCACTTTGTGATACACGGCCGCCAGCACCGTGTCAGGCGCGACGATGTTCGTCGGATGGGCGTCGAGCCATCGTGCGCGCTCGATCTCACCGCGCGTGAGCGGCGACGACGGGAGCGTCGCCAACGCGTGATACTCGCCGAGTGACAGGTAGATCGGCGCGAGCAGCCGGCTCACCGTTCGCGGCTCCGCGCCGAAGCGCTCCGCTTCCTCGAACAGCGTCATGCCCACGCGCGGCGCGCCGCGCTGAACGAGATACGCGCCGAGCTCTCGTCGCGCGACCGGGTCGTGCGGATGCACGCGAACGGCCGCATAGAACACGGATTCCGCTTTCATCACTGCACCGTGCTCCAACAGCGAATCCGCCACGCCAGACTGCGCGAACGCGGCGACGGGAAGGAGCGCGAGTGCCCCGAGTCCCGCCATTGATACTCGTCGTTTCTTCACTCGTGTATCACCTTCAAGGCCGCCAAGAGTTCGACGTCTGGATCGAGGACGACGCTCGCCGGCGCCGCCGCCAGCGGAATACGCAACTGCTGGGTCGCTCCCGCCACTGCCGGCATCTGCGCGGTCGCCCGATGCGTGGCACCGGTGGAATCGACCGCGGCGACGGTCAGAGGAAATTGGAAGGCGCCAAACCGGCCGCGTTGCGTCACACTAATGACGACTTCGTGCGTCCCCACGTCATAGCTCCACGCGCCGGTGACCTCGGGGTATCCGGGACGACGCAGCCACTGGTCGAAAAACCACCCCAGACTCTGTCGTGACGCCCGCTCCATTTCCGCGCGAAGGTCGTCGCTGACCGCCGTCGCGTGCCGGTGCTTGGCATAGTAGCCGCGAATGGCATCGAAGAATGCGCGCTCGCCGACTTGCCCGCGCAGCATGTGCAGCACGAAGCCGCCTTTCTCGTAGCTGTTGCGATTGAGCAGCGCCAGCAGATCGGTCTCGATGCTGTCGATGACGGGCCGTTTCGGGACCGCCGCGGTGTCGGTCAGAACCGCGTCGCGGATTCCAGCCATCTGGACTCGAAATGCGCTGTCGCCGCGCGCAGCCCGGGTCCACAGTGCGGCAAAGTACGTCGCGAAGCCTTCCGACAGCCACAGGTGCGGCCAGTCTCGTTCCGTCACCGCGTCGCCAAACCACTGGTGCGCCGTCTCGTGCGCCACCACCTCGTCCGTCATCGAGCGATGCCGGAAGCCTCCGTCGGCATAGAAGATCGCGCTCGCGTTTTCCATTCCGCCGAACCGCGTCGACGATTGCAGATGCGACAGCTTCTCGTACGGAAATGGCCCGACCAGGTTGGAAAACAGCTGCACGATCTCACCGGCGCGCGCGAACGGTCCGGGCAAGAATCCCCGGTCCTCCGGCGCCGTGTACACCGATTGCGGCACGCAACGCTGCAACTCGGCGAGTCCGCAGTCGGTGTCGCCCAAGTCGAATTGCTCGAGCGGAGCGGCCGCGATCACCATGAGGTAGACCGGAATGCGTCGCGACTCTCGCCACACCCACTCGATACGTTGCGCGCCGTCGAGACCGCGAACCGGATGCGTCGACACCAACATGCCATTCGCCACGACCGTGCGACCCGCCGGCGCGCGCACACGCCACGTCACAGTCGCCTTGTCGCTCGGGTGATCGATGCTCGGAATCCAGTGCCGCGCGCGATTCGGCCAGTTGTCGCCGAAATACGTCCATCGCCCCGCGCTGTCGGTGCGCACGATCAGACCGTCGGTCACGGCACCGCCGTAGTCGATCGAAACCTTGAATTGCGCTCGACCGCCTCCCTTGCGCGGGAGCGGGATGGCAATCGCCTCCGGCAGCCGCGCGAACTTCGCCGCGCGGCCGTCGACCGTGACTCGATCGACGGCGAGATCGAGCAGGTCGAGCACGAGCGTATCGCTCGGGCTCGTCCGCGTGACCGAGAGCAGCGCGTTGGCGTGAATGGTCGCGCCGGTATCCGGTAGGTCGATCGTGAGCGCGTAATCGATGACGTCGAACGCCGGACGGTACGGGCGCGGGTCCTGCGCCAACCCGATGTGCGAAAGCGCGAGCACCGGAAAGGCGAGCGTCGAGATCCGGCGGCGCGTCACGCGCATGGCGTCGATCGACTCAATGGCCAAAGAGCTTCCCCAACAAGCCCTCGTTCCCGTTCGATGGAGGTTCGATTCCTTGAGTCGCCGCCGTGAATGCCTGCGCGAACTCGACGGCCGTTTGATATCGGTCGGCGGGGAATCGCTGCATGGCCTTGATGAGAACTCGCTCCACGGGTTCTGGCAGATCGAGATCGGGGCGTGCCTCTCGCAACGGTATGGGCTCGCTCCGCAACCGCGCAATCACCATCTCTTGCTGCGTCCGGCCCTGGAACGGCAGCTTGCCCGTGAGCATCTCGTAGGTCATGAGGCCGAGTGCGTAGATGTCACTGCGCGTATCGATCGGCTTGCCCCGGAGTTGCTCGGGACTCATGAACGCCGGTGTTCCGAGGATGATTCCCGTCGCCGTCAACTTCCGAAGCTCACCCTCGGCTCTGCGCTCTTTGGCCAGCCCGAAGTCCATGACGACGGCGTATTCCGTCCCGTCGCGACGCCTGCACACCATCACGTTTTCCGGCTTGAGGTCGCGATGGATGATCTGCAGGCCGTGCGCAAGATGCACGCCGGCCGCGATGTCCGTCACGAGCCGCGCCGCTTCGTCGAGCGAGATCTGTCCGAGCCGATGCGTTCTATCCGATAGAATCTCGCCCTCGATGAACGGCATCACGACGTACACGAGCCCGTCGTCCGTCTCGCCGAGCTGAATGATGTGGCACACGTTCGGATGGGCGAGGCGCATGCCGAAACTCGCTTCGCGGCGCAGCCTCTCCATCGCGTTCGTGTCCTTCGACAGCGATGCCGAGAGGACTTTGATCGCGCGCCGCTCCTTCGTCGTTCGATCCGTGGCCAAGTAGACCGACGACATGCCGCCTTCGCCCACTTTGCGCACGATCTCATATCGCCCGTCGAGCGTTTGGCCCATGAGCGTTGCCGCGGGCGACGGCTGCTGCGGGGCCTCGGCCTTCGGACCAACCATTGGCAGCAATCGCGTCCCGTCGCGCGAGCAATAGTGCGCGTCCGCCGGATATACCGTTCCACACGTGGGACAACGATTCATTACGTCCGCACTTGGTTGCGCCCGCCGGACTTCGCGCGATAGAGCGCTTCGTCTGCCCTGGCGAACAGATCTTCGGTCGACATGACGACCGGCGAAGGGAAACTGGCGATGCCGATGCTCACCGTCAAATGCACCGTGCGTCCCGCGCCGACGTCGAACGACTCCGAGGCGATCCGCTCGCGGAGACGCTCCGCGAATACGACGCCGCCGTCGGACAGCGTCTCCGGAAGAATCACGACGAACTCCTCACCGCCGTAGCGCGCGACGATGTCGACCTTTCGTATCGCCTCCTCGAGCAGCGTTCCGATCTGGCGCAGCACACTGTCGCCGGCCAAATGCCCCGCCGTGTCGTTGATCTGCTTGAAGTGGTCCAGGTCGAGCAGCAATAGCGTGAGCGACGACTCGTAACGGCGCGCGCGATCGACCTCGGTGTTCAAGCGGTCGAGCAACGCGCGACGATTGAGCACGCGCGTGAGAGGATCAGTCGTCGCCAGTGCTTCGAGGCGCCGGTTTTCGGCTCGGGTCGTCTCCAAGGCTTGCGCGCGTCGAATGGCGGCGACGGCGGCGCGAATCACGACTTCGCAGAACACCACGTCGTCCATGGTGAGACTTCGCTCGGCGCGGTCGGTCCGCAGAAACAGCACGCCCGACCGGACGCGATCGATCGCGAACGGCACGCCCGCGACGGAGCAGATGTCGAGCGTCTTGCTCTCGCGATCCGATGCCGCTCGCACGCCGGCGTACAGCGGATGCGTGTTCGCATCTTCGATCAGGACCGGGCGGCCCGAATCGAGCGCCGCACGAATTTCCGGATACTCGTCGAGCTGGATGGTCACATCGTGGATGGCCGACTCGTCGTGCGCGGCGGCCACGGTGCCGAACGAATCGTCCGCTCGCGCAAGCACGACGGAGCAGTGCGAGACCTCCAGCGCCTGCGCGACGCGGCGAGCGAGCAGACGATAGATCTCGCTCGCCGACAGCTCGCCCGTGATCTCGTGCAGAATGTCGACCAGTCGGCGATTGCTCACCGCGTCATCGCGCGCGCGCTCGAGCTCGGCCGATGCATCGCGCAGCGCCATGCGCGCGACGCGTAGCTGCCAGCTCGCCCTGAGTTGCGTGCGGATGCGTCCGAGCAGCTCGGGGACGCGAAACGGCTCGCTCACGCAGTCGTCCGCGCCCCACGGAAGCACGCCCGACCCTTCCTCGATTGTCGCCCAGGGTGCCGTCACGATGACTCGTACGTCGTGCCAGCGCTCATCGCTCCGAATATCCCCGAGCACAGTGCCATCCGGCTCGAGGACCTCGCCGTCGATCAGAATGAGATCGGGAACACTGCGGCTGATCGCGGTAAACAGCTCGTCGCGACTGCTGACCGTCGTGACCGCATATCCCTGCTCCCGCAGGAGCCAGGACAGCGCGCCCGCGGTAACCGGATCAGGCTCGGCGATGACGACACGCCCCGTCTCACCCGGCGAAGAGCTCACGAAGTCCATCCCACTCGATATTGCCGCCGCTCAACACGGCGACAGTTGGTCCTCGTGGCGTGAACTTCCCTTCGAGCAGTGCAGCGACCGTGATCGCACCGCTCGGCTCCACGACGAGCTTCATGCGGTCGAGAAGCAGTCGCATCGCGCGACGCAACGCAGCGTCGTCGACGAGTAGTACATCGTCCAGATAGCGTTGATGGTGCGCGAACGTCACGTGCCCGATCTCGACGGCCAAGAGGCCGTCGGCCAATCCACCGCTGTGTTCCAGCTTTACCGGCTTTCCCGCCGCGCGCGCGCGCGTAAGCTTCGGAGCGCCGGTCGGCTCGATGCCGATGACGCGCGCGTTCGGAAGCCGGAGCTTGATCGCCGACGCGACACCCGCGCTGAATCCCCCACCACCCACGGGAACGAGCACCGTATCGACCTCAGGCATGTCGGCGGCAATCTCTAGCCCGACGGTTCCCTGCCCCGCGATGATGACCGGATGGTCGTACGGAGGCACGAGCGTGAGCCCTTCCTCGGCGACCAGTTGTTCGGCGCGCGCCATACGATCCGCCGTCGTCGTGCCGGCGAGCACCACGCGCGCGCCGAGTCGCTCAGCGCCGCCTCGCTTTGCCGGAGTCACAGTGGTGGGCATCACGACCGTGGCCGGGACGCCGAACAACTTTGCCGCGAGGGCAACTGCCTGCGCGTGGTTGCCCGACGAGGGCGCGATGACACCGCGCCGCCGGATCTCGGGATCCATGTGCGACAGAAAGTTGTACGCGCCGCGAAACTTGAACGCGCCTCCGCGCTGCAGCATCTCGGGCTTGATCCACACCGGGCCGCCGACCAGATCGGTGACCACGTCCGCGGGCAGGAGTGGCGTGCGAACCGCCACCGGCGCGAGAACACGCGCGGCCGCCTCCAGGTCGCGTAGCGTGACGAGCTGTGTGTCGATCAAGAGAATACCCGATTACGGCCGGCGGCTTTCGCTTTGTACAGCGCCGCGTCGGCTTCTTTGAGGAGTGCATCGGCCGACGTCGCGTCGGTGCCGCGTCCGAGCGCCACGCCCACGGAAATCGTCGTCCGGACCGGTCCGTCGGACGGACCAAACGTGTAGTCGTCGACGCAGCGACGAAGACGCTCGGCGAACGTCAATGCGCCTTGCCAGCCCGTGTCGGGCAGAATGATCACGAACTCGTCGCCGCCGAAGCGGGCGACGGAGTCGGTGTCGCGCGCCGTGACCTTCATGATGCCGGCGAGCTGCTGCAGGACGATGTCGCCCACCGGATGTCCACGCGAGTCGTTGATCTCCTTGAACTGATCGAGATCGACGGCAACGACGGCAACGCTCGACCCCCGACGCCGAGCCTGGCGCAGATCGGAGCGAAGCCGCGTCTCGAGTGAGCGGCGGTTCATGCATCCGGTGAGCGGATCGCTTCCGATCTGCTCCGCCAGCCGCACGTGCATCGCCTGGAAGCTCCGTGCGAGGAGCGTGAGCTCGTCGGGCCAACGCTCGGCGCCGAGTTGCGGAAGCGTCGCCGCCTCGCCACGCTCGACCACCTTGCAGTACATGCGGAGCGCGTCCATCCGCTCGCGGAAACTTCCGAACGTGTAAATCAGGACGCCGCTGATCATCGCGAACAGCGTCACGTTGAACGCGACGGCGACGGTTGCCGGGCGCGGGCCCGGAACGAACGCCGGTACGCCGAGCGCAAAGAGCAGATACGCGCCGATCGTGAGCAACGCGGCGAGTGTGCCCTGCACGCGTCCGAAGTAGAACACGCCCAGCTGCATCGACAAGAAGCCGAGCAACAGAATGCGATGAAACTGTTCCGGCGCGCTCGTGAGATAGACGAAGCCCGCAAGCGCGGCGATGTCGGCAGTCAGCAGCAGCGATGGAATCCAACTTTGCGCGGCGCGTGACGACGCCCGGTCGAGCGCCCACGACGTCGAGAACACGACGCCGATGTATCCGCCGGCCAAGAGGGCGAGCGGGGTGAGAGCCTCCTGCATCGTCGAGCTGTATAACAGCGACAGCAGCACCATCGCGCCGAGTGCGAGGTAGCGCACCCACCGCTGCCACAGCAGAACTTCTCGCCGCAAATTCGCTTGCTCGACGAGCAGGGCTTCCCCGAGCTCCACGGATACCATGGGAAGCTCTTGCGTGACCCTCATCGTGAATGGACTGAGGGCCATCGGTTGGTCGTCTCGCTCGATGAGATTAGGGGAAGCCATCGGACTGGAAGCTCAGCTGATAACGTACAGCTAAGTTCGCCAGTCGGAAAGAATTGCAATGTGCAATGTTGCATGCACACAACAGAAAAATGCGCGCGCGCGACGGGGGGCCGGCATCGCACCGGCCCCGCGTGGGGCGCTGGAGCTATTCCTCGTCTATTTCTGGACCGACGCCGGCTGCTTCTCCCGCGTCTTCTCCCAGCTCGGTGTCATCATCAGGCACGACGCGAGCCACGTCCATCACGAGATCCTGGGCCTCGAGGTTCACCAGTTTGACGCCCTGTGTGTTCCGGCCGGCCACGCGGATTCCCTTCACCGGCATCCTGATCGCGATACCCTGCTTCGTGATGAGCATCAACTCGTCGTCGGGAAGAACTTCCTTGATCGACACCGCGTCGCCCGTCTTGTCGGTGCGATGGACGGTGATGATTCCCTTACCGCCGCGCCTCTGAACGCGGTACTCGTCGATGGGCGAGCACTTGCCCATGCCCTTCTCGGTCACGACCAACAGGTTCGCCTCGCGCTTGATGACGACCATGCCGATCAGCTCATCGCGCGGACCCAGCTCGATGCCCTTCACGCCGGTCGTGTCGCGGCCCATCTCGCGCACGTCCATCTCGTGGAAGCGGATCGACAACCCGTGACGCGTGGCGAGCACGATGTCATTGGTGCCCGTCGTGACCTGCACGTCGATCAGCTCATCGCCATCCTCGACCTTGATCGCCTTGATGCCCGTGGCGCGCGGATTGGAGTACTGCGACAACGCCGTCTTCTTGACCGTACCCTTCTTGGTCGCGAAGAGCAGGAACTGATCGTCGGGGAACTCGCGGACGGTGACCATCGCCGAGACCGTGGTATCGGGCGAGACGTTGATCATGTTGACGATCGGTTTGCCCTTGGCCGCGCGGCCCGCCTGCGGAATCTCGTGGACCTTGAGCCAGAAACACCGGCCATCGTCGGTGAAGATGAGCACATAGTCGTGCGTCGACGCGACGAAGAGATGCTCGATGAAATCCTCGTCCTTGAGCGACGCTCCGTTGTTCCCGCGGCCGCCGCGGCGCTGCTTCTTGTACGTCGACGCCGACGTGCGCTTGATGTAGCCCGAGTGCGAGATGGTGACGACCATCTCTTCCTCGGCGATCAGATCCTCGATGGTGAACTCGCCTTCGTCGCTCGTGATCTCAGTTCGGCGCTCATCGCCGTACTTCTTCGAGATCTCGACCAGCTCGTCCTTGAGCACCTTCATGCGGGCATCCTTCGACGCGAGGAGCGCGCGGAGCTCCTTGATCAACGCGCGGACTTCCTTGAGCTCCTCTTCCAGCTTCTCGATCTCGAGTCCGGTGAGCTTGGCGAGCCGCATGTTGAGGATCGCTTCGGCCTGACGCTCGGAGAGCTTGAATCGCTTTTGTAGCTGACCGTTCGCCGTTGGCGTGTCGGCAGCCTTGCGAATGACCTTGATCACCTCGTCGATGTTGTCGACAGCGATCTTGAGGCCTTCGAGGATGTGCTCGCGCTCGGCCGCCTTGTCGAGATCGAACTGCGTGCGGCGAACGATGACTTCATGCCGGTGCTTGATGTAGTGCTCGAGGACTTCCTTGAGCGGCATGACCTTCGGCACCAGGCTGCCGGTGCGCTCGTCGGGCACGAGCGCCAGCATGATGACGCCGAACGTCGACTGCATCGCCGTGTGCTTGTAGAGCTGATTGAGCACGACGCGTGGAATGGCGTCACGCTTCAACTCGATGACGACTCGCACGCCGTCGCGATCGGACTCGTTGCGGAGGTCGGAGATGCCGTCGAGCTTCTTGTCGCGAACCAGGTCGGCGATGTTCTCGACGAGCTTGTTCGGGTTGACCTGGTAGGGCACCTCGGTCACGACGATCTGCGATTTGTTCGAGGACTCTTTCTCCTCGATGACCGCACGCGCGCGCATGATGATGCGTCCGCGGCCGGTGTCCTGGTAATCGCGAATGCCCGCGCGGCCGTAGATGTACGCGCCCGTGGGGAAGTCGGGGCCCTTGATGAACTTTCGGAGATCGCCCGGCGTCGCGTCCGGGTTGTCGATCATGTGGACGATGGCGTTGACGACTTCGCGCAGATTGTGCGGCGGAATGTTGGTCGCCATGCCCACGGCGATGCCCGACGATCCATTGACGACGAGGTTCGGAATGCCCGCCGGCAGAACCGACGGCTCCTCGAGATTATCGTCGAAGTTCGGGACGTAGTTGACGGTGTTCTTGTCGATATCCGCCAACAACTCCATCGCGATCGGCATCAATCGCGACTCGGTGTATCGGTACGCGGCTGCGTTGTCGCCGTCGACCGAACCGAAGTTGCCCTGGCCGTCGATCAGCGGATATCGAAGCGAGAACTCCTGCACCATGCGGACGAGCGCATCGTAGACCGACGAGTCGCCGTGCGGATGGTATTTGCCGAGCACGTCGCCAACGACCGTCGCGCACTTCTTGTACGGACGCCCCGGAACGAGCCCGAGGTCATTCATCGCGTACAGAACACGGCGGTGCACGGGCTTGAGGCCGTCCCGCACGTCGGGGAGCGCGCGTGAGACGATGACGCTCATCGAGTAGTTGATGAACGACTCTTTGATCTCGTCGTCGATGAGGCGCGGAAGGATCCGTTCGCGGTTGTTCGGAGCAGTCATTGGCGGGAAATTCTCGGGGCTGTTACAGACCTCGAAATGTACCCGAAAACGCTGCACAAAGCAACTGCCGAGCCACTTTGTAAATCGTTGATCTGTAGAAGTTTAGACGGCGTCAGTGGAAGCTGTCGGCGAGCCGAAATGGGCACCCCGAAGAAACGCCGGTAGCGCCTCAGGCCGGCGGCTCGTGGCTTGGATTCGCCGAGCGCCGCTCGTGCGCCTCCTCGGCGATCATCTCGGCGTCCGCCGCAGCCTCCTCTTCGCGCTCCCGCTCGAGCGATTCGGCACGCTCGCGGCGGTACCGTTCATACCACTCGCGCGTGATCTCGCCCGCCAGCTCGCGGTTGCCGAGTCCAAACGACAGCGCCAAGGCGAGGGCGATCGCGCCAAACAGGATCGCGAAAGCCGTCGTCACGATGTCGGTCGCGATACCAAGCTCCTGCAACGCCATGAAGATCGCGAGCAGCATCACGCCGCCGCGGCCGATGCGCGCCAGCGCCCGGCCGCCGTGGACTGCACCCGCCGACGCGCCGATCAATCCGCCGACGAATCCGCCCAGCACGATCCCGACGAGGATGATCACGATCGCCGCGATGACGCTGGGGATGTAGCTGACCAAGGTCGAGACGACGTTGGCCAACGAGTCGAGTCCGAGCGCGTTTGCCGCGAGCAAGATCACGGTGAACATCACCAACCAGAACACGAGGTTGGCGAGTACGCGCGTCGGATTCACGCGCGTTCCGGAGCGGGCCACGGCTTGGATGACGCCACCGCGCTCGAGCAAGTGATTCAGCCGAACGCGTCGAAGCCCGCGTTCGGTCAACCGCTCGAGCAGCTTCGCCAGGAGATAGCCGGCGAACAGAATGACGAGGGCACCGAGAAGAGCGGGCAGCGTTTCGCCAAAGACCCGGGCGATGCTGACCTGGAGCCGATCGCCGAAGTTCGTGGTGTCCTGTTGCATAGGCGGGAATCTAGCCGGTTGCTGGTTGCTGGCTATCAGTTGCAGCTGCTGATGAATAGTTGCCGGCAACCAGGAACTCGCAACTAGTTTCTCGTTCCGCGCTTGACGTCGAAGATCACGCTTCGCTTGCAGGTCGGACAGATCAGCCATTCTCGCTTGCGCGCGTAGCCCAGGCCGAACGATCCGCCGCCGATGCTGCGGACCGTCATGGTCGTTCCGTCGCGCGGGCAGACGGCGGCAGTGCCGCGCGCGTACTGCTCGCGGACCGCGCGTTCCTCCTCCGGATCGAAGCGGGCGGTTTCGTCGTTCATGACACTCTCACGACACACGCACGACCACTTTGCCGAATTGCTGTCCGCTTTGCAGACGCTCGAACGCGGCTCGTCCTTCGGCGAGTGGATACACACCGTCGACGACTGGGAACAAACGCCCGGCCCGCAGCTCATTGACGATGGCGTCGAACTCGGCGTCGTTGCCCATCGTCGACCCGGCGATCGTCCATTGATTCCAGAACAGCCGACGCACGTCCGTCTCGACGATCGGACCCGACGTCGCGCCGCACGTCACCAGTCGGCCGCGTCTGCCCAACGCGCGCAATGACAGTTTCCACGTCGCCGCGCCGACGTTGTCGATCACGACATCGACGCCGCGCTTTGCGGTACGGTCGCGGATCACGGCCGCAACGTCGACGTCATTGCGATTGAGCAGCTCATCGGCGCCCATCTCGCCCGCGCGACGCAATTTGTCGTCGCTGCTCGAGACGGCCCACACGCGCGCGCCGATCTGCTTGCAGATCTGAAGCGCCGCCAGCGCGACGCCTCCGCCAATCCCCCAGATCAACACGTCCTCGCCCGCCTGCACGCGCGCGCGGGAGACGATCATGCGCCACGCGGTGAGCGTCGTCAACGGGAATGCCGCGGCCTGCTCAGCGGAGACGCTGGACGGAATCGATCGCACGTTGACCGCGGGAACGACGATGTACTCGGCCATCGTTCCAGGCGCGTGCTCTCCGAGAATGCGAAAGCGAGGACACAGCGGCTGCTCTCCGGCGCGACAATATTCGCACGTTCGATCGCTGAGTCCGGGATTCACAATCACGAAATCACCGACGGTGAGTCCGGTGACGTCGCTGCCCACGGCGTCGATCGTGCCCGCCGCGTCGGCGCCGAGTATCCATGGTGGAGTGATCGTGACGCCCGGCAGTCCGGCGACGACGAAGAGGTCGAGATGGTTGAGCGCGGCAGCGCGAACGCGGATGCGGACGTCATCGCCGCGGACCACGTCGGGAATCGGCAGATCGTCTCGGAATTCGACGCGATCCAAGCCACCGTGACCGGAGATCGTGAGTGCTTGCACTGTGCAGGGGGAGCCACCGTTATATTCAGGCCAGCCGCTTCAACCTAACGTCCTCGAATGACCGCTATCAAAGTACCGCCGCTCGGAGAGTCGATCGTCGAGGCCACGGTGTCTCGTTGGCTCAAGAACGAGGGAGACGCGATCGCCGTCGGCGACACGCTCGTCGAGCTCGAGACCGACAAGATCACCGTTGAGGTGCCGGCTATGACGGCGGGCGTGTTGACGAAGCGCGCGCACGCGGAAGGAGACATCGTCAAGGTCGACGACCTGCTTGCCGAGATCGATGAGCGCGCGGTCGCGACGGGAAAGCCGGCCGCGCCGGCGCCGGCGGCCGTACAGAATCCATCGAGTGCCGCGCCCGCGCCCGCCGCGCCCCCGAGCTCGCCCACGGAGGTGCGCGCCTCGCCGGCGGCGCAACGCGTCGCGGCGGAACGCGGAATCGACCTGGCAAGTGTACCGGGAACGGGACGCGGAGGCGTGGTCAGCAAGCCCGACGTAATCGAGCGGGCCGCGGAGCAACCTCGTCCCGAGGTCGCGCGCGCCGCTCAGCCGCAGGCGGCACAACCAACGCCGTCAGCGCCGTCAGCGCCGTCAGCACCGTCAGCACCGTCAGCGCCGGCGGCGCCGCCTCCGCCCGCACGGCCATCGCCGGGTGTGTCGGACAATCGCGAGACGCGAGAGAAGATGACGACGCGTCGCAAGCGCATCGCCGAGCATCTACTCGAATCGCAGCACGCCACGGCGCATCTGACGACGTTCAACGAGATCGACATGTCGGCCGTGGTCGCGGTGCGTGAGCGGCTCAAGGGTCGCATCGAGAAAGAGTACGGCCTGAAGCTCTCGTTCATGCCATTCTTCGTGAAGGCGGCGTGTCTCGCGCTCAAGGCGTACCCGGTGGTCAACGCGCAGCTCGATGGCGACTCGATCGTCTATAAGCATTATGTGAACATGGGCATCGCGGTGGCGTCGGACGCGGGGCTCGTGGTGCCGAACATCAAGGACGCCGATCGCAAGGGAATGCTCGACGTGACTCGCGACATCACGGCGATCGCCAAACGCGCGCGCGATGGAAAGCTGACGATGGACGATCTCACGGGCGGGACGTTCACGATCACGAACGGCGGCGTCTTCGGCTCGCTCATCTCGACGCCGATCCTCAACTATCCACAGGTCGGCATCCTCGGCTTGCACAAGACACAGGATCGTCCCATCGCCATGAACGGTGAGGTCGTGATTCGTCCGATGATGTACATCGCGCTGTCGTACGACCACCGGGTCATCGATGGACAGCAGGCGGTGCTCTACCTGGTTCGTGTCAAGGAACTAATGGAGGACCCGGCGTCGATGCTGGTGGACTGAGCCGCCGCCTGGCGCGCAGCGTGCGGTAGCCGAGCCGGACACGGACGTGTCCGGCTTTTTCCAGCCCTAAACCAACCCTGGAGAATCGCTGTGAGAACCATCCGACGATTGTTTTTCTTCGTGACGGCCGTCACCGCACTGAGCGCAACGGCTCGCGCACAGCGTCAGACCACGCTCGTCGAACTCGGGATCGACGCCTCGTTCGCGCGGCAGTCCCTACACTCCGAGCCCGATGCCTTCGGTCGAGAGGTGACGGTCAACGTCAACACGATCGACATTCCCTTGGCGGTTATCCGCGCCGGATTCTTCATCACGGAAAGCGTGGCGATCGAGCCCGCGTTTGGCCTTCACTATCACGGGGTCGGCGACGGAAGCACGAGCCAGACCGTGTTCGACATTGGGGTCCCGATCTATCTCTCACCCAACCGCCGCGAGAATCAGATCTTCATTCGGCCGGTCGTAGGGCTGTTACACATCTCATCCAACCCGCCAACCGGACCTAGCAGCTCGGATACGCAGGCGAACGTCGGCGTCGGGTTAGGCGTCAAGCTTCCGATGAGCGATCGATTCGCCGCGCGGTTCGAGGCACAGTATCGGCACGCGCCGAAGAGCGATCATCTGTCGGCATACGATCAGATCGCCGCATTGGCCGGCGTCTCGGTCTACATTCGCTGAGGCACGATCGCGGGCGCGGTGTTGCAGTGACGTGTGGGATGGCGGGTTAGAATTCAGATGATTCGCTCTCCCTCAAACGATCATGGCAACTCCTCTTCCGGCCTCCGCGCCCGCTGCTTCCGGTGCACCGATCCCCGCTGACGTCGTCGTCATTGGTGGCGGTCCCGGCGGCTACGTGGCCGCCATTCGCGCGGCGCAACTCGGACTCAATACCATCTGCGTCGAGATGGAGAAGACGCTCGGTGGAACGTGCGTCAACGTCGGCTGCATTCCGTCCAAAGCGCTGCTGACGTCTTCGGAGCATTACGACTTCGCTCAACATGCCGCCGCCACGCATGGAATCGGCGTCGGACAGCTCTCGCTCGACTTGGCGACGATGCTCAAGCGCAAGGACGACGTCGTCGGCCAGAACACGAGGGGCATCGAGTTCTTGTTCCGCAAGAACAAGATCACGTGGGCCAAGGGGCGAGCGACGTTGAAGGTCGGAAACGTCGTCGATGTCACGGCAGGCGGCGCGGCGGGGGGCCCCCCCGCTGTGAATATCACGTCGTATCACGCAAAGAACGTCATCATTGCCACCGGCTCCGTTCCAATCGAGCTCCCGTTCCTTCCGTTCGACGAAGAGCGAATCCTCTCCAACGTCGGCGCACTCAAGATTCCCGAGGTCCCAAAGCACCTCATCGTGATCGGTGGCGGCGTGATCGGACTCGAGCTCGGCTCCGTCTGGAAGCGGCTCGGCGCCAAGGTCACCGTGATCGAGCTGCTGCCCTCCATCCTGCCGGGCATGGACGACGACGTGATCAAAGAGGCCGATCGTGTGCTCAGAAAGCAGGGACTCGAGATTCGCACCAACACACGCGTCACCAACGGCGGCCGCACGGCGACCGGCGCGTTCGTCGTCGTGGAACAAGACGGCAAGCCCGAACGCATCGAAGGAGACTACGTCCTGGTCTCCGTCGGGCGGCGCCCGTCGACAACCGGGATCGACACGAAAGCGCTGGGCCTCAATGTCGGACGTCGCGGCGAGGTGCTCGTCGACGATCAGATGCGCACGAATCTGCCGAACGTCTTCGCCATCGGCGACTGCGTACCCGGCCCCATGCTCGCGCACAAAGCCGAGGACGAGGGCGTGATCGCGGCGGAGGTCATCGCGGGCAAGCCGGCGCACATGCACTACAAGTCCATTCCCAACATCGTCTATACGTGGCCCGAGATCGCCGCGGTTGGGCTCACGGAGCGACAAGTGAAAGAGAGCGGTCGCGAATATCGCACGGGCAGGTTCCCCTTCTCGGCAAATGGACGCGCGCGTTCTCTCGGAGACACGACGGGGTTCGTCAAGTTCGTCGCCGACGCCGCGACCGACGAACTGCTCGGAGCGCACATGATCGGTCCGAACGTTTCAGAGACGATCGCCGAGGTCGTGCTGGCGTTCGAGTACCGCGGCTCGTCGGAGGACATCGGCGTCACGGTGCACGCCCATCCGACGCTCAGCGAGGTCACCAAGGAGGCGGCGCTTGCCACACTCGGCCGGGCGTTGCACATCTAGTCGTGCCTGGTTACTTCGAGCTCGACCCGCGATCGCTTCTGCCCGAGGACGCGCAGGGCACGCGAATTCTTCTCATGGGCGCACTCGGCGTGACGCCGTATATCGACCGCGCGCTCGAGGTGCTGGCGTTCGCCGAGCGCGGTAACGATTCCGAGCACAAAGGCATGGTGATCGCGCGCGATGGAACGGTCGCCGGCCTCGCGCTCTTCGGCACGATCGCTGGAACAGCGGGCGGCGCACGTCTCCATACGGCGGCACTTGCGCCCGGGGTCCAGGCGGACGATGTGGGCGAACGACTGCTGCGCGCCGTGAGCGACGCGTCGAGATCGGCGGGCGCGCGGTATCTGCTCGCTGAGATGCCGGATGATCCCGCCCTGGGGACCGTGCTCGCGTTGCTTCGCGAGCACGGGTTCCGTGAAGAGGCGCGCGTCCCCGATTTCTATCGCGAGGGCGTCGCGCTCACGTTCCTGCGTCTCGACTTGTAGAACGGACCGTCACCGGCAGCGGCGCGAGTATTCTCAAATACCGCCGCGCCCGCGCATCATGGCTCCCATGTCCACGTAGCCGGCCGGGATCTCGAACGTGCTCGCGGGAACGGAGCCACGTTCCACCGAGGTAACCTCCATCCCGACCTTGCCGTCGGCCTCCCAGACCTTGAGCGGGAATGCAGGCCGATCGCCAAACGCCTTTGCCCATTCGGGCGGAGCGGAGCCGCCGCGCCGACCCATGCCGCCACTCCCAGGGAAAATGAACCGTCCCAGCGACTGCGTGATGCAGACCTTTGTTGCTTTGCCGCCGCTGTCGGTCATCTCGTAATCGTCGCAATCAAGACCGGCGACCTTCTCGCTCGTTCCGAGTTTCTTGATCACAACCTTGGCATCGCTTTGGACCGTCATCTTGGAGAGGTCCATCACGTTCTTCATTCCTTTGGCGTCGCCCATGCCGGGCATCGCCGGCATGCCCGGAGGCATGGGCATGAGGACGGTCATCGTGTTGGCCTTGCCGTCGATGATCGATCGCATCTCCAACCCGGCCATCGGGCCGCTCGACGCGGGCATCTTCATGGTCGTCGCCTGCATATCGCCTTTGATGGCGATCTTCATCGTGATCGGTTCGTCGCCGGCGCCCGAGCCGGTCAGCTTCATGTTGACGGTTCCTTCGAACTGCGCGGCCAGTGGAGCGGCCGTGATCGAGCAGACGAGCGTGATTGCAGCGATTCGACGCATCGGACCTTCCTCGAGTGAGAATAAAAACAATTACGGACGGGCGCCGTCCCGACGGAATCGGGCGTCAGGACTTGCCGACGCTTGCTTGAACTTGACCGAGCAGCAGTTGCTCGAGGCGTCCCGTCGTCCCGCACGGAATACGATCGGCGCTCCCGCCGGCGACGTCCTGACCCATCGGGACGAACGTCACTCGGACCTTCGTTCCCCCTTTGCCGTCGGTCATCACATCGGTGAGGAGCGAGCTGTAGATGCGATACGTCGCGGATTTGGGTCCAGTCATGCCGCTGCCGCAGTCGACGAAATCCGTCATCGACTTTCCGGCCATCTGCCGCGACTTACTGAAGTTCGGATTCCCAATCTGGTGCGTCGACGGGTTCTCGACGGTGACAGGGATGTCCCAGTCGGCGTAAATCTTTTTGACCGCCAACCACACCGCGGCCGGGGGCGCTGCGATCGTCGCCGAGCTCGCGGTCGGGCGTTCCGCCAGTAGCACACCGGTCTCGGGCGATGAGTAGATCGCTGCCTGCTTTGGCGTGGTATTGCTGGATTCGCTTGACGTTCCCCCGCTCGCGCAACCACAGAGCGCGAGAAGCAACAATGCGCGACGCATGGGCATTCCGCTGAAAGAGAGACGTCTCAAGATGTCCCCCGTTCAAAGCCTTGAACAGTCCTCAGCTGATCGCCGCGAGCACTGCCGGGAGCATGCCCCGGACCCACAAGGCGTACATCGCCGCGGACGGATGCAGGTTGTCGGCGACAACGAGCTCGGGTTGTCCGCTCGCGCGACGCGAGATCGTCGTGACGTCCACGTATCGCGTGCCGGCGCGCGCCGCCTCTTCGCGATTCACGGCGTTGAACGCGTCGATTCCACGTGCAATCCGAGCCCGATCGCGCCCCTCGGCGAACGGCGTCACGCCCCAGTCAGGAATGGAGAGTACGATCACGCGTTCGGTTCGACCGCCGGCGAACCCGACGGCTCGCGCGAGCAACGCACGAAACTGTTCGCGGTATTCTCCCAGCCCTCGACCACGATACTGATTGTTCACCCCGATCAGCAGCGTCACGAGCGCATAGGGTCCCGTGAGGTTCGTGTCGTCGATTCCAGCGGAAAGCTCGCCGGTGGTCCAGCCCGTGTGCGCGACGATCGTCGGTGCGGCGACCTGCCGGCCCCGCGCGCGGAGCATGGCCGCCAACTGCATCGGCCAGCGCTCGTCGGGCACCACGCCTTCGCCGATCGTGTACGAGTCGCCGAGTGCGAGAATCCGCACCTCGGCCGGCGGCATCGGACTCGCGGAGATCATGGCGTGACGTACCCGCTGAAGACGAGATCGCCGTAAGTGCGAATCTCGCCGGCGGCGTAGGTGCGCAGGAACGTATCGATCGGCTCGATCATGGACGTGCTGATGTTGCCCGCGCCCGGTACAAAGAGCGGATGCGACATTCCGAATCGGCCGAAGTAACTGCGGATGATGACGCCCGTGCTGTCGTGTGGAAGCGCCTTGACGTTTCGTGCATAGACGTCGAAGCCGCCGTCCCGTGTGAGCAGGTACTGCTCGACGTTCGACAGATAGAATGCCGAGACGTTCAACGAGTGCTCGGCGGCGTAGGCTCCGATCGCTTTGACAGCCTTGTCGCCCGCAACGTTGCCGACCACAGGAACGATGCGATTGGCCAGCTGCATTGATCGCACGAACTGAAACGCCTCCTCGTCGGCGAGAAAGCTGATTTGCCTGCCGGCTCGGTCGGTCGCCAGCATCAATCGGCCAAACGTCGGATAGTCCATACGATTGTTCCGACCGAGGCTGGAGTAGCGCGTCTCCAGTCCATCGGCGATGAATTCGGCGCGGTAGCGGTCGATCATCTGCCGGTCGTGCTCGTCGAGCGGAACGCCCAATCTCGTGATGCGGGCGTTCGTCGCCTTGCGCGTTGCCGCCACGGCCTGGGAGTCCGTGCGAGTCTGCTCGAGATAGTTGACGATCAATCCGATCGAGCGGCCCGTCCACGCGCTCACATCCGCCGGCACCGGTTTGCCGAAGAGCAGACACAGATACTCGAGCCGGTTGCGCGACATCTCGAACAGCGACTTGAACAGAAGGTGCTCGAGCATGTTGTCGCGCCGGATGTCGAGCATGAACGCGATCGACGGCCGAATGAGCGCGACGTACGAGAAGTTCTGGTCGGGACCGACGCCGATATAGACGCCACCATGCACGCCAACCTTGGTCAGTTGACTGGCGATCTGTAGATACGACGCCTCGTTCGAGATGATGTTGTCGGAATCGAACACGCCGCCGGCTTCGGACAGGCGAGCGACGAGCGCGGCGAACGATGAGTCGGCGAGACGCTGCGCCCGTACGGGCGGCGCGGCGAGCAACGCAAACAGGACCGCGCCGAGGAAGGCGCGGCGCCAGCGAGCGCTATGCCGAATCGCGACGATGGGTGGTCTGCTCATCGGCGCCGGCGGGATGCGTCATGACGATGCGAAGCTGCGAAAGGAATGCCGCCGGCCCGGCGCCGTCCGGCAGTGCGGACAATGCACGCAGAACATCTTCCTGGTGAACGGCGAGCCCGGCACTGATCGTGTTCGGGTCGACGCCGACACGCTCAAATTCCCTGAGCAGATTCGCAAACCGTTCCGCTTGTGACATGCGTTCCTCGGGCAACCGACCACGCGTGCATGACGCTCGGACAACCCGGTCGCTGTTCGTTGAGCCCGCCGAGCAAAGTGCGTTCCGTCACACAAATGCGGAAGGGGGTAACCCCCGATAAATGCGAATGGCCGGCCCAAACGGGCCGGCCATTCCTTCATTGCGACGTCGTCCTCAGCCAGCGCCGAAACGCGGGTTTAGCGCATCACCGCGACGACGATTGCCGTTGCCGCGGCAGCGACGACCACGAGGGCCGCAGCCGCGCCCACCGCCATGGCCGGTGTCAGCACGAACTCGCGGCGCCACCATGGGGTGATCACCTGCGGAGCCGTTTGCGGCAGAGCTTCCATGATTCGTGCTTCGAGATACGTCGGCGTGTGCATGCGCCGCCGACGCTCGACGTCAACGTTGATCTGCTTCCAGAATTCGACGTCACGCGCGGTGTCACCCTTGCGGACGCTCGCTTCCGGAAGTTCACCATCCAACCACGCGTGCACAGCCGGCGAAAGCACGCGAACATGATCCTGGTGACCTAGCGGGACTTCCCGATCGGCGAGCGGACGCTCTTTCTCGGTGCGTCGTACCTGCCGTTGGTGGCCGTCGAACCCGCCGAGGCCGTCGTCGGAGCGGAGATCGTCTACCATTAGGTGTACTTTTCCTCTAAGAGTGCTTGGAGGGCTTCACGCGCGCGATGTACGCGCATCTTCAGCGCTCCGACCGTGGTACCGAGCAAATCGGCCATCTCTTCGTACGAGCGGCCTTCGACGTGCTTCATAACGAACGCCTCGCGCAACGACGCGGGAAGCGTCGCCAGCGCGCGGTCCAGATCACTCCGCAATTCGGTGCGATCCAGCTCTTCATCCGGGGTCGCGTAAGACGACGGTTGATCGTCTTCATCGTAACTGAGATGTGACCGACGGATGTTCTTCAGCCAATCCTTGCAACCATTGGCAACGATCCTGAACACCCAAGCATCGAAGCGTCCGCGCACCTCGGCGAGGTGCTGGTATGCCTTGATGAAGCTCAACTGCAGGATGTCTTCAGCGACGTCCGGACTGCCGGTCATGCACAACGCATGGCGGTAGAGCGGGTCACTGTAGCGCTGGATCAGAGTCTTGAATGCGTCCCGGTTTCCGCCGAGGACGCGCTGAATTATGAGTTGATCCGTGTTGTCCAGATCAACCACGTTCTGATCCGCCCGCAGGGCTGCCTCCGTCGTCTTCACGACAACAGAGTAACGCACTTTCCGCGCTTCGGACAGGGCGCGCGGCTTGGGCTTTTGCTCAGTAAGGGTTGCCACATCGGTAAGACGAAAGCCTCCGGTTTCAGGTAACAGACCGGCAACCAATTCAGCCGCGCCACCGCCCAACCGCGCCAAACGCGGCCCAACCCGCGCGCCGAATGGCGTCCCCGTGCTCGTCGAGCCCGGGGGGTGAAAAACGCACCGTCCCGCCGACGCTCGACGGCATTCCCGTAACCGCGGACGCATTCGTGTCCTGTAATGCCTCGAGCACGGATTTCACCACGCCGTTCGGGATACCCGCCGCATCGAGCTTGTCGCGCCACTCGGCGGCGGGCCGAGTCGCCAACTGATTCGAGAAGGCAGCGAGGATTCGTTCGCGGTGCGCCACGCGTCCGGCGTTGGTCGCCAGTGATGGTTCCTCGGCAAGACCTGCGAGCCCGATCGCTCGCGCGCATGCGACCCACTGCGCATCGCTTCCCACCGCGACGACGATCGGCTTGTCGGCCGTTCGAAAAAGCTGATACGGAACGATGTTCGGATGCGCGTTGCCCCATCGCGTCGGCTCTCGACGGGAGATGAGCGCGTTCTGCGCGACGTTGACCAGCGCCGCGCGGGCACTGTCGACGAGCGAGATCACGAGGCGCTTGCCCGCGCCGGTGCGAAATCGCTGGACCAGCGCACCGAGAACGGCGATCGCCGCATCCTTGCCCGCGATGACGTCGGCGAAAGCGACGCCGGTCTTCATTGGATCGCGGTTCGGCTCGCCGTTGATCGCCATCCATCCGCATTCTGCTTGGGTAACGAAGTCGTAACCCGGGCGGCCGTCGTCGGCGCCGAATCCGGTGATCGTGCACCACACGAGCTCCGGGCGTCGTGCGCACCACTCCGCAGGCGACAGCCCTTTTCGCTCGAGTGTGCCACGCCGAAAGTTGTCGATGACGACATCGGCCTCGCCGAGCAACCGTTCGATGAGCTCGCGATCACGGTCGAGGTCGGCCGCGACTCCGAGCTTGTTCCGATTCACACTCAGGTAGTAGGCGCTTCGTCCATCAGCGTCGAACGGCGGTCCCCAGCCACGGGTATCGTCTCCGGTCCCCGGCCTTTCGACCTTGATCACGTCCGCGCCCAGATCGCCAAGCAGCATGGTGCAGAGCGGGCCAGCCAGAACGCGGGTCAGGTCGAGCACCTTGACGCCATTCAACATTGTTGTCGTTTATGCTTATGGTGTAGGTCACGATGTGGATCAGGCCGGGTCGGCTGCGGCAGCTGGGGTCGGCCCGCCGCAGAATGGGTCCGCCTTGCGTAGCTGCTGTAAAATCATATACTTCCGCCACCAAAATACCTCGGGCCGCGCGAAGATAGCGCGCCCAAACGCTCGCGACAACGCGTTCCCGCCCCCACTTGCCCCTTCGCGCTACCACATATGGTGGACAAGTCTCAGTCTAGCGACGGCACCGCAACTCCAGTCCCATCGGCGACTTCCGACCCAACCGCAGCCGCGCCGGCGCGCCGCGCACCGGGGCATCGCGGTGCCGACATGCGGGACACCGTCGCCGAGATGGCCGAGCGAGCACAGCTCATAAGCCAGGAAGCGGGCAGTAAAGTGGCGGCGGCAATGAAGGATGTCATCAGCGCCGGGGCGGGGATCGCCGGGTTCGCCATCGAGAGCGCGCGCGACCTGGTTCAGTATATGGTGCGGCGTGGGCAGATGACCCCCGAAGAGGCGGACAAGCTCATCCGCGAAGCGGAGGCCGCGCACGAGAAGCGGCCGGCGAGTGAAAAGGTTCGCCCGACCGCGTCGAAGGTCGCTGCCGAGCGGGCCGCGGTGGCAAAGGCGGAAGCGGCGGCGCGAGCCGCGGCTCAGGCTGCGGCCATGCCGCCGTTCCGAGCCGCCATGCGTCCTGCGGTTCCCGCCGCGGCGCATTCACCGGCGGAGCATGAGAAACACCCTGGCGCGAAGGCGACCGACAAAGTGGTGGCCAAAGCTCCGGCGAAAGCTTCCGCAAAGGGCGCAGCGAAATCGCCCGCACCAGCCAAGGTCGCTAAGCCGGCCGCCAAGTCAGCCAAAGCGACCAAGCCGGCCAAAGCGGCAAAGACGGTCAAGCCCGCCAAATCGGCCAAGACAGCCAAATCCGCCAAGAAGAACGGCAAGCGCTAGCGCAGCGCGGGATTGCTGCGGCGGCGGGAGAGAATTTGCTCGAGCAAGTCGCGCATCGCGTCGGGGTCGGGCACGCCGAACTCGGCGGAGGTATCTGGCGCTGTCGCATCGTGGCCGACGCGGACCGTCACACATCGCGGCTGCGCGCGCCGCAACTCCCGAAACATGTCCTCGTCGGTGCGATCGTCGCCCGCGCAGAGGAGCGATGCGTCGTGGTCGAGCGCGCCGAGCGTAGCCGCCAACTCGACGGCCGCGGTTCCCTTGTTGATCTCCATCGGCGGACGTAGCTCCAGCACTTCCTTTCCCGTCGTGACGCGAAGTCCAAGCTCGCGAGCAATGGCGTAGATCTCGGCGGTCAGACCGGGCACGACGTCTCGATCAGCGAGTCGGTAGTGCACGCTCAACGTCCACTTCTTGTCTTCGACGATGATGCCCGGAATGTCGTGAGCGAACGCGGCGGCGCGGTTGGCGGCAATGGCGACTCGATCCGCGTATGGCGCGACTTCGGCGCGCGGCACGGGCGGCCCCATGGGCGACGCGACCTCGATGCCATGATTCCCGATGATCCACGTGTCGTCGAGACAGATGAGACGACGAGAATCCAGCGCGCTACGACCGGAGATCGCGACGACGTGCACGCCGGGCGTCATCGCCAGCTCATCGAGCAGGCGACGCGTGGGTGCCGGAAGCACGGCGTCGCTCGGACGACCGGCGATCGGCGCGAGGGTGCCGTCGATGTCGAGTAGCAGCATGAGCGGATCGCCGTCCAATCGCTCCGCCAGCATCGGCGTCATCGGCAGCGCCGGGATCGTCACGAGCTCAGACCACAGCGTGCAGCTGGTGCTGCGCTCCCATGATCTCGGTCGATCGCGCCAAAATGGCGTCGAGCCAATCGAAGATGGTCGAGTTGTGGAGTTGGCGACGCATGCGGTGCATGCGCCGCCTTCGCTCCTCGGGCGACATCTCGAGACCCGCACGGATGGCCGCGACGAATCCGTCGACGTTGAACGGATTCACGAGCAGCGCGCCGTCGATCTCCTCGGCCGAACCCGTGAAGCGGCTGAGAATCAACACGCCGCGTTCGTCGATCTGGCACGCGACGAACTCCTTGGCGACGAGATTCATACCATCCTGAAGCGACGAGACGATGCAGAGATCCGCGGCGCGGTAGACGCCCGCCAAGAGATCCGAATCGACATTCTCGTTGATCAGAACGATCGGCGTCCACTCTGGGGTTCCGAATCTCTCGTTGATCGACATGACCGACTGCCCCACTTCCCGGTCGAGCGCGTTGTACGCCGGCAGATCGGTCCGCGACGGCGTGCACACGAAGATGAACGTAAACCGCCCGCGCAGCTCCGGCGATTCCGTCCACAGCGTATCGAGCGCTCGGATTCGCTCCGGGATGCCCTTCGTGTAGTCGATCCGATCGACGCAGACTCCGAGTTGGCGCGTGCCTTTGGCGTAGCGTCCGCGTAGCGTCTCGACGCGGGCACAGCTGTCGTCCGCCGCAGCCATCGATTCGAAGCGCTCGACGTCGATGCTGATCGGAAAGGCGCCGACGTGGACGACGCGATCGCGAAAGGTCACGGTCTGGTGCAGATGATCGACGCGCGCCTCGTCGACGAACTTGTCGACGCAGTCGAGAAAGTTCACCGCGTAGCGATCGATCTGGAACTCGACGAGATCGTTGCCGAGCATGCCGCGCAGCACCGCTTCGTGGGTTCCGGCGGGCAGCAGTCGTAAGATGTCCGCCGGCGGGAATGGGATGTGCCAGAACTGATGGATGAAAAGCGACGGCCGCATCGCGCGCAGAAATTCCGAGGCGAGCGCGAAGTGATAGTCTTGGATCCACGCCATCGCGCGCCCGGTGCAGCGCTCGGCTTCGTCGGCCACGGCGTGGGCGAAGCGCAGGTTCACCGTGCGGTAGCGCTCCCAATACTCCGTGCGAAACTCGAAATGCTGGATGAGCATGTGGCAGAGGGGCCACAACGCGCGATTCGAGAAGCCGTGGTAGTACCCGTTAATATCGGCGTCATCGAGCCAGACGCGGCGAACGGTGTAGCACTCTTCTCCGGGCGGAACGGCGACGCGGCCTGTTTCGTCGGAGACATCACGGTCCGCGGTGCCCGATCCCCAGGCGACCCACGTTCCGTGCGTTCGGCGCATCGTCGGATCGAGCGCCGTGACGAGACCACCCGCCGGCTGCTTGACGTCGATTCCGCCCGGACCGCGCATATGCTCGTACGGCTCGCGGTTCGAGACGAGAATGAATTTGCAGTCGTTCAAATAGTGTGTGATATCGACCATCAGGCGCGAGTGAATCCGCAACAGCCATGCCCGGTGCGGTCGAGCGCGGAGCGCGCGATTGGCGAATGGCGGTGCGCCGAATACGTTTAGCGCACTTCTTTCGTGATTTCACGACAGCACTCATAGAAGCGTCATCAAGCCGAGTGTCAGAAATAATCATTACTCGCGCGCCGACGCGCATCGATTTCGGAGGCGGGTGGACCGACGTCCCGCCGTATTGCGACGAGATGGGTGGTTTCGTCTGCAACCTCGCCATCTCGCGGTACGCGACGGTAACGATCGCGCGTGGCCGAAACGCCCGGACCGCGAACGACTCGAACGCCGCCGATCTGGCGCTCGCGAACGCCGCCGCGCGCCGGTTTCGCGCCAGCGATCTCTCGATCAACGTGCACAGCGATTTTCCTATAGGCGCTGGGCTAGGCGGCTCCTCGGCGGCGGGCGTGGCCATCGTGGCGGGGTTGGCGGCTGCACGCGGCAGTCACATGACGCCGACCGCGATCGCCGAACTCAGCCGAGAAATCGAGATCGGTGATCTTGGCATTCCCGGTGGGCGGCAGGATCACTATGCCGCGGCATTCGGCGGCGCGCTCGGCCTCCGCTTTTCGGCCGGGCACGTCGACGTTCGAGCGATTCCACTCGGTATGAAAGCGCGTGCCGAAATCGAGCGGCGGTGCATTATCGTTTATACGGGTCAGAGCCGCATCTCCGGCGAAACGATCGAGGCGGTGCTCGGCGCGTATCGGCAGCGCGAGCCGCGCGTGCTCGACGCATTGCGTCACATGCGCGCGACGGCAGAGGAGATGGCCGAGGCGCTGGTTGCGGGACAAATCGATCGACTGGCCAGCCTGGTCGACGAGCAGTGGACGCACCAGCGCTCGCTGCATCCGGCCATTCCAACGCCATTGATCGACGAGATCATTGCGCAGGCTCGTTCCGCCGGAGCCGTTGGCGCCAAGGCGCTCGGCGCGTCGGGCGGAGGATGTGTGCTCGTCATCGCGGCCAACAACCGAGTCGACGACGTGCGACGAGTCGTGGCATCGCTCGGCGAAGTGCTTCCCTTCTCGATCGCGATGAACGGGGTGGAACGATGCGCGTAGCGCGCGCCGATTCCGTCGCGTTGACGCGCGAGCTCGTTCGGATCGATTCGCGAAATCCGTCGCTCGTTCCGGGCGCTCCGGGAGAATCGGCCATCGCCCGCGTTCTCGCCGAGGTTCTTCGTGATTGGGGATTTCGCGTCGATGTGCAGGAGGCGGCGCCAGGACGTCCGAACGTCATCGCGCGCGTCGGTACAGCGGGCGCGCGCAGCTTGATGTTCAACGGGCACCTCGACGTCGTCGGGATCGACGGCATGACGCATCCCGCGTGGGGCGACGATTCGGTCGGCGACAGAGGACGGATTTACGGGCGCGGCTCATCTGACATGAAAGCGGGCGTCGCCGCGATGTGCGCGGCGGCCGTACGTGCCGCCGATGCATCGCTCGACGGCGAGATCATCGTCACAGCCGTGGCCGACGAAGAGTATGAGAGCATCGGGACACGCGCGGTGCTCGAGCGTGGAGTCCGCGCCGATGCGGCGATCGTGGGCGAGCCGACGCGCCTCGCGATCATGCCGGCGCATTTAGGCTTCGTGTGGATCGACATCACGACGCACGGGCGGGCGGCGCACGGCAGTCGCTGGGACCTCGGCGTGGACGCGATTCGACACGCGGGGCTGATTCTGGCCGAGATCGATCGCATCGACGCCGACGAGTTGCCAAAGCACTCGCACCCATTGCTCGGCCGTCCCTCGGTGCACGCATCGCTCATCGAGGGTGGCACAGGAATGTCCACGTACCCCGACAGGTGCACCGTGCGAATCGAGCGGCGCACGATTCCCGGTGAATCGCCGGAGAGCGTTCGTCGCGAGCTGGCAGATGCCTGCGCCCGCGTCGCGGCACGTCGCCCAACCGTTCGTGCCGACGTCGCCGTTACGTTTTCCCAGGCGCCGAGCGACGTCGCGGTCGACGCGCCGATCGTGCGCGCGCTCGGCGACGCGATTCGCGAGCGGGACGAGGCGGTACGCGTGGAAGGGATGACGGCGTGGACGGACGCGGCACTGCTCAACGCGGCAGGAATTCCGGCGATCTGCTTTGGGCCGGGCGACATCGGACTGGCACACGCCGCCGAAGAATATGTCGTGATCGACGAGATCGAGCGCGCGACCAACATTCTGGCGCAACTGGCAATACACTGGTGTGGAGGTCGGAACCCGGCATGGCGCAGTTGAATCATGAGCAGTACGAGGCGCTCGAGCGCGCCGTCGCCAACGGCACGCGCATTGTGTTTCGGCGTCGCGGAGGCCGCGAGTACGTCGTGATCCCGCTCAGCCTCAAGGTGCGCGACGGTCGCGAGACGGTCGAGGCGCGCAATCCGACCACGGGGCATGCCCTCACCATCTATCTCGACGACGTCGACGGTCTCGAGGCCATTCGATGAGCGCGAAGAAGGGCGCGGCCGGCGAAACGAGGACTCCGCTGCCGATGCTAGCCATCTACGCCGACGAGTCGTGTCTCGGCAATGGACGCGAGGGAAGTAACCCCGGCGCCGCGGCGGGCGTCATGGAGTATGTACACGCCGAGTCCGGCAATCTCACGCGGTGGGATTATTGGGTCTCCGAGCCGGCGACGACGAACAACCGAATGGCGTTGCGAAGCGTCATCGAGGCGTTCCGCGCGATATCGCGAAAGGGCGTGCGGTTCCGCGTCACCTTCACGAGCGACTCACAGTATCTCGTGAAGGGAATGAGCGATTGGGTGTTCGGGTGGATGGCGCGCGGCTGGAAGAAGAAAACGGGTCCGATTCTGAATTTGGAATTGTGGATGGAGGCGGTGGACGCCGTGCGCGGGCATCAGGTGAGTTGGCAATGGGTGCGCGGGCACGAGGGACATCCGCAGAACGAATACGCGAACTATCTCGCGACGCGAGCGGCACGAGAGCAGACGAGCTCCAACGGTCTCGTGGCATCGAAGTTCGATGAGTGGTTGGCGGCCGAGCGCGAAGAAGGCCGCATGGCGATTGAGCCGCAGGCGTTTCCCGAAGGCGAACGTTTTCGATCCGTCAGGCCGTATCCCACGACGGCGCCCCCGACGGTGATCACTTGAAATCCGCAATGGCGGACGATGAGAGGGTCAAACTATGTGGAAGCTGCTCGTCGCACTGATCCTTGGACTCGCGATGGGGTACCATTGGGGTTATGACGAGGGATCGAATGGAATGCCGTCCATCGTCGCCAGAGGTCTGGATCATTTTGGCACGTCGAAACTGAAGGCAGCGCAAGAGGCACGTGATAAGCGAATCGAAGAGGCGGGCAAACCCTAACATCAGGGTCGAGGGTCAAGGGTCGAGGGTTGAGGGGCGGTTGGTGGCGCGCGTAGCGCGCCACTTGTGTATCCACCTTACCTGCCACTGAACCATTACATGCAGTTGGCGGCGCGCAGCGCCGCGCACCTTCCCTCAACCCTCGACCCTCAACCCTCAACCCTGAACCATCGTGGATAACGTCGACCGCATGTTCCGCCATTTGGTGCGGACGATTCGCTCGCGGTTCCCGCAGTATCTCTCGCAGCCGTTCGATGTCTCGGAGCTGCACCAGACCATTCTTCCCTACCGGCTCAATCGGCGCGAGCTCGCGCTCGAGTCGAACGAGGATTACGAGATCACGATCACCGAGCTGTTGTCCGGTGCGCGTGATTACATGATCGTCGACGATCCGATGCGCGATGCATTGCGCGCGGAGCTGGCGTCGGTCAACCCCGATCCAACCGCGTTCAAGCAGTTCGCTACCGCGCGTGTCGCGATCTCTCCAGCGGCGTTGAGAAGCTTGGCCATCGGGCCGGGCGATGATTCGTCGGGATCGCGGGCGGCCGGTACACCAAGTGCCACCTCGGCAGCCGAGCGACCATCGCAGCCACCGCCGCCGCGACAAGCGCCACCGGCGCCGGCCGCTGCTCAGCCGCCGGCGGCCCCGGCTGCGGCAACGGTGGCGGCACCTGCGCCGCGGTCGTCGCGGCCAAGCGTTCCCGTCCAGGCGATTCCGGCAACGCCGCGCACGTCGAATCCGCCTGTGCCCGCCGTCGGCATGCGGACAGTCGTGCCGAAACCGGAGGATCATTGTCGGTCGTGCGGCGAGTCGCTACCGTCGGGTCGCGCGATCACGTTCTGCCCGCATTGCGGACAGAATATCACCACGATGAATTGTCCGGCCTGTGGATCCGAGCTCGAGTTGGGATGGAAGTTCTGTCCGGCGTGCGGCCGACCGGCAAGCACTCAGTAGCATCGGGCTCGGGCCGCCGCGCGGAACCGCATCTTGCAATGGGACTCGCACGACCTGAACGGTGTACGACAGTCATGCGAAAACTACGATCTCACGGCCTGAGCAGGCGCACGAGCGCCGTGCTCGCTGGCCTGTTCGCCATTGGCGCGATATCGGCAACGAGCGCGCCCGCACAGAGCGGAACGCAACCTCGCCCCGGTTGGCGCGTACAGACGAAAGAGCACGTCGACCTATGGCTTCACGGCTTCGCGATGCTCACGAGCGATACCGGTCACGTCCCCTTCTTCGCGCGCGGCTACAAGCAAGAGATCACCGCGCTCAAGCGACAGAAGAGCGTGCTCACGCAGCTCGACGTCAACCAACCGCAGCTGTCGGCGAGATTCGCCGCTAATCCGGCCCTGACCAACGGTCAGTTCCTGGCCATGTATTTCCCGTCGTTTCAGGAAATCGTGAACGCGACGGATCTGTTCATCCGCTCGTCCGGCAATCCGCGAGCGGCGAGCGATCCGCAGATGCAGCAGGAGATCGCAATCCTGGCCGCCAACTTTCCGTCGCCGGCCGATCGCAACTGGCTGCGTCTGTTCGTGCAGAGTCTTCAGGACGAGAACACGAAGTTCTTCCACGCGTACTGGACGAACGAGCAACAGACGCGGGGCGCAGGGTTCGCGCAGTTCAACCAGCAGTGGGTCTCGCAGTACTATCCCAAGCTCTCGCGGTTTCTCAACAACACGCAGCAAGCCGCCGGCGATCTGATTCTCTCGATTCCGCTCGGCGGCGAAGGGCGAACGGTCAACGACGGCAAGCAGTCGAACGAGATCGCTGTCGAGTACCCCAAGACGGCCGAGGCCGCGGTCGAGCCGCTCTATGTGTTCGTGCACGAGGCCGTCGCGAAGTTGGTGGAGGAAGCAATCGCCGACAACACGACGCCGGCCGAGCAACGCTCGGGTGTCACGATCGGATATTCCGGGAACGGCGCCGTTCAAGCGGGCGCGGTCCTCCTGCAGCGTGTGGCGCCCGATCTCGTCCCCGGATACATGCGATTCTACTTGCGGACGCTCGGCAGAACGGCTCCCGCAGGGGACGCCGCCGCCGCGTTCGGCGCCGCGTTTCCCATTCCTCAGGCCATCTTGAGCGCGGTGACGAAGCAGATCGACGTCGTGCTGGGCGGGATCTGAGCGGGGCTGAAACCGCAGGCCGCCGCCACCGTTATTCGCTATGACGTCCGTCGAACCCTACTATCAGTAGCATCAGTAGTTTCCAGATATGTCCGATCCGTCTTCCTCCAACCTTCCGGCCGCCCGGCTCGACCGCGCTTCGCTCGAGCGCGTTCTGGCGCGCGCCGCCGAGCTGCAGAGCACGAGCGGCGACACGGTCGAGGAATTCACTGAAGAGCAACTGCTCGACCTCGGAAAAGAGGTCGGGCTCTCGCCGCAAAACTTGCGACAAGCGCTCGCTGAAGAGCGGACCCGCTCGGTCGCTCCAGAAGAAGAGCATGGCATTACGTCGGGCATTTTCGGCCCGAGCCGTGTGGGAGCGGCGCGGACGGTGCCGGGCACGCCCGCCGAGGTCCTCGCCTCGATCGATGCGTGGATGCAGCGGCAAGAGCTGCTCATCGTGAAACGACATCACGCCGACAGAATCGTCTGGGAGTCGCGGCGCGATTTCGTCGTCGGCGTCAAACGCGCGCTTCGCGTGGGCGGGCGCGACTACGCGCTGTCGCGCGCCTTCGAGGTCTCTGCCACGGTGATTGCGGTCGACGACAGCCGCGTGCACGTGGGACTCGACGCCGATTTCCGGAGCCACCGCGCACAGTCGGCACGGCAGGCATTGGGAACGTCGCTCGTCGGCGCCGCGGCAACGGCATCACTCGTCATCATGGGAGTGGCGGCCGTGGTGGCGGTGGCACCGGTGATCATCGGCCCGGCGATCGGTATCGCCGGTGCACGCGCGCTTCAGTCGCGTATCGTGACGCGGGCCCAACTCGCGCTCGAACAGCTGCTCGACAGGTTGGAGCGAGGCGAGTTCCGCAACCGGACGACCGATTCGCTGCTCGGGGCGATCGTAGCCGCAGCCACAGCGATCCCGCCCCGGCGCTTTTAACGCACGACTGTCATCCTGAGCGCAGCGAAGGATCTGCTGCGATCGCCGGGCCACCCACGCGGCGCGTACGATCGACCAGCGCGGCCATCGCGCGGTTGCTCAACACACCGAGCATGCTGAGCACCGTGAGCGACTTCACTTCGGCGCGTGAGATCTTCACGACCTCGCGCCGCCCGAGTGCACCGGGTCTCCTCGCGAGATCGCGCAGCGTGGCGTAGGCAAAGAGAAGAGGGAGCGCGCAGGCTATCCGGATCGATACGGCGCGTCGAGGAATCGCGAGGAGATACTGGGTCGCTTGGTCGAGATCGCGCCAGGCGAGCTCCATCAACGGCGCGAGCGCAGCCTGGTTCTCCTTCGCTCGATCGACAGCGAGAATCGTCGTCTGAGCGCTGCCGTGGTGCCGGAGCAGCTCTTCGGGAATGTAGATCGCGTTCTCGTGTTCAGCGTCACGAGCCACGTCTTTGAGAATGTTGACCGTCTGCAGCGCCTCGGCGAACGCCTGGCAGTGCTCGCGGAGGATCGCGTGCTGTCGCGCTCCGACGGCCGGCACGTAGTCGTGCCACAAGTCGGTGAGAAGGAAGCCCACCGTGCCGGCGACGTAATAGCAGTACTCTCTGTACTCGGCGACACTCTGGATGCGAATGCCGTGTGGGTACGCGAGCACGAACTTCCGCATGCCGGCGATCATCTCTCGCACCCAGTGCCGAACGTGGCTGCGGGTCTCGCTCGGCAGGTCACCGAACGCGGCGAAGACCAGATCGCTGTGTCGCACGAGACGCAGATGGCGTGCGTCACCCTGGAACGACGCCGAGCGGCTCGCCAGCTCGCTCGCCGCCGCCGGATTGTCGAAGCAGGTGCTGAGCAGATCGAGCAGCGACGCTTTTTCCTCGGCGGCGAGTTGCGGCTCGTCCTCGATGGTGTCGGCGATGCGGCAGATGAGGTACGCATAGCGGACCGCTGCGCCGAGCTCGCCGGGCAGGAGCCGAATGCTGAGCGCGAACGTGCGGGATACGGCCGGGAAGATCTCTCGGCAGAATGCCTTCGCGTGTTGTAGTTCGTCGGGCTGCGCCATTCGCTCCTGCGTTCGTCGTGTCGATCGGTGAACGGTTAGACTACACCGTGATCGCGTCGGGAAGATAGTTCACGCGCCAACGCAATGCCCGGCGGCGAGCCAACGAGATGACAGCGCTCACCCCACCATCCGGATTTCGCGGCGTCTTTCGCGCCGACGACGACGCGTGCGCCGTCTACTCCGAGGCGGCCGGCATTGCGCGGGTGATGCCGCGCGCGGTCGCGGTGCCGGTGGATGCGGACGATCTGTCGACGTTGGTGAAATGGGCGTCGTCGACACGAACGCCGCTCGTGCCGCGGGGATCGGGGAGCAGCATGCCCGGCGGCGCGATCGGCGATGGCGTGATCGTCGACCTGAGCCGCTGGCGCAGGATCGGAGGCGTCGACGTGGCGGCGCGAACGATTCGCGTTGGTCCCGGCGTGCTGCGCGGCGACGTCGATCGCGTGGCGCGCGAGCACGGGCTTCGTTTTCCACCCGATCCGTCGAGCGGCGCGTTCTGCACCGTGGGCGGAATGGCGTCGACGAACGCCGCCGGCTCGCACTCGATGCACTTCGGCGCGATGCGGCGCTGGGTGCGCGCGCTCGACTGCGTGTTCAGCGACGGCAGCCGCGGCGAAATGCGGCGCGGATCGCCGATGACGGGCGGCGGCGCGCCTGTCGCGCGATTCTTGGGGCTCAGCGACCGACTGGTCGCGGCGGAAGCGAAATCACCGTCGGTGCACGAGGGAGTGATCAAGGATTCGTCGGGCTACGGGCTCGCGGCGTATGCGAGATCTTCGGAACTCGTGGACTTGCTCGTCGGCAGCGAAGGGACGTTGGCGTTGTTCGCCGAGCTCGAGCTCGATCTCATTCCCGTCGCCGCGGCGACGAGCAGCGTACTCGGCGCCTTCGCCACGCTCGAAGACGCGGTGGTCGCGGCCGGTCACGCTCGCGCCGCGGGCGCCGTAGCATGCGAGCTGCTCGACCGGACGTTCCTCGACGTAGCGGCGTCGGGCGGCGCGCCGCGACAAGTTCCCGCCGACACCGAATCGGCGTTACTCGCCGAGGTCGAAGCCGACGACGCGGAATCGGCGGGAGCGGCGGCCCACGCGGTCGAAGAGATCTTTCGCCGGGCCGGGGCAATAACCGTTCGCGTCGCACTCGACCAGCACACGGGGACGGAGCTCTGGGAGCTCAGGCACGCGGCGAGTCCGATTCTCGCGCGGCTCGATCCGAATCTTCGCTCGATGCAGTTCGTGGAGGACTGCGCCGTGCCGCCGGAGAAGCTGCCGGCGTATGTGCGTGGCGTGCGCGAGATCCTCGCCGCCAACGACACGCGCGGTGTGATCTTCGGCCACGCCGGCGACTCCCATGCGCACGTCAATGCCCTTGTCGACGTTCGGCGCGACGGCTGGCGCAATCGCGTGGACCGCATTCTCGACGAAGTAACGTCGCTCACCTCTTCACTGGGCGGCACGCTCGCCGGTGAGCACGGCGACGGACGCCTTCGCACGCCGCTCATGGGGCGCGTTTGGTCGGAGCAGGCGATCGATCGATTTCGCGAGGTGAAGGCTGCCTTCGACCCGCTCGACATCTTGAACCCGGGCGTGAAGGTCGCGGTTTCCGGCGAGCGAGCGCTCGATGCGATCAAGTACGACCCTTCACTCGCGCCGCTGCCACCGCGCGCACGCTCGGCGTTGGATCGCGTCGAGCGCGATCGCGCATACGCTCGGCTCCGGCTCGATCTGCTCGACGAAGCGACGTGAGACGGCCGCCGCCGCTGGTCGGCGACTTGTCGCGCGCGCCGCGATCTCGTTGATTTCGCGCTTCCCCTTTGCTGCCGCTCTCGATCTCCCGATCTCGACCTGCCATGCCGACTCCCGCCCCGACGTTGACGCCGCGCTACTTCACCGAGCCTGTGCTCTCGCTCGTCTCACGCCCGAACTTCGCCGCGCCCGAGCACCTGCAAGTGAACTGGATCGGAGAGAGCACCGACGGCGAGCGGCTCGCCGAGTTCGCGGGCCGGCTCTGTTACATGAGCCAGCACAATCCGGCCAAGCGCGAGACGCGCGAGTACTTGGAGAACATCAAGAAGCAGGGGCACGGGAGCGTGCTGGAGCACGCCAACTACACGATTCTCCTCGAGGGAGTGAGCCGGTCGCTCACGCACGAGCTTGTGCGTCACCGAGCGGGCTTCTCCTACTCGCAGCTATCGCAGCGCTACGTGGACGAGTCGGTGGCCAACTTCGTGGTGCCGCCGGCGATCATCGGCGACGAAGGACTCGAGGCGACGTGGCGCGCGCAGATGGAGCAGGCGCAGGCGGCGTACGTCCAGCTCGTGGCCCAGCTCATGGAGCGGTACGGCTGGGTCGCCGACAAGGTCCATCGCCGAAAGATGGCGCGCGAAGCGTCGCGGGCGGTTTTGCCGAATGCGACGGAGACGAAGATCGTCGTGACGGGGAACGCGCGCGCCTGGCGGACGATGCTCGAGCTCCGGTCGAGCGAGGGCGCCGAGTTGGAGATTCGACGCCTGGCGGTCGCAGTGCTTCGTCTTCTCCAGAGGGAAGCGCCGGGATTCTTCTCCGATTTCGAGTTTTACATGGCGGACGATCGGCGAGAGGCGGCGCGGATCTCGTATCACAAGGTGTGAACGCCGTTCGACCATTTTCTTGTTCCACCGATTTCGCCGATCGCCAAAAAAATCATTGCGCGAAAAAATCTGGGTTCGTATTTTGCGCCACGATCACAAATGGCATTTGTCTTGCCCCGATGTGGGCGAGCGCACCACGCGGCACTTCTCGCAGCTCGCGATTCTGGCGGCACCAACGCCGCGGACGATTAACTGAGACGGGATGACGCGCATCGGCTTCGCGTACAACCAAAAACCTGAGCCGACCGTAGGGCTGGTGAGCGCGATCTCTTCGGAGCCACGCCCCGAGGAAGAGCCTCCCAGTATCGACGACGCGTACGCGGAGTGGGACTCCGCCGAAACGATCGACGCCGTCGCTTCCGCGCTCTCCGCCTATGGAGACGTCATCCGCCTCGAAGCGACCGAAGAATTCCCCGAGCGCCTCCGCGCCGAACGCCCCGACATCGTCTTCAACATCGCCGAAGGACTTCACGGCACGAACCGCGAGGCCCACGTTCCGGCGATCTGCGAGTTCTTCGACGTCGCGTACTCCGGCAGCGATCCGTTCACGCTCTCGCTCTGCCTCCACAAGGCGCGCACCAAGGACGTCCTCACCGTCAACGGGATTCCGAACGCTGCGTTCACGCTGATCGAGTCCGAGCGGTCGCTCGACGCGTGGCTCGACGCCTCACGCCGGACGCCGCTCGCCAGCCCGAGCGCGCCACTGTTCCTCAAGCCGGTTCAGGAAGGCTCGTCCAAGGGAATCACCGAGCGAAATCTCGTTCGGAGCGACGATGAGCTCGAAGCACAGGCGCGATTTCTCCTCGCCACGTACGCGCAGCCGGTCATCGCCGAAGCGTTCCTTCCCGGCGCCGAGTTCACCTGCGGCGTGCTCGGGAACGGCGAGAACGCGCGTGTGCTGCCTCTGGTCGGAATGAATTTCGGCTCGCTCCCAAGCGGCGCGCTCCCCATCTACGGCTACGAAGCCAAGTGGATCTGGGACACGCCCAACGATCCGCTCGACATCTTCGAATGCCCAGCGCGGATCGACGCACATCTCCAGTCGGCGATCGAGGACGTCGTGCTCCGCGCCTATCGCGTGCTCGGCTGCCGCGACTGGTCGCGCATCGACGTGCGCCTCGACGCCAACGGCGTCCCCAACATCGTCGAAGTGAATCCGCTGCCGGGCATTCTTCCGAATCCGGAAGACAATTCCTGCCTGCCCAAAGCGGCGCGAGCCGCCGGCATCGGCTACGACGAGCTCATTCAGACGGCGCTTTTGGCCGCTGCGGAACGCAATCGGATTGCATTGCGGTCTGCGCGACGACCCGCCCTCGCCGCGCAGGAAGTCGCGTGAAGATCGCGATTCTCTTCGACGGCGCGTCGGCCTACGCAACCAAGCCCGACCAGCTCATCCTCGGCACCGTCGAAGCGATCGAGAAAGCGTTGGTCTCCGAAGGCAACGAGGTCGGCTACATCCCGGTCTACCACGACGGGAAGTGGATCGAGAAGATGCGTCGGGGAAAATTCGACCTCGCGTTCAACATGTGCGAGGGAATCGACGGCATCGCGACGCTGGAATCGGCGGTCATCTCGGTGCTCGAGCTTTTTAAGATTCCCTTCACGGGTGCGTCGAGCTACACCGCGGCCGTCTGTCTCCGAAAGCACGTCATCAACGGTCTGCTCGCCAAAGCCGGACTGCCCATTCCGCGTTTCGCCTCCATTCGTCGTGGCGATCCGCTCGTCACCGTCGGATTTCCGGCGATCGTCAAGCCGGCGGCGGAAGACGCGTCGCTCGGCGTCGAGCAGCGATCGGTCGTGCGCAACACGCGCCAGCTCGCCGCCCGCGTCGACGCGATGCTCGAGCTGTGGGACGAGGTTCTCGTCCAGCGGTACGTCGAAGGACGCGAGGTCAATGTCGGCGTGCTCGGCGACACCGTGCTGCCGATCGCGGAGATCGATTTCGGAAAGATGCCGGCCGGACGCTGGCGCATCGTGACGTATCAGTCCAAATGGGCGACCGGCAGTGTGGAGGACGTCGGCGCCGAGCCGCGATGCCCGGCCCGTTTGTCGGGCAAGGTCGCGACCGAGACGCGTCGCGTCGCGCTGCGCGCGTGGAAGCTGGCCGGCGGATTCGGCTACGGCCGCGTGGACATGCGCATCGACGCCGACGGTCAGCCGTGGATCCTCGAGGTCAACGCCAATCCGGACATCGCACCCGACGCCGGGCTCGCGCGCATGGCGCGTGTGGCCGGCATCGAGTATCCGGCGCTCATTCGCGAGATCTGCGAGCTGGCGCTCGCCAAGGCGAGAGAAGTGCCGCCACCAGACGAGTGGAAGCTCGCCGAAAAATTGTCGGGCGTCGAAAACGCGCGCCCGGAGCTGGATCTGTTTGCTGTCGCCCAGGAGTAAGGTGCAGGTGAGACTCGGAGCCCTGCAAAAGGGGCATCGAAACCGCATTCGCGAAATACTCGATGCGACGTCCGTCTTCCGCGATGAGGAGGTGCGGGTGGCGCTCGAGTTGTTCGACGAGACCTTCGCCGCGGGACCGGCGCGCGCGCCGTACGATCCGGGCGACGGCGTGGCGAACTACGAGTTCGTCGGGTCGTTCTCGCGCGAAGGTCAACTCGTCGGCTACGTCTGTTACGGAGCGACGCCAGGAACGGATCGGACCTACGATCTCTACTGGATCGCGATGCATCCGGAATTTCAGGGCGGAGGCGGCGGCTCGCAGTTGCTCGGCGAGGTCGAGCGGCGTCTACGGCAACGGGAGGCGCGGTTGCTCGTCGTCGAGACGTCCTCGCGAGACGACTACGCTCCCACGCGTCATTTCTACGAAGCACACGCGTACGATCGCGCGGCCACGCTGGCCGATTACTATGCGCCCGGCGACAACCGGGTGATCTATACGAAGCGTCTCAGTGATTCTTAAGCGTTCTATGTGGGTCAGGCAGTACGGCTGTTCCGGGCAGTCCAACACCGACCACACGCGGAGTTGTCCCGCATGAGTGACTGGCAGAAGAGTATTCACGAGAGCGTCGACACCCTCGACAAGCTTGCCAAGACGTTTGGCGAAGACGTCATCGACGTCGAGGGCCTAGCGCCGGCGTTCGACAACTTCCAGATGCGGATCACGCCGAACGTCCTGGCGACGATCAAGGAAGTGGGCGATCCGATGTGGCAGCAGTACGTGCCCACGACGGCGGAGCTCGACATCGTCGACGGCGTGATCGATTCGCTCGACGAGGACGGCGACTCGCCGGTGCCGAACATCACGCACCGCTATCCCGACCGCGTGCTCTTCCTCGTGAGTCCGGTCTGCGCCACCTACTGCCGGTTCTGCACGCGACGCCGCAAGGTCGGCGATCCCGAGAAGATCCCGCTCAACCAGTACGATTCGGCGTTCGACTACATCCGGAATCACCCGGAAGTCCGTGACGTCATCCTGTCCGGCGGCGACCCAATGATGCTCTCGGACCGTCGGCTCGAGTACATCTTCCAGAAGCTCCGTGAGATCCCGCACGTCGAGATCATTCGGCTCGGCAGCCGCATCACGTCGCACCTGCCGTCGCGCATCACGCCCGAGTTCTGCGAGATGGTGCAGAAGTACCATCCCATCTACATGAATACGCACTTCAACCATCCGGCCGAGCTCACGCCGGAGACCGTGGCGGCGCTCGGACGGCTGGCGAGCGCCGGCATTCCGCTCGGCTGCCAGACGGTGTTGCTGCGCGGCGTGAACGACGATCCGGTGGTCATGAAGGACTTGATGCAGAAGCTCCTCAAGGCGCGCGTGCGGCCGTACTACATCTACATGGCCGACCAGGTCGCCGGCGGCGAGCACTTCCGCACGACTGTCGAGAAGGGTTTGGAGATCATCAAAGCGCTGCGCGGTTGGACGTCTGGCCTCGCCGTTCCGCACTTCGTGATCGATGCACCGGGGGGCGGCGGCAAAGTGCCGCTCCTGCCCGAGTATGTCGAAGAGATCAACGAAGACGAAGTGATTTTCCGGAACTACGAGGGGCAGCGCTTCGTCTACAAGCAGCCGCGCCAGCCGGCCATCGCGGTGCCCGACATCGGCCGCGCTGCGGCGGCGAAGTCGGACGTGGTGCCTATCCAGGTCGGAACGAAGTCGCGCAAGAAGAACGTCGCGCGCAAACGAAAGACCGGCACCTGATTCGGACTTCAGTAGTAGAAGAAAGGCCCGGGCCGTCGCTCGGGCCTTTTTGCTGCTCGTTCCGATGAATCGAGCAGCGCCCTAAACAATAAGCGCGGCGAATCGCCGCAACAGGAAACAAAGCGGTGTTGTCGGGCCGCGGCCGCCGAGCGTATCGTACAAGATGATTCAACGTGCCGCCGCTGCCGATCATCGTCTCGACGAGATCACGAGAGCGCTCGTCGAGTGCGCGCGGCCCTCGCGCATCATCCTTTTTGGCAGTCGCGCGCGCGGTGACGCCCGCCCGGACAGCGATTACGACATCGTCGTCGAGGTCGAGTTCGACGACTTTCATGCCTGCCGGACCAGCTTGCATTCGGCAGTGCGCGACGCGGGCGATGGGGCGCAGGTCGACATCCTGCTGCGAAAGCCCGGACAGATCGAGGAACGGCGCGACGACCCGGGTTACATGGATTGGGAGATCGCGCGCGATGGTGTGGTGATCTATCCGCCGGAATCGAGCAGTGAGGCATTGCGGTCGACGCGCGACCAGCGGGGCAAGGTCCGCGAATCCGAGCCGCTCCGATCCATCGAGGATTGGCTGGCGCGTGCCGAGGAAGATTTGCGAATCATTGAGCACACGCTCGCTGCCGGCGAAAGCCCGGCGTGGAGCGGCGTCTGCTTTCACGGACAACAGCTCGCCGAGAAACACCTCAAGGTTCTCTTCATCAAGCGGCACGTGCGACCGCCGCGCACACACGATTTGTCGGAGCTGATTCGGGGCCTGCAGCGTCTTGGATACGATCTTCCCGATTTCGTGGCGGAGTGCGAGGTGCTCAAACCGTACGCGATCGACGTTCGCTATCCCGAGGACGTGCCGATTCCCGACGAAACGACGGGCCGTGCCGCCCTCACGGCTACTCGCGCGATTGTCGACGCCGTGCAGGAGCGCATGGGATAGTCAAATCACCGCCGCCGGGGGGCCCGCTTGCGTCACGAAGGCCTCAGCGAGACCGGCATGCTGCGGAAAACGCTCGCGGTAGTCAACGGCTAGGCGCCCGGCGAGTGCCTCAGCCTCGTTGCGCAACACGAGCGCCCACACGCTCCCGCCAAACCCGGCACCGAATGCCGACGCCGCCACGCCTCCAAGCTCGCGCGCTCGTCGCGCGAGAAAGACCGTCTCCGGAATCTGGTTGTGCAGCATCCGGTCTGCGTTGAGCATCGAGCGGTCGACGAGCGCTCCGAGCTCGGCCAGATGCCGCGACGCCAGCGCTTCGGCGGCCGCCGGAATGATTCCCTCGCTCTCGATCGTGAACTGGCGGACACGCTCGGCCAGCGTTTCGTCATGGAAGTCGTCGGCACCACCCCCGCGCATCGCGCCAAGGAGAGACTTCACGTCGCCATCGGTCGCGCGAACCGCTTGGCCCAATGTCGCGTCGCTCCGTCCCGTCGCATGCCGCCATCGCTCGCACGCCACGCGAGCGAGCGTCGCCAGACGATTGTACGACTCGAGCGCGGCGCCCGTCTTTTCCGCGACCACACCGCTGGTCGCGATGACGAACTCGTAATCCGGCGGCAGCGCGATCGTGCGCTCGTGACGCACGGGACAGAACGAGTACTGCACGAGCGCGTCTCGACGAGCGCACAGAATTGCCGTGTGATCCTCGCTTCCACCGAACGTGCCCACCCCTCGCTCCCCTTTGAGCGTTCGGTAATCGAGCCCGTTCTCGACCGCGCCCAGATATTCGGCGAGCGCCTGGGGTGCATCGATCGCCTGGGAATACTCGCGTCGCGCCTCGAGTCGATTCGCCGCCGACAACGCAAGGAACGTGGCGACGACCAGCGCACTCGAGCTGCTGATCCCCGCCGCGATCGGGAGATCGCTCGCGAACGCCATGTCGACGCCGACCAGCGGCGCCGCGAAGTTGGCGCCCACCCGGCGGGCAACAGTCATTGGATAATTGCCCCAATGCCCCGGCGTACCGCCCGCCCGCGCGTCGAGCGTTCCCTCGACGATCTCTCCCGAGCGCGCGTCGCGCACCCTCATCCCATGGTCTGCCCGCGGCGACGCGACGACGCAGAATCCGCGCTCGATCGCGCATAGCAGGCTTCGGCCGCCGGCGTAGTCGGTGTGCTTGCCCAGAAATTCGATCCGCCCCGGCACCCACAACCGAATTGGCGGCTCCGCGTTGGACGCAATGTCGTGCAACGCCTCGGTGGCGTGGGCAAAGAGCGCCTCCTTGCGACCGGCCTCCGCTGCGCTCAAGCCAAGCGTCTCGAGTCGCTCGCGAGCCGGCGTCAGAGCGCCACCTCCACCGCGCGCAGGCGCGCCGCGACGGCGGGAATATCGGCTCGATGCGACAGATCCAACACCGGCGCGTCGATCGGCAATGCACGAATCCGCACGCCGAGCACTCGCACAGCCAGGCGCACGGCCATCGGAAGCTCGAGCTCCCCGCGCGACGAGGGCGTCACGTCGCGGCAGGCGCGAAAGATCTCGGTGTTGAACCGCCAGACGTTCATGCTGATCGCCGCCGAGCGATGCGCGGCGAAGGTCGCCTCATCAGGCTTCTCGATGATATCGGTGAGGTAGCCGTTCTCGTCGACCTGCAGCAAGGCGTAGCGCGCAATTCTCTCGCGCGGGATTCCACCGTCGCGAACCAGCCCTTCCGATGAAAACGCCAGTGTCGCTGGTCCGCCGGCGTCGTGGAGCAACTTCAACCCATTGACAGGATAGTAGTTGTCCGCGTTGAGAACCACGAACGGCTCGCCCGCCACAAACTCCTCGGCGGCGAGCAACGCGTCGGCCGTACCGATTGGCGCTGTCTGTACGGCGAAGGTGATCCGCAATCGCGAAAGCGCAACACCGCTCGTGTACCGTGTGCGCACGACCTCGTCGCGCGGATTCACCACAATGCAGACGTCCGAGAATCCGGCATCAGCCAACGAGGCAAGCACGTAGTCGAGGAACGGCCGACCGACGGGAATCATCGCTTTGGCTCCCGCCGCCGCCGCCGCGGCTTGTTCCGGCGCCAGCGCGGTCGCCTCGTCATTGGCCTTCATGCGGGTTCCGAGCCCGGCGGCGAGGATCACGGCCTTCGTGATCGGCCGCGCCCCCGCGGGCGACGACGATTCGCTGCCCGCAAGCGGCTGCTCGGCGGAAAACAGTCGCGGGATCACGCGGACGAGTACGAGGCCGCTCACCACGAACAACACGATCCAGATGATCGCTGCCGCTGTCCTCCCGTAGATCACGCTGCCCGTGCCGAACAAGCCGGCGTAGACGAACGTGATGCCCGCCGTCCAGCCAAGCAGCATTTGCGAGAAGCTGTCGCCCGACGGCGGGAGGTCCGAGTCGCGACGAACCGCGTTCCATCCCGGACCGGCGGGTCTCGTCAATTCATAGAAGCGCCTGAGCGCCGCGACGTCGGTGGGTTTGGTGAGCAACGTTACCGTCACCCACACCACCGTTGTCACTGCGACGGTGACCATGAGCGCCACGTAATCCGGAAACACGACACCACTCTTCTTCGCGACGAAGAACGCAAGCGAGATCACGAACGACGAGATCATCGCCGAGATCTCGCTCCAGGCGTTGATCCGCCACCAGAACCAGCGGAGAAGATAGATGAGACCAGTTCCGGCACCCACCGAGAGCAACAGTTGGAACGCCTCACCCGCGGTCGACAGAGCGAGCGTGAACGCGCCGCACGCGACCATGAGGAATACCGTCACCAGTCGCGACACCCACAAATAGTGCCGCTCGCCGCGGCCGCGCGCCACGAAGCGCTGATAGAAATCGAGGACGAGATACGACGTCCCCCAGTTGAGATGCGTCTCGATCGTCGACGTGTACGCGGCGAACAGCGACGCTACGAGGAGCCCGAGCGCGCCGTGCGGGAGCAGCGTGAGCATGGCCGGATAGGCGAGATCGTTGCCGATCAACTCGGGCGCAACGTGCGGGAACGCCCGATGAATATCGCCCAGCGTCGGAAACACGATCATCGAGCACAGCGCGACGATGATCCACGGCCACGGACGCAACGCGTAGTGAGCCACGTTGAACCACAGCGTGGCCCCGAGCGCGTGGCGCTCATTCTTGGACGCCAAGATCCGCTGCGCGATGTAGCTCCCGCCGCCCGGCTCCGCGCCGGGATACCAAACGGCCCACCACTGAACGGTGAGCGGAATGACGAGCACCGACAACGTGAGCCCGGTGTCGCTGAAGTCGGGGAGCAGCGACAGCGTCTTTGGATTGGTCTTCCGAATGAGCTCCGACAGACCACCCACCGCCGGATGGTGCAGCGCGTAATATGCGGCGATCGTCACGCCCGTCATCGCCACCGCGAACTGCGCGAGGTCGGTCGCCAGCACGCCCCACAGTCCGGTGAACGCGGCGACGATCACGCACACGCCGCCACCGACGGCGATCGTTTGGAATCGGCTCCATCCCAACAACAAGCTGCCGATCTTCACGGCGGCCAACGTCACCGCCGACATGATCATCACATTGAAGAACAAGCCGAGGTACACGGCGCGAAACCCACGCACGACTGCGGCGGACTTGCCGGAATACCTCAGTTCATAAAACTCGAGATCGGTGAGCACGCGCGAACGTCGCCAGAGCTGCGCGTAGAAGAACACCGTCGCCATGCCGGTGAGCAGAAAGGCCCACCACACCCAGTTGTACGACACGCCGTGCGAGCGGACGAAGTCGGTGACGAGGTTCGGCGTGTCGGTACTGAACGTCGTGGCCACCATCGACGTCCCAACCAACCACCACGGCGCCGACTGACCTGACGTGAAATACTCGGCGGTGCTCGATCGCGCGCGCCGCATGTAGAAGACGGCGGGTAGAAAGCAGACGACCAGCAGGACCGCGACGACGAGCCAATCGAGGCGATTGAGTTGCATGTCAGGCCGGATCGGCCTCCAACGTGAGCACCTGGAACGGTTCGAGCTCGAGCCGCTGCTCGGTCCCCGCGCGGAGCGAGATCGGCGCGCGTCCGCGATCTTCCGCCCACGGACTTCGCGCCCTGTACGCGCGCGCTGCGCCGTCGGGCAACTCGAACGCGCGCCCGACGTCGATGGCAATAGACTGCGGCTTGTCGCTCGGATTCCGGAGCGAGAGAATGCCGCGTCGCGGCGACCACGCCGCATGGCCATACACCTCGAGCCGCCGCGGGTCGCCGCCAATCCAGTGCGTATCGACCAACGTCTCTGCATTCCGACGCGACCAGTTGGCAGCCTCGGCGAGCGTGTCCCAGTTGGCCTGCGTCAACAGCGACGGTGTCACGTACATCTCTTGGAGCTGCGTTCCCGTGCCGAAATACGCGCGGATCTCGTCGGTGAAATCGTTCCGCGGATCGGTGTCGAGCTTGTTGGCACGCTTGGCGTAGATCAGTCCATGCAGCATCAACGCGTTGAGCGGGAACAACGGACCACGGCTCACAACTCCGCGGAACGTGTCGCCGTCGCGATAGGTGATCCATTGCTGCCGGTTGCTGCCCACGCCGGCGAAGTCGTGATCCTCGCCGCCGCGCCAGATCGAGTCGGCATATCGAAGCCAGAAGGGCGAGGGATAGGTGCCGGTCGTGAGGTTGACGTACAGATCGGGCTTCTCGTTCCGGAGCTCGTCGATCAGCGTGATCGCCGCGTCGAAGTCGCTGTCGAACGAGCTTCCCGGAAACGCGCTCGATGCGTTTCCCGTGCCGTCGATCTTGAACTGATTCACGCCGTACCGGCGGATCATCGTGAGACAGGTCTCCCGGAAGCGCGCGTAATACTTTGGGCCCGAGAGTGCGAAGCCGCCTTTGTTCGTCTCGAACCCTTGCGCCTGCCCGTTGGCGATGCGCTCCGCCTTGGGCCTGCCGTAGCCGCCCCACGGCGACATCCACACGCCGGGCGCCGTACCGTAGCGCGCCGCCGCCTCGCGCAGCGGCGTGAATCCGTTCGGAAAGCCGGAGTGAAAACCCCACAGCGTGGCGGGATCGTCCCAACCATCATCGAACAAGAAGGAGCTCAGCACGACGCCACGCTTCTTCACGAGCTCCGTACCAAACGCGTCGATCACCGCCAGCGCGTCCGACTCGCTGTACTTGGAGAAGTAGCCGATGTCGTACCACGAGTTGTAGTGCAAGAACGGGCGATACGGATGCGCGCGCTCGCGCTCGACGTACTCGAGAAAATCACGGCGCAGCTGTCCGGGTCGCGTCACTCCCAGCACCGACGACACCGCGAACGGGGCGCCGGGCCGAAGCGGCAGCTCGCGCGCCAACACGCACCGCGCGTGGTCAGCCTCCACGCTGCTCGCCGAGAGCGGATGCTCGAACCCCATGTACCAGGTTCCCGCGACGATCGGGCTTCCCTTCACCGTCCCGGTCAGCACCGCACCGGTGGCCCGGACGTCGATCAGAGAAATCTCACGAACCGGGAGCGGCGCACCCAGCGCCTCGAGCAGAACTTCCTGACGCACGTACGGTGATCCGTCGCGCAGCACGGCGCGCCACGTCGCACGCAACCGGCGGGCGTCGTCCTCCAACACTACGGTTATCTGCCGACCGCCCCGCCGTTCGGCGAGCCGCGACGCGTCGCGCCGCGGCGAAAGAGGTTCCGCGGTTGGACCGCGCACGATGCGCAGACGGTCGGAGGCGAGCGTACCGCCATCGGCGAGCGTGAGCGAAAACGCGTGGGCCGGGAGCGCGAGCTCGTGTCCGCCACGCACGTCGCGCACGCGGCGGGCTCTGAGCGCCCCGTCCGCGACGGTCCAACTGGCCGCTATGGCGTCGTTGGAGAGCGAGAGCTCGCCACCGTCCGCCCGATAACGCGCCTCGAGCGCGCCTGTCGGCGAAGGCGGCTCGTGAAAACCACCTCGCCGCGGCGCGCAAGCACCGAGCACCGCGAGCCCGGCCCCGAGCTCGATCGTTCGCTCGAGGAATTCACGACGACTGACGCCAGAAGACAGCTCGCGGTCTCGGCGCTCCATCGCTCAGTGCGCGACCAGCTCCTCTTCCTTCTCCTTCGCCGACTCTTCGATGATCTTCTGCTGCACTTCGTGCGGCGCCTCTTCATAGCCTTTGAACCGCCGCTTGAACGTCGCGCGCCCCTGCGTCATCGACGAGATCGAGCTGGCATAGTTGTGGAGCTCGGCCTGCGGCACGATTGCGCGGATCACCGTGCCGACACCGTCGCTCGGCTCCGTGCCCAAGATGTGTCCGCGCCGCGACGACAGATCGCCGAGTACGTCGCCCATGTAGTCGTCGGGCGTGGTGATCTCCAACTCATCGAGCGGCTCGAGCAAAGTGGGCTTGCACTTGGGCGCCACCGTCTTGAACGCCAGAATGCCCGCCATCTTGAACGACATTTCGTTCGAATCGACTGTGTGGTATGAGCCGTCGAACAACTCGGCGCGGAAGTCCACGAGTGGATAGCCGGCGAGCACGCCGCGCACCGACGCTTCTTGAATCCCCCGATCCACGGCCGGAATGAAGTTCCGTGGAATCGAGCCGCCGACGATCTCGTCGACGAACGTATAGCCGGCGCCGCGCGGCTGCGGTGCGAACCTCACCCAGCAATCGCCGAACTGACCGCGGCCGCCGGATTGTTTCTTGTGCCGTCCTTGGCCCTCGCCTTTCCCCTTGAGGGTCTCACGATAGGCGATCTTGGGCTTCGAGAGGTCGGCGCCGACGCCGAATTTCCGCTTGAGCTTCGACAGGGCGACTTCCAGGTGTCGCTCGCCGAGCCCCGACACGATGGTCTCGTGCGTCTCGGCGTTGTAGTGCACCTCGAACGTCGGGTCCTCGTCGTGCAGCCGGTGCAATCCCGCCTGGAGCTTCTCTTCGTCGGCTCGGTTCGGCGCGTGCACGGCCATCTGCACCACGCCCTCGGGGAACTCGATCTGCGGCAACCGCACGGGGTGCGGCCGGGTGGACAGCGTGTCGTTCGTGTGCGTGTTGCGCAGCTTGGCGACGCAGCCGATGTCGCCGGCGTGCAGCTTCTGGAGCTCGATGCGCTCCTTGCCTTGCGACACCGAGAGATGGTTCAGCTTCTCGACCACGCTTCGCGTAGCGTTGTACAGCTCGTCGCCGTTGTTGATCGTGCCCGAGAAGAGACGGAAGTACGTCACGTCCCCGACGTGCGGCTCGGACATCGTCTTGAACACCTGGGCGACGCAGGGTCCGTCGTCCTTGGCATGGATCTCGACCGTCGCGTCGCCCTCGGCGCCCTTGAACGCGTGCACCTCTTCCATCTCGAACGCGTTGGGCATGACCTCGACGATCGTACTGAGCACCGCCTGCATACCATAGTTCAACTCGCCCGAGGCGCAGAAGAGCGGGAACAGCTCCATGCGCTTCATGGCCTCCTTCATTCCAACGATGGCTTCGTCGCGCGAGATCTCGCCGCCCTCGAGATAGTGCTCGAGCAGCGAGTCGTCGGTCGCCGAGATGGACTCGATCAACTCGTTGTAGTACTTGTCGAACAGCGGCTTTGCTTCGTCGGGGATTTCAGTCTCGGTGTACTCGCCCGTCTTGACGCCGCGCTTGAACTGGTGCGCCTTCTTCGTGAACAGGTTGACGACGCCATGGAACTCGGGGCCCTCGCCGATCGGGACCTCGACGGGAATGACTTTGTTGGTGAGCCGCGTCTTGATCTGCTGATAGATGCGATCGAAGTTGGCGTGCTCTTTGTCCATCATCGACACCACGAACATCACCGGGTCGCGGCGTGCGACGGCTTCGCGGAACATCCGCTCGGTGCCGACTTCCACGCCCGACGTCGCCGGCACGACGACGAGTGCGCCGTCCGACGCGGCGAGTCCTGCCACCGCGTCACCGTGGAAGTCGAGGTACCCTGGTGTGTCGATGAGGTTGATCTTGGTGTCCTGCCACTCGGCGTAGGCGCAACCGAGGTTGATCGAATATCCGCGGTCGATCTCTTCCGGCGATCCGTCGGTGAGGGCGGTTCCGTCCTTGACGGATCCGTGCCGCTTCGAGCTTCCTGACACGAAGGCGAGCGCATCGACCAAACTGGTCTTGCCGCTCGCCCCGTGTCCCACCACCGCGATGTTGCGGATCTCCGATCCTTTGTACTCCCTCATAAGCGTGACTCCGTGCGCGAAGGGCAGTGACGGCTGGTACCGCCGTTACGACAAAGTACCGATGCGCGGAGCTGCGTTCAGCCACGCGCGCAGGGTGTCATCGCCGATCGAGTCATCGAGATTCGCGAAGTCCACGACCAGTGCCCGTCCGGTTTGGCGGCGGTCGCTGATGCAGGCAAAGACGATGGCATCGCCGATGTGCACGGCGGTCCACAGTCTTCCCTTGTCATCGGCGATCACGCGCGCTCCGCCCGACGGACGCTGATTTGCGTCGCGAGTCGATTGAGTCGTCATTGGCTCCTCACTCTGCTATTTGGGAGAGTGCCGCCGGTGGGCGAGGGAGTCAAGGGGAAGGGCGCTGACAGGCTGTAGAGATTGCCTGACTACGGGTCACCGCGCTTCACGAACCGACGATTTCGTCCAATCGGCGGCGCGCGCTCTGAGGCGCACGTTTTGTGCGGGCCACCGCGCGATCGGAGCGTCGCCATGCTGACCCCAAACGTTTTCGCCGGTGCGTGGGTTCTCGCGCTCGCTTTGGCAGCGTCTAATCAGGCGCCGCCGCCAGACGACGCGCTTCGGGCCGCGAGCCGGTTGCTCGGTGCCGACACGATCAGAACGCTGGAGTTCACTGCTTTTGGCGCGACGTTCTCCGTCGGGCAGAACTTCTCGCCGACCGATCCGTGGCCGCGTGTCACCCTGAAGAGCTACACGGCGCTGATCAACTACGAGACGGGCAGCATGCGCCAAGACTTGGTGGGCGAGATGGGCGCCGTAATGCCGCGCGGCGGCGGCGTCCCGTTCACCGGCGAGTTGCGGCAGATCGAGACGGTGAGCGGCCGTTACGCGTGGAATGACCCTGTTCCTCCCAACCCGCAGGCGGGCTCATTTCCAGCGGCGTGTTGCACGCCGCCGGAGGCGGGCGGCACACCGCCCGTATCGGCGCCCGCACCCGAGAGTCAGGCCGGCTGCATGCTCATGCTCTGGGCTACGCCACAGGGGTTCGCGAAGGCCGCGCTGGCGAACCACGCAACCCGAACGAAGGTCAGCGGCGGAACCGCCGTCTCGTTCCTGATCGACGGCAAGTACAAGATGACTGGGCTCATCAATGCGCAGAACGAGGTCGAGCGCGTCCAGACGTGGGTCGAGCAATCGATCATCGGCGACATGCTCGTGGAAACGGACTACACGGGCTATAAAGACTTCGGCGGGATTCGCTTTCCGACCCACATTCTCCAAAAGAAAGACGGCTTCCCCGCGCTCGAGCTGACCGTCACGTCGGTGCAGGGCGACCCGCCAGCCGACATCAGCGTCCCCGATAGCGTCCGCAATGCTTCGCCAGCAGTCAACGTTCGCCGCCTCAAGCTCGACGTGCAGACAATCGCTCCGCTTCACGGAATGCGCACGGCGGACATGGCCGAAGTGGCTAGCCACTCGAAGTAGCGCGCGACAGACCTGCGGAGTCCCGACGTCGCGCCGTCCTCTGCTGGATGAGGCCGGAGCGCGGTACGTCAATCCCGCACAAAATGACGCGGAAATTCCTATGGGGTCATACGCCAGTGATGCGTACAGTGTGATGCTGTCTTTCTATCACCTGCGGCCCGATCGCATCGTGGCCGCCCCAATGGAGGTACGGTATGGAGCTCCACAAAATCCTCGACAAGGGCTTTGCCGATAAGCCGCTCGCCGAAGCCCTGGACGCACCGGTCAGTGCCCTGAAAGGAGTCACCGACGCGGATGCGAAGCAGCTGGAAAAGTCGCTCAACATCAAGACCATTCGCGACCTGGCCACGAACAAGTTCTTCCTCAAAGCGCAGGAGCTCTACAAGGAGTCGGAGGCGATTCACTCATAGTCGCCACTCGGCGGCGACGATCCCGCTTCTCGCGGTGATCGTTGGTACAACGCGCGGCAATTGGCCGCGCAGGGAGCAGTCATGGACGAGCTGATCAAACAAGTCACGGATCGCGCCGGCATTCCGGCCGACAAAGCAAAGCTGGCCGTCAACACGGTCCTCGGCTTTCTCAAAACGAAGCTTCCCGCGCCCGTCGCCGGGCAGATCGACTCCGCCCTGAGCGGCGGGGCAATCCCCTTCGCCGACGTCGCCAAGGGCGCCGCCCAATTCGTGGGAGCGAAGAAGTAGATCGATCTCCGGGCCAAGCTCGACTGGGAAAACAACGCGGGGCGGCCATTGGCCGCCCCGCGCATGTTCCAGCTCTGACGATTCAGGTTTCTTGGCTCAGTCTCCTTCGGTTTCGAATGCCAGTCCATCTGCCTCTCGGAGCCGCTCGATCACCGACTCGAGCGGTGCGAACACCGGTGCCGTGATTCCAACGATTGGGCCGATCGAAATCGTGATCGCCCGGCGTGCACCTTCTGGCCAATCGGGCATCGAGAGCCCGGCAACCAGCCGACGAATCAATTGTCCGCATTCGAGCAGCAACTGCTTGGCCGTCGAGTGCAACGTCTCGAGTGGAATCTCGAGATCGGTCGTTACCAGCTGCCCCGTCGAATCTCTCCAGGCAGCGTCCCCTACCGCCCCGCGCTCGGGCCAGACACCGAGATGCCGAATCGAGTCAGTGCGTCCGTCGTTGGTGCGATGAGATTCGACGGCTGCAGCGAGCGCCAACGCCAGCGACTCCGGGTTCGGCTCCCCGTACAACGTCACGATGTCTCGCGACGGCCGCTCTGACGAATGCAACGGCGACGGGACGGAGTTCACATGCGCCAGCACCGGCGAGTGATCGGGGTTCTCCTCGAGCATCACGAGGATGTCCATACCCCCCTCCTGAAAAAGGTACTGCTCCACTTCACTACTCCCTCGACGATCCGTGACGAGCAGGAGTTTCAACTCTCCTTCTGAATTGACTCCGGCGAACGTCGCTGCCGTCACCAAATCCAACACATCGATCGCAGCAATGTTCCTTGTACAACCGTCGCGTACCGCGATACGTCACATGTGTCAGATCGCCGTTTCACTCATGCATTTCGCGAGAGTGGAAAGGCAAAGCGCATGCCCACCACGAGCGCCAATGCGTACACGACCGCCAGGACGAGCTGATCGCCAAGCTGCAGCACGCTGGCAATGCCGGCGCCCGTGAACGACGTGACGAATCGCGAGGTCACGAGCGCGCCGCCGGCGATCACGATCGCCGCCAAGACATCGCTCCATTGCGCGCGCCGTACGAGAAATACAAACACGACGCTCCACAGGAACACGATTGTGACGTGCAGCACAAGCCCCGTGAACACGAGGACGGCGCTTTCTGCCGTCACCGTCCGACGGAACAGCACCGCACCGATCGCCGCGAATGGGAGAGCAACGCTACCGAGTCGATGACCCATGGCCACGAGCGCGCCGGTCGTCGCGGCGGCTGCCACGCTGCCCGTGGCGACGCCGGAAAAGGTTGGGTGCGTTGACACGAAGCAAAGCAAGCGGCGCATGCTGCTGGACTCAAGTAGCCGGCGCGGGGTATCTTGAGCAGGCAATGCATGCAGTTGCCTCCCCCGCCACGATCCTGGTCGTGGAAGACAGCCTCGAGCTCGTCGCCCTGCTCCGGCGCGTGCTGCGCGAGCAAGGGTTCAACGTCCGCTCGGCGAGCGACGGCGAGTCCGGATTGACGGCCGCGCTCGACAACCAGCCGGACTTGCTCATCCTCGACGTCGGACTGCCCAAGCGGAGCGGATTCGAAGTGATCGAGGAGTTGCGCCGCCAAGGCGTGGACGCGCCTACGCTCATACTCACCGCGCGGGCGGACATCGCCGATCGCGTGACCGGCCTCGAGGCGGGCGCCGACGACTACCTCATCAAACCCTTCGACACCGACGAGTTGGTCGCACGCGTCCGCGCGCTGCTTCGTCGCTCCACCGCGCACGGCCACGTTCCGCAGCTCTGTGTCAGTGACCTCGTGCTCGATACGGTCACGCGCGAAGTGCACCGCGGCGAACGGCGAATCGTCCTGACGCATCGCGAATTCGCGCTGCTCGAATACCTGATGCGACGCGCCGGCACGCCGGTCACACGCGCGGAAATCGCCAGCCAAGTGTGGCGACAGACATCGGCCGACGTGGAAGAGACCAATATCGTCGACGTCTACGTCGCCTACCTGCGCAAGAAGCTCGACACTGAGCACGAGCCGCCCATGCTCCACACCGTACGCGGCGTGGGCTACGTGCTCCGACCCGTGCCCGAAGACGCGTGAATCGCACAAAGCAAAAAGCCTCGGCGACGCCGAGGCTTTTTGCTTTGCTGCTTTGAACGATTACTGCTCGACGATCGGTCCGCCGTTGTCGACGCAGTCCGGATTGTCGGGGGACGGATCGCACGGAAGGCCGGTCGTCACGCTGTAGCCGCTGAAGTGCTTGATGCGGCGCCACACCTGACCTGTCGTGAGGTTGACGTGCGTGACGAGGCTCGCGTCGAACGCGGCGTCCGTCGTGCCGGCGGAGCTCAGACTCGGTGCGTAGTAGATCCCCAGGAAGTGCAACGACGACGGATTCGCCGCGAAGTAGCTGCTGAACGTCGTCAGGACCGGAGCATAGATGCCCGTGGAGATACGCACTTGCTGATCGGGGCTGAACCGCAGTGCCGGAGAGAAGTCGACGCCAAGGCCGTTGCTCGTGAAGGCGAACGTGGCCGTGACCGTGATCGACTGCCCGCTCTGCAAGGTGGCGCATGGCTGGTCCCACGTTCCCGGACCATAGCTGCTGACGGTGGGATCGCAGACCGAGTTGGCCGGAAAAACGAGCGTGTAGAGCCCGTTGCCGATCGAGAAATTTCCACCGGCCGACGTCAATGTGAACGAGTTGGACTGAATGCCGCTGAATAGCAGCGACGAGCTGAAGTCGAGCGTTGGGACGACGCCCGGCGACAACGCGCGCGTCGACGCGTCGCGAGGGCTCGTCGCTGCGTCGGAGCAGCCGGCAACGGCCGCCACTACGACACCCGCGACTACACTACGAAGAGGTCCGCGCATTATTGCACCACGACGAAAAAGGGCGAGCTCGGGAGAATAGGAATTAGACGATGAAACGAGCTCGAAGATACGCTGCGCTGGTATCTAACGCCAGCGGACGGAGCGGGATGTGAGCAATATCACCGTTGCATGAGCACGTCATAACGCCTTGTCATTTCCGCATATCCGAGTTTTCTCACACGCTGACTGTATTCTTGAATGGACGATTTGACTCGTTCTCCGTCGAGCCCGATGAGATCGTCCGCACAGCCCGCTATAAGCCACGCAGCACAATACGGATCCGACGATTCGGCCAAGCTGACCGCCTCGCTAAAGCGGCTCAACGCCTCTTCTCCCATTCCTTGGTGCGCAGCCATACGAACAAACAGGGCCTCGACGAGCTCTCGATTCTGAAACCAGTCGGGCCGGCGGCCCATTCTGAGCTTCAACTCGTCGACCGCTTCCTGCGCCTTGTCGAGGCGACCGAGCTCGAGATAGCAGATTCCAATGCCCGCCAGAGCGCCGATCTCGATATCCGATTGGCCAATGCGCTGAGCAAGCGGGCTCGTTGCCTCGTACAATTCGGCCGCCGCGTCCCACGCGCTGAGCTCTCGCTCGACATGGGCCATGTTGTACAGGGCCGCCAACTGGAACTCGCTGTGTTTCACAGTCGCAAACACGCCGAGCGCCTCAGCCAGTAACTCGCGCGCTCGATCGTAGTCGCCGCACTTCTGCGAGAGAACGCCAAGGTTCAGGGCCGCGACTCCCCAAATGTCGGGCATGCCTCCCGCGCGAGCCACGGTGATCGCTCGGTCGAACGCTTGGACGGCTTCATCCAGCCGCGACTCGAACTGGGCGGCGATTCCAAGATTGCCGTAGCTGCGCGCCTCACCACGGACGTCACCAATGCTCGAGAAGATCTGAATAGCGCGCGCATACGCACCGTACGCGCGACTCGGCGATTCGCTCACCACGGTGTTGCCAAGCCTGTTGAGCGCATCGGCGAGCAGCGCTGAATCGCCGAACGTCTCCGCCGTCTCCACGCACTGCAGCGCCAGGCGTTCGGCCGTGCGCTGCTCGCCGAGCCGGCTGTGCGTCTGCGACGCCATCATGAGCAGTGCGACCCGCTCGTGGTCGAAGCCCAGCCGCTCCGCCTCCGTCTCGAGAACGACCAGCGCGTCCAACGTCACCCGGGCCGGCTGGCCCAACTCCATGCGCGCACGCTCGCGCATTCGTTTGAGCGTGAGCGCACGCCGCTCGTCGCCCTGCCCCGCGAACCACTCGATCGCCAGGTCGCACAACTCTTCCACTTCGTCAAAGCGACCACCCGTCTCCGCCAGATGCGCGAGCGCCACGCGGATCTCCGCCAGCTCGGCGGGCGTCGTCGCGTTGCGGGCGGCGAGCTGCAGATACTCGCCGGCCACGGCGTTCGCGTACACGCGCTCGGCGTCCTTGGCCGCAGTCTGTCCCCACCGATACGCCTCGGCCGCGTCGCCGGCGGCGTCGAAGTGAAGCGCGATCTCACCCGATCGATCGGGTCGTCGCTTGGCCAGGGTTTGGGCGACTCGTTGGTGCAACTGCCGCAACTGGTCGCGCGGCAGCGGATCGATCAGCACCTCGGCGATTTCCTCGTGCGCGAACGCATACGAGCCTTCGCGCCGCTCGAGGCTCGGACGCAACAGCCCCGCGATGAGCGCCTCGGACAGTGCCAGTTTCACCGCCGGCTCGCTGCCGGCGCCCGCACTCACCACCAGCTCGACGTCGAACTCCCGGCCGATGATGGCCGCCGTCGCCAGCACCGCCTGCGTGCTCGACGAGAATCGGCTCAGCCGCTGGGCGATCAGCGCCGCGCGCCCGGGCGGAAGTCGTAGTTCAGACACGGGCGTCCACTCCCAGCGAATGCCGTTGTGCCAGATCGCTCCCTGCTCGACCAAGGCTCGCAACAGCTGCGCGATGAACAACGGATTGCCTTCCGTGTGCCGATACAGAAAGGCGAGGAATTCGCGGCCCACCTGCTGTCGATGGAATGCGCCCTCCAACCATTGTTTGACCTCCTCCCGAGTGAGCCGAGAAAGCGTCAACTCGCGCACGATGTTGTGTCGCTTCAACGTCTGACGGTGCGGTGACGTGTCGTACGTCGAGTCCGGACGATGGGCGAGACAGATCATCATGCGATCCGTATCGAGCTGCGTCAGCAAATGCTCCAGCGCATCCCACGACGTCGCGTCGGCCCACTGCATCTCGTCGAGCACGATCACGAGCGGCCGGGTCGCCGCCAACGAGCGGACGTAATCGGCGAGCTCGCCCAACAATCGATATTGGCTTCCCGTGTGCTCGCCGGTGCCATGCGGCTTGAGCGACGGCTCGAGATGCTGCAGCTCGTGCCACTGGCGCTCGGGCGCGTTGGGAAAGCGGTGCGTGGCCGCGAGCAGTGATCGCCACACTCCATATGGTTTGCCGATGGCCATGTTGGACGACGCCGCCATGGCGAACATCCCGCCGCGCAACCGCACCTCAGACTCGAGCTGGCGGAGCAGCGTCGCCGTGCCGGTTCCCGTTTCGCCGAACACCGACACCACACGCGGATGTCCTGAACACGCTTCGTCGAGCCATTTGCTCAGCGACGCCATCTCTTCCACGCGACCGGCGAGGCGATCGATCGCCAGTGGACGGTGCAGCGCGTCGCGATGCGGTAGCGGCGCCGCGGCCGCGCCGTCGCGCCCCTGCGACGCGATGCGGATGAGCGCGCCGAGGGCGGCGGCGGACACGCCTTCGTAGGTCGAGCCGTGCTCCGGCGCGGACGCCGCACCAATCGAGAGCGTGACCTGGCCATGCCCGTTGGCGAACGTATGCGTGCGGACCACGGCGCACAGCCGCTCACCGATCGACCGCGCCTCCTCGGCGTTCGTGTTGGCCAAGAGCGCCACGAGTCGGTCGCCGATCATCCCAATCGAATCGTCGTCGCGGAGGCTGTTCCGAACGATCTCGCGGACGACCTCCGTGGGCGAGTTGGGTTGGGGTCGATAGCCGGCGGTGGCCCCGTTGGGATCGACCTCGATCACCATGATCGCCATTGGCCGTGACGAAACGGCCCCGCCCATTGCAGATTGGGCGGCGAGGAGGAAGCTGTCGGGAGAGTTATAGATGTGCAGCACGACGGGGAGCTACCTCGAGAAACGCATCGGGCACGCAAAGCGCTGACCCTGGCTCAACCGTAGGAGGGGCCGCGGGAGGAGCGCAAGACCAACTGGACGAGAGTTCTTAACGACGCCGCGACCGGGCACGTCTACCGGGCAGTCACTCTCACGAAATGGACGTCGGCTCATGCGCCCCTATCCCTATAACGTCGTTGCGTGGTTGATTGCGGCCGCGGCATGCGGCGGCCAGTCGGCCAAACCCACCGCCCCCGCACCCATGGCCCCGGCCGTTGCCGCGAGCCAGTCGCAGGAGTTGTTGCCCGACGAGCAGATCCAGCAGGCGCTCAACCGCCTCACCTTTGGCGCACGCCCGGGCGACGCTGAAAAAATACGCAGCATGGGTGTCGACAAATGGATCGATCTGCAGCTTCATCCCGAGCGCATCGACGACGCCAAGACCGATCAGCTCTTAGCACAGTACTCGATCTTCAGCATGAAGACGAGCGATGTGGTTGGCGACTACAACGTCGTGCAGCAATTACAGCGTCAGGTCAAAAGAACCGACGCGAACGACACGACGATGAACAAAGCTCAGACGCGCCAGGAGATTCTCGCGCAGAATCCACAACTCGCCGCTGCCGCTCGCCAAGCCCAACGGCTGACGGGTGAAGTGCAGTCGGCCAAGCTCGCGCGCGCGGTCACGAGCGACCGTCAGCTCGATGAAGTCATGGTCGATTTCTGGGAGAATCACTTCAGCGTCTTCGCCGGCAAGGGACAGACGCGTCTCTACCTGGCACAATACGATCGCGACGTCATTCGGCCGCACACGCTCGGCAAGTTCCGCGACCTCTTGGGGGCGGTGGCGAAGAGTCCGGCCATGCTGTTCTTCCTGGACAACTGGCAGAGCGCCGCCGACAGCACGCAGCCCACGCTCGCGCCGCGCGGCGGTGGACGCGGCGGATTCCGGCCCGGCATCATCGCTCGCCGCCCCGGCCGCGGAGCACTCGGGGGATTCGGTGGGGGACAGCAGCTTCCGCCCGCCGTGCGCGCGCGTCTTCAGAACGCGACGCCCGAGGAGCGGCAGCAGATCATGCAGCGCTTGCAGCAGCAGGCCAAGCGCGGCCTCAACGAGAACTACGCTCGCGAGCTGATGGAGCTCCACACCCTAGGCGTCGACGGCGGCTACACGCAGAAGGACGTCCAGGAAGTCGCTCGCGCGCTCACCGGTTGGACCTTCAACCACCAGACCGGAGAGTTCGTGTTCAACCCGGCCATCCATGACGCCGGCGAGAAGACGATCCTCGGCCACAAGTTCCCCGCCGGTCACGGCGAGGAAGAGGGCGAACAGGTGCTCGACTTGCTGGCGCGTGCGCCGGCCACGGCGCACTTCATCACGACCAAGCTGGCGCGCCACTTCGTGAGCGATGACCCGCCCAAGGCGCTCGTCGATCGCTGCGCGAACACGTTCTCCAAGACCGATGGCGACATCCGCGAGACGGTGCGCTGCGTCGTCACGTCGCCGGAGTTCTTCAGCCGAGCCGCGTATCGTGCGAAGGTCAAGACGCCGTTCGAGCTCGTGGCCAGCGCGCTGCGCGCCGTGAACGCCGAGCCCGACACGACGCCGCGCACCGCGCAAATCGTCGCCCGGCTCGGCCAGCCGATCTTCGGCCGCCAGACGCCCGACGGTTGGCCCGACCATGGCGACGCGTGGATGAACACGGGCGCGATCTTGAATCGGATCAACTTCGGCCTGAGCCTCGCGGCTGGTCAGATTCCGTCGGCACGCCTCGACAATTGGGCGGACTTCGCGTCGCTGTCGAGTCAGCCGCGTGCCCAGCAGGTGGACGGCGTCGTCAAGTCGATGCTCGGCGGACAAGTTTCTCCCGAGACGCGACAAGTGCTCATGAGCGGCGACAACCCGATGTTGTCCAAGTCGGCCGCGAACGACGTGAAGGGGATGGCGGTGATGGACGATAGCGCGTCGATGACGATGCGCGGCCGCGGCGGACAGAAGCCGGTCAAGGGCGAGCAAGGCAAAGGATTCCCACGCGGCCCGGGCGCGCAGCTCCCAGGCTTCGGTCGCCCGGTGAATCTGCAAGGTCTTCCGCAAGTGGTTGGACTCGCGCTGGGCGCACCCGAGTTTCAGCGGCGCTAGCAACGATGAGGATATTATGAATCGACGAATCTTCATGAAGTCCGGCGCGATGGCGCTGGCGACGATTGGGCTCAACCCGACGTTCCTTCGCCGAACTGTGTTCGCGCAGGATCTGCTCAAGGGCGCCGCCCTCAACGGCAACGCGCGTGGAAAGGTGTTGGTCGTGCTGTTCCAGCGCGGCGCCGCCGATGCGTTGAACGTCGTCGTGCCGCACGGTGAGCGCGCGTATTACACCATGCGTCCGGCCATCGCCATTCCGCAGCCGGCTTCGGGCGCGGCGCAGACGGCGATCGACCTCGACGGATTTTTCGGACTGCATCCGGCGCTCTCGCCGTTCAAGCGGCTCTGGGACGACGGCATTCTCGCCACGGTGCACGCGGTGGGCAGCCCGAGCAACACGCGCTCGCACTTCGACGCGCAGGACTACATGGAGAGCGGCACGCCCGACAACAAGAGCACGCGCGACGGTTGGCTCAATCGCTATCTCGCCGTCAAAGGCACTTGCGACGAGTGCAAGCTCCATGACGGCAGCTCGGCGGCAAACTCGCCGTTCCGCGCCGTGGCAATGACGCCGCAGACGCCGCGCATTCTCGAGGGCGGTGCGCCGTCGGTGGCCATGAACAGCATCGACGAGTTCACCATTCGCACCAACGGCTCGCAGGCCGACCGCATCGAGGCGCTGTACCGAACGGGCAGCGCGGATGTCGTCCACGCTGCGGGCGGCGAGATGTTCGAGGCGATGAAGATGCTCAAGGCCGCGAACCCGCAGCAATACATTCCGCAGAACGGCGCCGACTATCCGCGCACGCCCTTCGGCCAACACCTGCGTCAGATCGCGCAGCTCATCAAGTCGGACGTGGGGCTCGAGATCGCGTTCGCCGACGTCGGCGGCTGGGACACGCACGTCAACCAGGGCGGCGCGACCGGACAGCTGGCCAACCGTCTCGACGATTTCGCCAAATCCATTGCTGCGTTGACGCAGGACCTGGGCGACCGCATGAGCGATGTCACCATTCTCACGATGTCCGAGTTTGGCCGCACGGCGCGACAGAACGGCAACGGCGGCACCGATCACGGCCACGCCACGTCGATGTTCGTGATCGGCGGCGACGTGAAGGGCAAGAAGGTCTACGGCAAATGGCCCGGCCTCGAGCCCGAGCAGCTCAACGAAGGCCGCGACCTGGCGCTCACGACGGATTTCCGTTCAGTCTTCTCTGAAGTCGCGTTCAAGCACCTCGGCGCGGCGAAGATGGACGCGGTGTTCCCCGGCTTTACGGGCGATCAGTCGAAGTGGTTGGGCGTGTTGTAGGGTTCGTGCCAGGGTTTGATCAGGATGTTGCCGTCGCAGGAGACATAAGATCGGGTTGCTTGGCCGGGCAGACGCCGCGGCGCGCCGTGTCACGGCGCGCGCGGGACCGCTCGACGTCATCCATGAAAGTCGCTCACGATGATCACGAGGACTTTTCATTGGATTAGCGCGGCGCGCGTGCGTAGTGATTCCTTGTCTCCTTCAGGATCCGCACATGTCCCGACCATCCGTCATCGCAGCGGTGATCACTGCGGCACTCGCTGGACTTCTTCCCGCACAGCGATCGGCCATCCGCACGGTATCGCGCATCTCGCCGGAGCGCATCGTCGCCGCGCGCGCCAGCACCACGGCGTTCCGAATCGATGGCGTGCTCGACGAGCCGCTGTGGCGCGCCGTGCCGTCGATCTCGTCGTTCGTTCAGCAGGAACCGATCGAGGGCGCGCCGGCGAGCCACCTGACCGATGCAAAGATGATCATCACCGACGACGCGGTGATCATCGCCGCGAAACTGGCTGACGAGCCATCCGCGTTCCTCAGCACGGGCAACGGACGGCAGCCGTTGGTCGCCGCTCCGCTCGACGACTACTTCGAAGTGCAGATCGACGCGCACCCGGAACACCTCACGGCGCTGGCCCTCTCGGTGTCGCCGCTCGGCGTGAGACGGAGTTGGATCGTGACACGCGACGGCTCGCGTGACGAATCGTGGAACGTGCAGTGGGACGCGGCAACGCACATCGACAAGGACGGCTGGTCGGTGGAAATCCGTCTGCCCTTGAGCGAGCTGCACATCCGTCCGGGTAGCGAGGACTGGGGAGTGCACTTCGTTCGATTCTCATACGCTCGCCAGGAGACGGACGTTTTCGGCACTCGCGCGAGCCGGGCAACGGCGGATCAGGGCCGGTAGGAACCAACGGGAACGCTTTCGCGCGTCGAATGCTTTGATTTCTTCCGTCCCCGGCCCGCGAGGAACTTCCGGTGGTTCTCGAAGTGAAGCATCTGCGACTCGTCGAAGCCGTCGCGACGTACGGCACGCTGACGAACGCGAGTAAGTATCTGCACCTCACCCAGTCCGCGCTCAGTCATCAGCTCAATGAGCTCGAGCGCCGGCTGGGAACGCCGCTCTTTCATCGCGTCGGACGGCGTCTCGTGCCGACCGTCGCCGGCGAACGACTCCTCGACGCCGCAAAGCGAACGCTCACGGTGCTTCGCCGCACCGAAGGATCGATCAAGCGCATCGCGGCGGGCAGCGAAGCCGTGCTGCGACTCACGACGGAATGCTATACGGCATATCACTGGCTGCCGGCGATCCTCGACGCGTTCGCCGAGCGTTGTCCCAAAGTCGACGTGCAGATCGTTGCCGACGCGGCGCGGCGTCCGGTGAACGCGCTGATGGCCGGCAAAGTCGACGTCGTCGTGATGAACGAGCCGCCGAAGAACGACAAGCTGCGGGTGATTCCGCTGTTCGAGGACGACATGCTCGTCGTGATGTCGCCGGATCACCGGCTCGCCGTGCAACAATTCGTGCGGCCGGAAGATTTCGCCGATGAGCATTTGGTGATGTACTCGGCGTCGACGTCGAACAGCATGCTGTTCAAGCGGTACCTCGACCCCGCCGGCATTGCGCCACGAAAGATCTCGGCGATTCAGCTCACCGAGGCGATCGTCGAGATGGCAAAGGCCGGACAGGGCATTGCGGTGCTCGCACGATGGGCGATCGAGCCGCACCTGCGCGACGGCTCACTCGTGGCGCTGCCAATGACGCGCGAGGGGCTGCGGCGCCAATGGAGCGCCGTTGTGCTCGATCAGGGCTCGACGCCGCTGTACATCCGCGAGTTCTGCCGTCTCCTCACCTCCGGGCCAGCGGCAATGGCGAATCGCGGGCGAGAGCAAAGGCCGGCCGTCCGCTACCAGTGAATGATCTTCCGCAGAATATTCCCGATGTTCCGGCCCACGCGTGAGAGCGGGTCGGTGCCGTGGGCGCCCGGGTTGATCTGGATGTTGCCGTTGGAGTCGATCGCGATCTGCGCTTCCGGCGGCCCGGTGTGGAGGTGACACTCCTCGTGCGGCTCGCTGCCCGGCTTGAACCATTGGCGCGCGCGAGTCGGACACCATTCGGTGGCGAGCTCGCCGCTCTGCGGATCGACGACCGCGGAGACCATCCCCGCGGGCGCCATGAACGACGAGCCACGCGGCTCGCGCCAACCCGCTTGATAGAACTCGGCCCACGCGGGCGCGGCGAGGCGGCCGCCCGATGCGTTCGTGCTGATCTGCCGCGGCGTGTCGTAGCCGAACCACACGCCTGCCACCAGCGTCGGCGTGAAGCCTATGAACCAAACGTCTTCACCGCTGTTCGTCGTGCCCGTCTTGCCGGCGATGGGCCCGGTCAGCCCCATGTCGCGAATCGTCTTTCCAGTTCCGTAATTCACGACTCCTTGTAGCATCTCGGTGATCTCGAACGCGTCGGCCGGATCCATCGCCCCCGGAGTCCGCACCATCTCGCTGCTCCAGAGCAGCGTGCCATCGGGCGCCTCGATGCGCGTCACGATGCGCGGCTTGACCTTGGTTCCGCCGTTGGCGAACGGCGCGTACGCCGACACGAGCTCCACGGGCGTCACACCCTCGGCGCCAAGGGCGATGGATGGCACCGGCGTGAGCGGGCTGACGATGCCGTTGCGTCGCGCCGCGGCGATCACCGCATTCTCGCCGATGGCGCGGCTCACGCGCACGGTCGCGGAGTTGGCGGAGAGCAGCAGTGCGCGGGCGAAAGTAATGTCGCCGTTGTACTCGTTGTTGTAGTTGGCGGGCTGCCAGACTTGGCGGCCCATCTGCACTTCCACGGGACTGTCGTCCACCGGCGACGACGGCGCGTAGCCCGCGGCGATCGCCGCGGCGTAGACGAACGGCTTGAACGCCGAGCCAGGCTGTCGGCGCGCGGCAAAGGCGCGATTGAATCCACCCCGCTGCGTGCGGTGTCCGGTGACAACGGCGAGAATGTTTCCCGTCATCGGATCCATCGCCACGAGCGCGCCCTGCGCCGGCTCGGGGACGCGGCCCATCGTCTCCTCTGTCTCGCGCGTGATCGCCGCAGTGTGCCGAACGATCGTGCGGTCGGCCGCGCGCTGGAGCGCGAAGTCGATCGTCGTGTAGACGTTGACGTCGCCTTCCTTGAGGACGTCGGGCAGCACCGAGTCTACCAGCGCGCGCACCGCGTCGATCGCGCTCGGCTCGTTGGCGACAGAAGGCCGCCACTCGTTCTCGGCGATGCGGAGCGGCGCACGCTGGGCATTTTGTGCCTGCGCACTGGAGATGTAGCCTTGGTCTGCCATGAGCGCCAAGACGATGTTCCGGCGCTGCATGGCGAGCTCCGGGTTGCGCCGCGGCGTGTACGCCGACGGAGCCTTGGGCAGCGCGGCGAGCATCGCGCCCTCGGAGAGCGAGA
>DASVYG010000084.1:0-1534 GCA_036392315.1 Gemmatimonadaceae bacterium
AGTACCCGTTGACGAGCGCGCCGCAGAATTCCAATTCTCTGATGCAGCGCGTTAGTTCGTGAGCCGCTGCCTGCGGGTCTTGGAGCGGCAACGCCGCAAATCCTTTGAAACGCGTGCGGTTCTTGGCGATGTGTTCGGCGAGGTGATCGTTCGCGCGCCGCGCAACACGAACGGCCTCGGAGGCATTCGGAATCGCCTGGATACCATCGCCAACGAGCGAAAGGATACACACGTCCACGCCGCCGCGGTCCATCTCCGCGATCCGTCCGCTTCCGATATCTTGCAGCTGCCGCTGAAACTCTGGACTTCCCGGAGCCCCGTAACTCGACGCCAACGTTTCGGGAATGACGAAATGCTCTTCGAGTGCAATCTTGCCCCTCAGAGGAGCTGCGGCGGATTCCGCATCAGCAGGGCGTGGGAGTCTCTCGGCCGCATTTCTTGCGTTCACAAGCGACAGTGCTCCGCCAGACACCCAGAGTCCGGCGACGCGCTGGAACAACCCGCGTCGCGTCATCACGTGGTCAATCGGGCTCCCCATGTTGGACTCTCCTTTGAGTCAGAGGAAGAGGCATCGAGTCCATGAGATCGGCGACCTCTAACGCAACGGGCCGACGAGATGTGCATTCACGAAGCGGCATTCTGGTGGCCGAAAGGTCAATGCCGAACTTACGACCCGCCAAGCTGTCCGTCGAATTCGGGTACTGGTGCGCAGGCGACGTGACTTCAACCAAACTTTGGAATTCTCGTTGATTACCGGAGAGGTATCGACTGACCGGCTCGGCTGTGTCTTAGCGCCGCTCGGGCCAGACGAAGATCGACGACGGCACGGGCGCAACGCGAAGCTGCGTGACGTCCCGCGGCTCGATAGTGTTGATCACGCTCGGATCGCCGTTGCCGAACCGAATCTCGATACCGCGCCTGGAGGCGCGCCTCAGCGGAAATGCAACGTCTATCCGGTAGACGCGCTTGGAGCGCGTCGGATAGGCCGCGAGCAGGCTGAGCCCTAGGGTCGGCGCGGTGGTGCTCGATCCATATGGAACGTCGCCGGCCCACATCTGCCCCAGATCGAAGAACGCGGCGGCGCCGGCGTCCGCGCCGCGGATTGCCGCCGGAACCGCGCGGCGCAACTCGGCGCGCGTGACGTTGCGCATGCCGCCGGCGATCTGCGAGCCCAGGTAGCCGCGCGGTCCGCCGATGGGATCGCCGAGAGAGAGCTGCGTGGGTAGCCACGCGTTGTCGACGCGCGAGAAGTTGTCCCGAACGGTGAATGTGACGCCCGATGTCGGCGTGAGGTATGCGGCGAGATTGAGGTTGACGACGTTTGACGGGCGCACGCCTGCCGCCAGGCCGCGCTGCAACGCGGCCTCGAGGTCTCCGTTGATGGCGAAACGCGCCGTCGCGAATCCCGCGCGGGTGCTCGTGGCGAGCAGCATGTCGTGGCGTGCGCCGACGCCGGGCGCGGCGACGAGCCCGGTTTCCCAGCCCGCCATGACGTCCTGCGGGGCAAAGAGCGCGTCGAGGCCGAAACGCGTCA
>DASVYG010000085.1:0-6511 GCA_036392315.1 Gemmatimonadaceae bacterium
CAGACATCTGGCGCCTGGTGCTGAGCCGCGGCCTGCGTCCAATCGTGTGGGGCGCGGTGGCCGGTGCGGGGTTGTCGCTCGCCGCCGCCCGACTGTTACGCGAGCAGCTCTTCGGCGTCGCGCCAGATGATCCGACGACCCTACTGATGGTCGCCGCATTGTTGCTCGCGGTCGCGATGGTTGCGACTCTCACGCCGGCGCGTCGCGCCATGCGCGTGACGCCGGCGAGTGCTCTTGCGGCGGAGTAGACTTTCCCCCGGTTGGCTTGATGGTCGCTGCCTTCGCCGCGATGTCCTTCGCGCTAGTGAACTTCATCACGCGCGCGGCGTGCGTCTGGCCCACCGCTCTCGATACGCCATTTCCATGCAAGCACGACCCCACAGCGCGGAGCTCACGCACCATCTCGGCTACGCCCCCGGCGAGGCGAAGCCGCCCGACCAGGCGAATCATCGCAACGGGACCACGCCTCGATTCGACGAAACGCCTGCAGGGCCCCTCGTTTGATGCGGCTTCATCCCCACTCCTTGCAAACATGGTGGTCCCTCCGATGTCTTGCGTCCGCTCGGGATCCATCGAGGGGACGCGCCCTGCGACCAGTGTGACCCTCGCGTCGGTCACCACGATGACGAAAGCGTCACGCGCGCCCCGAGCTCGCTTGATGACGGCGCGTCGACTCAATATCGTTGTGACGACTTCGACTGAGACCCCAACCATGCGCCACGACGTACGCCATCATCTCAATCCGGGTAGTATCGTGGGAGCGTTCATCCTCGCGGCGTCGCTGGGAGCCTCCATGGCGGCCACTCATGCGGCGCGGCGGCTGAACGCAGAAGCCGACGCCTGTGCGTTGCTGACGGCCGACGAGACATCGAAGGCCCTCGAAGTCACGAGCTTGCCCGGCAAACGGCTCGTCGCGTCCAGTCCTAAAGTGTGTATCTGGTCGGACGATCCGAATCATGGCGCAGGCAGTCGTCGCGTGACCGTGTCGATCATGACGGCGGCAGCATTTGCGATCGGGAAGTCCGGCGCCGACAAGCGAGTGACGATCGAGCCAGCGTCGGGAATCGGCGACGAGGCATACTATGAGTTGTTCAAAAGCGACAGTCCGTTCCTGGTTGTGCGTAAGGGAGGAACGGCGTTCAACCTCCGAATTCTGAACGGTCTCAAGCTCAAGGCATTCACGCTCGAGCAAGAAAAGGCGAAGGAGGCGGATCTCGCCAAGGCCGCGGCTTCCAGGCTCTGAGTGATCACGGTGGCCCACCCCGTCGCTTGTGTAAATCGCCGTTTCGGAGGTAGAAGCGCCCCGATCAGGTGTGTATGGCGCGACGAACGCCGGTGGAGTCGCCCGATCCCGCGCTGTAAGTCGCCCGATCCAGCCTGTCATACTCGAGTGCCGCGAGTGGAAACGCGACGAACGCACCTGTAAATGAAACGGGCCCGCTCGTCGCGGACCCGTTCACTCCTGCTAGGTTGCCCGAACCATCCCGACAACCGCTCGATCCCCAGCTACGCCGCCTTGAACTCCGACGGTATGGCTGGTGTGACGCTTCCGACCGTCTCTGATCCCTCGGTGCTCACGGCCGGTACCGCGGTGTTCGACACTGAGACACCAGGTGCAGCGGCCGGTGCACTGCTGTTTCCGACCGGAGCACCGCCGTTCGCGACCGGCGCACCGCCGGCAACGGCCGGGTTCACTTCAACCGCCTTGCGGGGCACTGCACCCTTGACCGTGGGCCGCTTCACCTGTCGCCAGGACGCAAGCGTTGCCGGATCGGCCTTGAGCGCATGGGTGAGCGACGCGTCGATCATCGTCACGATCTGTCGGCCTAGCACCAGATCACTCGCTAAACCGCTCGATGCACCCGTGACCCGGCTCCGCGCCACACCGCGCGCGTCGACGCTCGCCCCGAGCGCCGTCGTGGCCGCGTCGAGCTGGTCGAGAAAATCTGCCGGGAGCCCGTGTTCCACAAACACATCCTTGTACACCGCGGCCGTCGTGCGAATGGCTTCGGCAGCGTGAACGAGCGCGTCCGAGCTCAAGCTCCGATTCGGCAGCTTGAATACGCCCATCCCCGGCACCTTGCCGCGGAGCCCTGCGGCGACCCGCACGATCGCCGTGAGGTGCAGCAAGCGCACTTCGTGCCGCTGCTGCGCCTCGTCCTTCGCGGCCAGCGTCGCCTGGCCGTTTTGATACACCTGCTGGCTTGCCCACGTCGACATCCGAACGATGAGCTGTTTCAACGCATCCAGTTGGTTCGACACCGCGGCCGCACTCGAGCCGGCCGCCGCCAACACCTGTGGATGTTCCGCGAACCACGCTTCGATTCGCCGAAACGCCTGCAGGCCCCTCGTTTGCTTCGACTTCATCCAAAACTCCTTGCAACATGGTGGTACCTTCGATGTCTTGGGTCCGCTCGGGACCCATCGAAGGGACGCGCCCTGCTACCAGTACGGCCCCTGCGTCGGTCACCACGATGACGTCAGTGTCATCGCGGCGTGTGAGCCGACTGGGAGCATGCGCACATGGGCCGATTTAACCACATCGAGTCGGCCGTTGCGCTAATCCGGTTCCCCCGGCCTTGGCGGCGACGCCAGCGCTCCTGGCGGCGACGTAATCCCAACACGAGTGGACTCGATGGCTCGACACGGGAGCGACCGGTCGAAGCACGCAGCCGTATTTGATTGGGCCCGCAGCCACTCGTGGACCCAAGCTACGAAGGGTGCGTCATGCGATCGTCATGCTCTCGCTGTCATCCTGAGCACAGCGAAGGATCTGCTTGTGTAAACACGAACTATCCGCCTGGCCCCACCCACGCCGGCCGCGCTCGCGCCCCCTGGACGTTCCGATCTGTTGGAAGGATCGGTGAGCCGGGGATCGCGAAGAATGTGTGTTACACATTGTTCCATTTAGCGCGAAAGCCTCCAAGCGGACGGTAGACGGCGCCGAGGCCGAGGCCGACCTGTCTCGATAAGGTCCATCTGGCTTGGTGCTCGCGGTCGCGCCTGGTCCAGCGCGAGTGGTCTCGATGGCTCGACACGGGAGTGACCGTCAACAGGTCACGGCACCACCTTGTTCGGGTACGCCGGCCGTTTCGGCCTCGCCGGAGGATTCTTCTTCAGATCCGCCATCAACACCTCGACCGCCTTCTCGAGCTGCGGGTCATGACCCGCAATCACCGCGGCTGGTGACATCTCGACCTCGATGTCCGGCGGCACCCCGACATTCTCCACCACCCAGCCTTCCTGTGGTGTCCAGATCGCGAAGTTCGGCGCCGTGATCGTTCCGCCGTCCATCAAGACGGGGAAGCCGAGGATTCCCACCAGTCCTCCCCAGGTGCGTTTCCCAATGAGTGGACCCATCTTGAGATTGTGGAACATCCACGGCAGCATGTCGCCGCCCGAACCGGCCGTCTCGTCGATCAGCATGGCCTTCGGCCCCTGGATCGACGCCGTCGGTGTCTTCATGTCGTCGCCATACCGCATGGCCCAATAGCTGATGGCGGGGCGACGCAGAATGTCGATGTAGTAATCCGCGAACTGCCCGCCGCCGTTGAAGCGTTCGTCGACGATCACCGCATCCTTCTGCGCCTGCGGATAAAAGTACCGCTTGAAGTAATCGTGACCTTGATTGCCCGTGTCGGGCACGTACACGTACGCAATGCTGCCGCCGCTCAGTGAATCGACCTTTCTCAAGTTGCCTTCCACCCACGCACGATTTCTGAGCGCCCCCTCGTTCGCGATCGGAACCACTTGCACCGTGCGCGCGCCAGTGCCCTCGGGATTCGACGCGAGCGTGAGATCGACAATTTTGCCCGCGGTGTTCTCGAACGGCGCAAAGATGTTCATTGGCGTACGAACCTGAACACCATTCACGGCGATGATGTACTCACCGACTTTCGCGTTGACGCCCGGCTCCGTGAGCGGCGAGCGAAGATTCGGCGTCCAGTTGAGCCCACCGTAGACCTTCGCGATGCGATAGCGATCGTGATCCACCGTGTAATCGGCGCCGAGGAGGCCGCCGGGCACGTTGGCAGGCGGGGAGAGCCGGTCGCCGCCGCCGCCACGATGATGGCCGACGCTCAGCTCACTCATCATCCACTGAATGATGCGATTGACGTCGCCCTTGGTGGCTGCATCGGGCAGGAACTGCGCGTATTTCTTCCGGTTCGCTTCCCAATTCACGCCGTGCATGTTGGGCGCGTAGAAATAATCGCGGTTGATCCGCCACGCCTCGTTGAATATCTGCGTCCACTCGGCGCGCGGGTCGATCTTGACTTCGACGTCGGCGACGGCGAGACGTCCTTCGTTCGCGTTCACCTTCGCGACCGGTGAGACAAAGAAATTCGGCCCGATGTTGTATAACACCTTCTTCCCATCCGCCGACAGCTCGTAACTGTTCAGCTGCGGAATGAGGACTTCGTCTTTTCGTTTCGACAGGTCGTAATGGTGTAGGGACCCTCGACCATCGACGCGCTGCACGTAGTAGACCTGCCCGGCTTCGCCCGTGGAAAGTGCGGACAAGTCGCCGGCCGCGATGGGCATGGCGAGAATCCGATTCTCGATTCCGTCGAGATCGATTCGGACGGCGCCGTTTCCGCGCGGTGCAGCGGGCGCGATCCGAGCACCACGAGTCGCCGAGTCGGCCGATGTCGAGTCGCGCCGCGTGGTGTCGCGGGTGACGACGACCCGCTCCTCGTCGCTCTCTTTCGCGAGCGGATTGGCGGCGTCGTTCCGCAGGACGATTGCGTAAACGTTGCGCGTGCGCCGGTAGTCGGCGGTCGCAAGCGAGAACCAATCCTCGAGCGGACCGGCGTCTGTCGACGCGAAGATGTACAGGTATCGGCCACTCTTGTCGAACGCCGGCGTGCTCACCTCACTCAATCCATCTGTCACGCGATACGACTTATCCTCCGCCACATTGTAGACGGAGAGGGCGGTGACGAGCGACTTGACGTTCGCGGTGTAGGCAATCCACTTGGAGTCGGGCGACCATGCGTGCGTCATGTCGACCAGGCCTGCTGGTCCGTACACCTTGTTGCTCCCCACGAGCTTCGCGACGCCGGTCTTTACGTCGATGACGTATGTGCTCATCGAGTTGTCGGCGTACGCGATGTGCGTTCCGTCGGGCGACCAGTCGAGATCCTGGTAGAAGCCGTGACCCATGAGCTTCAACGTCTTCACCGCACCGTGTCCGTCCTGCGGCGCGATCTCGAGCTCGTATTCGCCGCTGGCATCGGAGATATAGGCGATCTGCGAACCGTCCGGCGACCAGGTCGGCGAACGCTCGTTCGCGCCGGCTGTGTTGGTGAGATTCCGCGCGTCGCCCTTCTCGACAGGTACGGTGACGATCTCGCCGCGATACTCGAACGCCGCTCTCACGCCCGATGGCGAGATCGCAACGTTACGCACATAGTTGGCGCCCTTCACGAAGCGCGGCCGCGTTTCTCTCAAGTCCGCCGCGACGCCGATGGCGAGCTTGCGTCCGTTGCCCGACGCGGCCGGATCGAGGAGGTGCAGATATCCGGCTTGTTCGTAGACCAGCGTACCGGGGCCCGCGCTCAGGTTGAGAACGGGGAAGTCGGTATGCGTGGTGAGCCGTCGAACCTTCTTCGTTCCGGGATCGTATGCGTAAACATTGAACTCGCCGTCGCGATCGGAGCGGAAGTAGACCGTGTTGCCGATCCACTGCGCGTCGACGTCGTTCGAGCGCCCTTCGGGCTGCGGAATCTTTTCGACGGCGCGCGTCGCGACGTCGTACAACCAGATCACGGACGCCGTGCCGCCGCGATAATGCTTCCATTCCTCGAAGCGTGGCGCGATCGGGTTGTAGGCGATGTACTTCCCGTCGGGCGAGTACGAGGCGCGCGCGGCGTTGGGAATGGGAAGCTTCGTCTCCGGCCCCCCTTCTATAGGTACGGTGAAGAGCTGCGTGTAGCGGTTCGTGTAGCTCGACCGGCCGCTTGTGAACAGGACGCTCTTTCCGTCGGGCGTGAAGCCCTGCACGATGTCGGCGTCCGGATGATACGTCAGGCGCTTCGGCGTGCCCCCCGACGACGGAATGACATAGACGTCGATGTTGCCGTCGTAGTTCGCGCTAAACGCGATCATCTTCCCGTCGGGCGAGAACACGGGGTTTTGTTCGTCGCCGTCCGCTGTCGTGAGACGCCGTACATCGCTGCCGTCGGTTCGCGATGTCCAGAGGTCGCCTGCGTAGATGAACGCGACATGCGTCGCGCTCAGGGCGGGCTGAGAAAGCAGCCGGGTGTCAGTGATGCTCGGCTGAGCATGGAGCGAGGTGGCCGCTGCGGCGGCGATTATGGAAGCGAGGAGTGTGCGCATTCCAGAGACTACAGCGGAACGGCGGATGCGGCTAGCGGCCCGACTCTAACGGCGGGGACTACTCGAAGGGCGGGAAGGACTCGAACGGCGGGAAGGACTCGACCGGCGGGAAGGGCTCGAACGGCGGGAAGGACTCGAACGGCGGGAAGGACTCGAACGGCGGGAAAGACTC
>DASVYG010000086.1:0-1613 GCA_036392315.1 Gemmatimonadaceae bacterium
AGGGCGTCCAGCGTCCGCCCGGGGCGGGTAACCGTGTCGTCTTCCTCGGCGACTCGATCGAGATCCGCGGCGGCACCGACACGCAGTGGGAGCAAAACGCTTGGGTCTCGCACTTCCTCATCCGCTCCAACGCTCAGGTTCACATGCTCCACAACGCGGGCGTCGCGGGGAACACCTCCGCTCAGATGCTCGCGCGCTTCTCGACGGACGTCGCCGCCTACAAGCCGGACAAGGTGTTCGTGAAGGCCGGCACGAATGACGTGGGCAACGCCGTGCCCTTCGCTACGTCGATCGCGAACATCCAGGCGATCGTGCAGGCGATCCGCGATATTCCAGCGGTGCCGATCCTGTGCACGATCCCGCCGCGCAGCGACGGCTACCACCAGGCGATCGAGACACTGAACGCCGGGATCCGTCTCTACGCTCGCACCCAGGGAATCACACTGGTGGACTTCCACGCCGTGCTCGTGGACCCGGCGAACGGAAATTACCTCGCCGCCTACAATGGCGACAACGTCCACCCGACGGCGATCGGTGCGCGAGTCATGGCCGACACCGCCATCAGCGCGACCGCGGGACTCTGGCAGAAGTGGAGCCCCTACCAGCCCAGCGACAACACCGACCCGAACAACTGGATCGTGAACGGCCTCATGCTTGTGGACGCGAACGCGAACGGGATCGCCGATTCGTGGACGCAGTTCGGCTCATCCAACGCGACGATGACGATCGTCACCGACTCCTCGATTATCGGGAAGTGGCAGCAGATCGCAAAGGCCGACGTGGGCAACAACATCGTCTTCGATCAGAGCTTCGCGCTCGCGAGCGGGAAGTGGAGCATCGGGGACCGGATCGCCTTCACCGGTCGCGTCAAGACCTCCGGAGTCGACGCGGGCGGCGGCCAGTACAAGATCTATCTCGACTATGGGAACGGGAATGTCATCTACCCCGTGGGCTCGCTCTGGACGGTGGACACGAACGGGACCTTCTACATCGAGTCTGTGATCCCGGCCGCCACGGCCGCCGTGACCGCGTACGTCATCGTGCAGGGCAACACCATCACGCTCGATTTCGCGCAATTTGCGATCATCAACCTGACGACCCTGGGACTCGCGGGGCTCTAGCGCTCCTCCTCGCGTATCCCCTGGAGATGCCCTGAACGATGCCCCGTCCCTCCGCCGAGCCCGCGAAGTACGACCGCGCCGTGGAGTGGTTCCGCGCGCGCGTGCCGATGACGGACGACGAGTTCGCGAAGCTCGACGCGCACGCGGCCGAGCAGGCCTTCTGGATCGGTAACGTCGCGCAGCTCGACGTCGTCGACCAGGTGTACAGCGCCGTCGACGACGCGCTGCGCGACGGCACCACGCTCGACGACTTCAAGGACGAGGTCGCGGACGAGTTGTACCAGGCGTGGGGCGAGCCCGACGCGAACCGGGTCGAGACGATCTTCCGTACCTGGGTCCAGCGTTCGTACCAGGCCGGCAGGTTCGCCGAGCAGACCGACGAGGACGTCGTCCAGGCGCCTGAAGACACCCAGGGCACCGTCCTTCCTGCTTCATCAGCAGCGCTCGACACCGCTCGTCGGTCAGACCGTACCTGTGCCGACGCCAGTAGGC
>DASVYG010000087.1:0-1905 GCA_036392315.1 Gemmatimonadaceae bacterium
GCGACTTCCCAGAAGCGCGTCGGCTCGGTCATGAACTCATTGCTGACGTACTTCATGCCGCGGCCGGCGTTGTTCACCAGAATGTCGAGCCGTCCGAATTGCTCGACGGCGGCGTCGACGACTCGGGCGCAGTCGTCGTCCTGTGTGACGTCGGCAACAAGTGGGAACACGCAAGATTCACCGCAGCTCTGTCGAACCTCTGCTGCGACCGCTTCGATCTCGGTGCGCTCGCGCGCCGCGGTCGCGACGACACGGATGCCGGCGTGCGCAAGCCCGACAACCATCGCTCGGCCGAGTCCGCGGCCTCCGCCGGTGACAATGGCAACGCGGTTTGGTTCCATGAGACAAATATCAGCGCTCTGCGGGGCGAACGTGATGCGTCTTCAATAGCAGCGAATCGCCGCGCTGGTCCAACTCCAGAATGATCTCTCGCGACGGACAACAGGTCGCATCCCGCTTTCCATACAACCCATAGCTCCCCTTCAGCGACCGAACGTCGATGCCGAGTCCCTTGCCGATTGCTCCGTCCTCGATCGGCGGAATCTGTTTCCAAAACACTTCCACGACCGCGGTCCACCGCCCGCCGCGTCGACGCATGTAGCTCTGCGCGCAGCCGCCCGTCCCGTTGACACAATACATGACGCTCACGAGCGCCGAGCCATCGGGCCGGCTCGCGAGCGTTGGCGTAATCGAGAGAGTCATGGATTCGTCGACGATGCCGGTCCATTCCGGGCGCCAGCTGTCATCATTGCCCGACGCCGAGTAGAGCGCCGCGGTGATGAGCACCGCCGTATCTCGCGTCGAGTGCCGGATCGCCATCGAGATGGAATCACTCGGACCCACGTAGACGCGCCGGTAGATCGCCGCGAGCCAACGTACACCATCCGCTGTCGGCAGCGCATACGTCGTGTCGACCATGCAGCGCGTCTCGACCGAATCCTTGGAGACGTCATCGAACGAGACGTTCTCGAACTGTCGCGGACCGCGCACCACGAAGTCCGGGCAGTGCGTCGTCGCCTGGATCCGTGTGACGGGATGAGCGCTGCGCAGAATCCCCTCGAGCGGCTTCTCCTGCGCGCCGAGTCGGGAGGCTCCGATCGCGAGCGCGATGGTCAGGCCAAGGAGTGAGCGATAGCGCGGGTTAGTGTGACACATAGTTCCACTTAAGCAATACTTGAGATTATCCCCCTCCGTCCAGCATCGCGAATCCGGAGGTTCCGCGTCGCTTGGCTACGACCAGCACCGATTCGGTGCCACACGATACCGAGGCGCGCAGCATTGTACTCGCATGATTCGACCGCCGAAAAGCCCCCGCCTCCGCGCTCGGTTCAGCGTCCGCGTCCGTCGACACGGCGGATCGCTCAGCATGACCATCCCACGCCACATCGTCCGCGCCTGGAAGCTCGAGCACGGATCGATGCTCGCCGTTCAATCCACCGATCAGGGTATCTTGCTCTTTCCACGGTTCTTCGCGTCGCTCGTCCATCGCCGTCGAGATTGACGGTCTCCGCATCTTTCAGGCATGTCAAAACAACGCCGGCTCGTTTACATCATCGACGCGCCGGCGACATGGCAGACCGTGGGGATCGTCGCCGAGCTGGCGACAGAACACCAGCGGCTCGACGGATCGTGGGACCTGCCGTCGACGCTGACCGCGTCGGCATTCGAGCTGCGCGGCGTCGAGATCGAGACGACGCTTCGGCGCGCCTGCGAGACCGGGCGCTGCCGGCTGCCGACTGGTCCCCTTCGTTGGGACGACGGGCCACCGTGGCAAGTGCGAGTGCACGTCGCGCGCGAGGAAACGGACAGCTACCTGATCACGGCGGGACTCCACCGCGCCGGAGAGGAGATGTCCCTGAACGAACCGGCGCTCGTGCATTGGGAAGGATGGGTCATCGCGCGCGG
>DASVYG010000088.1:0-40707 GCA_036392315.1 Gemmatimonadaceae bacterium
GATCGACGTCGCATGTCCCATGGCCGACGGCACGAGCACCAGATCGAGCGGGTGTTGCGGCAGCGTCATCCAATCGCGCGCCGGAGACATCGTCGTGACCACGACGTCTTCGTCTCGACGCGCGCCGTGAATCGCGACGAGCGCGTCTTTCGCCGCCATCCTCGGCCCCGTCACGCCTTCCCCTCGCCGATGACGATCGCCCCCGGCTTCGCCGCCGCTCGACATGCCATGTAATGCTCGCCGATCGAACCGAACTGCGACGGCGTCGTGATCAGGCGATAGTCGATGCGCCACGCGCCCAACACCGGCTCGGTGAAGACGAGACAGGTATCACCAGGCAGCGTGTCCTGGTTCAGATAGCTCCGATATCCGATGATGCTGAACAGCGGCAGCTTCCAATCGTGGAGCGCGTTACGAAGCGCATCTCCCGACTCGAACAGACCGGTGCACTGAATCATCACGAGTGGCGCTTTGCCACCGAGCTGAAGCCCGGCCGCGACTTGCCATGCCTCGCCTTCGCGACAGACCCGCACCACGCGCGTTCGCCCGAGTCGCTCGATGCCTTCCTGCCACGGTCCGATCGTGCTGTCCGGCACGGTCACGACGTGCGACACGCCGAGCTCCGCCAGGAGCGACGCGATTTGTTCGCCGGAGAACATGTCGCTACGAGATGTTCAAAACGACACCTTCGCGCTCGGGTTGATGACGAGATTCTCGATGAAGAATTCCATCATGCGTTGGCCGTTGAGCCCCGAGTGTCCCTGGTCCGGTCCTGCCTGGAGGTCGAAGCTCTTGCCCGCCCGCTGCAGCGCGGCGATGAGCTGCATCATGTTCGTTGGATGCACGTTGTTGTCCATCGTGCCGTAATACAGCATGAGTCGTCCACGCAGCTTGTCGACGTACGTCATGGCCGAGCCTTTGTCGTAGCCGTCCTTGTTCTCCTGCGGCAGCCACATGTATCGCTCGGTGTAAATCGTATCGTAGTTTCGCCAATCAGTGGGCGGTGACGACGCCGACGCCGCGGCGAACACCTCGGGATGACGCAGGATCTCCATCACCGACGTATATCCCCCGTACGACGTCCCGTAGATGCCCACGCGATTCTTGTCGATGTACGGTCTGCTCCACAGCGCCTTTACCCCGTCGGCCATGTCGTCGATCTCCGTCTGCCCGAGCTTGAGGTAGACGGCGTCCAGATACTTTCGACCCATACCGGGATTGGTCCGCGCCTCCACGTTGACGACGATGAATCCGTACTCGGTGATCGCACTCGGCAGGGTGAAGCGCTCGCTCGTCGCGTTGCCCACGCCCGGGCCACCGTACACGCTCACCAGCACGGGATATTTCTTGCTCGGATCGAAGTTCGAAGGAAAGTGAATCAGCCCGTGCAGCGTCGCCTGGCCGTCGGAGGTCTGGTATGTGTACATCTCGAGCTTCTTCAGCCCGAGCTCGTTGACCTTCGTCAGGTCGGTCTTCGCGAGCTCGGCGACGATCTTGCCGCTCGCGTCGACCAGGCGCGTCACCGGCGCATGATCGTGCGTCTCCGCCACGTCGACGAAATACTTTCCATCGGGCGCGAGCGACACCGTGTGCGTGAACGCCGGATCCGTCAGTCGCCGGTCATTCGCCCCATCGAGTCGGACGCGGTGCAGCTGAAACTTCATATAATTGTCGCCGTCGCGCGCCGTGTAATACAGCGAGTTGGTCGCTTCGTCCACGCGCACCACACCCGCGACTTCCGACTGCAGCTGCGTCAGCGGCGTGATCAGCTTTCCGGCTTTGAAATCGTAGAGATAGTAATTGTTGAAACCGTTGCGCCCGGATTCCCAGATGAACCGGTTGCCGTCCTTCAGGAAGATCGGCGTCGGGGCGGGATCGTCGTCGATCCACCCCGTGGGCCACGATTCGTGAATGACGGTTCGACAAGCGCCGGTGTCGGGATTACACGCCGCCAGCTCGAGCGTGTTCTGCCGCCGGTTCGCACGGAGGAACACGAGCTCCCGTCCGTCGGGCGACCAATCAACGTGAAACACGTAGTAGCCCACCACGTCGTTGTCGAGCGGCTTGCCATCGCGCACGTCCAGCCGCGTCGTCTTCTTGCTGTCGACGTCGTACACGAAGAGGTCGACGACCGGGTTCGGCACGCCAGGCTTGGGGTACGCTTCGACGTCGAGCGTGTCCTGCACTCCGGTCAATCCCGGAGTCAGATAGAAGTCCGGGACTTTGCTCTCGTCGAATCTGTAGTACGCCAGCTTCTTGCCGTCGGGCGACCACCACATGGCCGTGCGTTGCCCGAGCTCCTCGCCGTATACCCAGCTCGCCGTGCCGAACTTGATTCGCGATTGAACGCCGCCCTCCGTGGTGATCTGCACGGCGTTCGCGCCCGTCGAGTCGCCGATCCACACGTTGCGATCGCGATACAGCGCGCGGTGATTGCCGGCCGGCGCAATCGCCGCCTCGAATTGCCTCCCGCGCGCCGGCGCGCCGGGAAAGCCGCCCCGTCCACGCGGTGCCATTTGTCGTTCCACCGTATCCGTGGCCTCGGCGATCTTCTTCGTCGCGAGGTCCATCCGATATCGCTTGCCGCCATTCGCGAACTCGACCGACTTGCCGTCAGCCGACCACGTCACGCCGCCACCGCCCGCGCCTCGGCCAAATCCGCGTCCCGTGCCGCCGAGTGCCGTGCTGATGAGCGGCGCCATACGTTGATAGCGTTCGTAGCCCGGCATCGACTTGAGCCGGTCCTGGGCATGCGCGATCGATGCACCCGCCACGGAAACGAACACGAACGCCGCGGCCGTTCGCCGCGCGGTGTGTGTTGGCATGTGTGATGTGACCTGAGTCGAGAGAGACGCGCCGGGGAGCTAGCTTCCGATCGATCTGGTACCTGAGCATAGTACGACGCTGCTACATCACGGTAAAGCCGGATACAAATGGCAAACAAGACAATCGTCATCACCGGCGCGAGCGCCGGAATCGGCGCGGGTCTCGCCGTTCGGCTGGCGGCCGACGGCCACGCGCTCGTCCTAGCCGCTCGCCGCCGCCGAGAGCTCGAGCAAGTTGCGCACGAGGCAATGCAACGTGGCTCACCACGCGCCATCGCTGTCGAGACCGACGTCACCAGACGCGCCGACGTCGAGCGCCTCCGCGACGCCGCCATCGACGCCTTCGGTGGATTCGACGTGTGGGTCAACAACGCGGGGCGGGGCATCACCCGCTCCGTCCTCGACCTCACCGACGATGACATCGACGACATGATCGCGCTCAACGTCAAGTCTGCACTCTACGGCATGCAGGTCGCGATCGCGCACTTCATCGAGCGCGGGAACGGCCAGGTGATCAACATTGCATCGTTCCTTGGGCGTGTTCCGTTGGCACCGCATCGTTCGGCGTACAATGCGGCCAAGGCTGCTGTGATCGCGCTCACGGCGAACCTGCGCGCGGATCTCCGCACGCGGTACCCGGACATCCACGTGACCCTCGTCATGCCGGGCATGGTCGCCACGGAGTTTGGTCGCAATGCCATCGGCTCACCGCCGGACACGCCGATCTACTCCGGCCCGCACGTACAATCGGTCGAGGCGGTCGCCGACGTCATCGGGAACGCGATCGACCATCCGGTCGCCGAGGTCTATACCAACCCCGCGTCAGCGGATATGGCGCTTCGGTACTTCGCAGACGTCGAGACATTCGAGACGCAAGCCGACAACCCGTGGCGTTCGCGCCCGACCGGCAGCCGCGCATGACGCGTCGGCAAGCCAAGCGTGTGGTTGCAACAATCCTCATCGCTTTCGCCGTGAGCCCGGCGCTGGCTCAACAACCAGACGCGAAACAGTCGGCCGTCGCGGCCGATTCGTCGAAGGACCCGCACGCCGCGCAACCGGAACGTCCCACCGTCGCGACCCACGCGGGCACCGTGGCCACGGGATGGCTCGAGATCGAAACCGGCGTCGAGCGTGATCGCATCGCGCCGAGCAACACGCTGATGTCGACACCCACCGTGTTCAAAATCGGGCTCGCGCCTCGCGTGCAACTCAGCCTGTTTGGGACGGTGGTTCGTCCGCCACAGGGCTCGGCCGGACTCGGCGATCTCGCCGCCGGCGTGAAGTGGCGCATCGCGGAGGATGCGCCGATCCTCGGCGACTTCGCCGTGCTGCCCGCAGTCAAGTTCCCAACCGGTACTGCGGAGACGGGCACCAAAACCACCGACGTCTCGCTGCTGCTCATCTCGAGCCACGATTTTGGAAACGTCGACATGGATCTCAACGTCGGGTACACCCGGCGTAGCGGCGATGGCAGCAACGCACCAACCAATGCCACGCTCTGGACCGCGTCACTCGGCGGACCGCTGGCCGGACCAGTCGGTTGGGTCGCCGAATGCTATGGGTTGCCGGCGACGAGCGGCGCATCAGGCGCGGCGTCGATCGTCGCGCTCCTCGGCGGGCCTACGCTCACCGTTCGGCCGTGGCTGGTGTTCGACAGCGGCGTCATCGTGCCGGTCACCGGACCGCAACCACGCGCGCTTTACGCGGGCGCCGTCTACAACGTTGGGCGAATGTGGGGACCCCGTCGCTAGCTAACGGACGCCGACGCGCGCGTCCATATTTGCCGCCACGCAGAACGTTCCCTCATCTTCTAGGACGGACACCATGACCAATGGCTTCCGACGGTTTCTTCCGCTCATCGCGGTGCCGCTCGTTGCGGCATCTCTCGCGGCGCAAGGACGCGGCGCGCGCGAACGCGAGACGAGCTTCAACGTCTCATCGAATCCGCTCCTCTCGAGCTTCAAGTTTCGCTCGATCGGACCGGCGAGCATGGGCGGCCGTCTCGACGACATCGAAGTCTCGCTGAGCGATCCGAACGTCATCTACATCGGCTACGCAGTCGGCGGCGTGTTCAAGTCGGAAGACAACGGTGTCACCTTCGAGCCGGTCTTCCAGACCTACGGCAGCGCCTCGATCGGCGACATCGCGATTCACCCGACCAATCCCAACATCGTCTACGTCGGCACGGGTGAGCCGAACAATCGCCAGACGTCGTCGTTCGGCGATGGGCTCTACAAGAGCACCGACGGCGGCAAGACGTTCACCAAGATCGGTCTCGCCGAAACGCAGACGATCGCGAGAATCGTGATCGATCCACGCAATCCCGAAGTCGTCTACGTCGCATCGCCCGGACATCTGTTCGGCCCGAATCCGGAGCGCGGCATCTTCAAGACGACCGACGGCGGCAAGACCTGGAACAAGATCAAATACATCGACGAGAATACCGGCTTCACCGACATCGTCATCGATCCGTCGAATAGCAACACGCTCTACGCCGCGAGCTACCAGCGCCGGCGCACGAGTTGCTGCTTCAACGGTGGCGGCCCGGGCAGCGGCGTGTGGAAGTCCGACGACGCCGGTCGCACCTGGAACAAGCTCACGAACGGTCTGCCTCCGGGCACGTACGGGCGCATCGCACTCGGCATCGCGGCGTCGAGTCCGAACGTCGTGTACGCGCAGATCGAGGCGGGCGAGAGCGGCACCGAGCTGCGCGGGCGCGGAGGCCCCGCTGCTCCAACGGAGGCGCCCGCCGGCGCGGGTGGTGGTCGCGGTCAGTTCGATTGGTGCAACAACGGCGGCCCGACGGGCGGCTTTCCCGCGGCGGGTGGCGGGCGTGGCCGCGGCGCCGAGCCGGAGTCGACGGCGACGCGTCAGCCGCCAAAGCTCGATCCCGCGCGTGGCGGCGTGTTCCGCTCTGACAACAAGGGCGGCTCGTTCAAGCTCGTGACCAACTGCAATGCGCGACCGATGTACTTCAGCCAGTTGCGCGTCGATCCGCAAAACCCAAATACGATCTACGTCGCCGGGCTGCCCGTCGCCAAGTCGCTCGACGGCGGCAAGACGTTCGCTACACTCGACGACGCCGGCGGCAACGGTTCACCGGCGCACGTCGATCAACACGCCATCTGGGTCGATCCGCACAACAGCAAGCATTTGATGATCGGCAACGACGGCGGATTGGACATCAGCTACGACCAGGGCAAGTCGTGGGACTTCGTCGCCACCATGGCCACCGGCCTCGCGTACGTCGTCACCGCCGACAATGAGCATCCGTACAACGTCTACACGGGCCTCCAGGACAACAACAGCTGGGGCGGGCCGAGCTCCAAACGTGGACGCGGCGGCATCACCAACATGGATTGGTTCGGCATCTGCGGCGGCGACGGCTTCTACACCGGCGTCAACGTCGACCACCCGAACATCATCTTCTGTGAATCGCAGGACGGCAACACGCAGCGCTACGACCTGAACACTGGTCAAACGATCAGCATCCGGCCGAGTGCGGGTCCCGGCGTGCAGCTCGCCGGCGCGCCCGCTGGTGCTGCCGCGAGCAACGCGTCGTGCGTCGACGGCCGCGCACCGGGCGGTGGTCGCGGCGCAGGTGGCGGTGGCGGCGGGCGAGGCGGTGGACGCAAGAACGTCATCAATGCCGAGGGCGGCGAGCAGTACCGGTTCAACTGGAACACACCGTTCATTCTGTCCTCGCACAACCCGGACATCATCTACCTCGGCGGGAACCGGCTATTCAAATCCTATGATCGCGGAACGTCGTGGGTCGCGAGCGGCGATCTCACCAAGCAGTTCGACCGGTGTGGTGCAACCGTCATGGGCGTGAGCGGCGACAAGACGCAGCTCTCCAAGAACGACGGGCACACGGCGTACAGCACGATCATCTCCGTATCCGAATCGCCGGTCATGCCGGGCGTGGTCTGGGCCGGAACGGACGACGGCAACCTGCAGGTGAGCCGCGACGGTGGTCTCACCTTCACCGAAGTCGGCAAGAATCTGCCGGGCTTGCCGCAAGGCGCGCTCTCCGGCGACAACGCCTTCTGGATCTCACGCATCGACGCGTCGCACTTCGACCCCGGCACCGCGTACGTCTCCGTGGACGGACACCGCAGCGACGACCTGCACCCGTACGTGTTCGTCACGCACGACTATGGTCGCACGTTCCAGAGCATCGCCAACGACTTGCCGGCCTCGGGCAACGTCCAGGTGGTTCGCGAAGATCCCAAGAACAAGGACCTCTTGTTCGTCGGCACCGAGTTCGGGTTGTACGTCTCCCTCAATGGCGGCAAGCATTGGGAGAAGTTCATGAACGATTACCCGACGGTCCGCACGGACGACATCTTCATTCATCCGCGCGAAGGCGACGTCGTCGTCGCGACGCACGGTCGCAGCATCTGGATCGCGGACGACATCACGCCCCTCGAGCAGATGACGGCGTCGGTGCAATCGCAGGACGCGTATTTGTTCCAGCCTCGTCCCGCGGTCGCCTACATCACCGATCTCACGAACAATCCACACATCGGTGGTCAGAAGAATTTCGTCGGACAGAACGCGCCGCGCGGCACGGCGATCAATTATTACCTCAAAGCGGCCGCCAACGATGTGAAGGTCTCGGTGATCGACGCGCAGGGACGCACGCTGTGCACGTCGGACGGCGCCAAGGAGCCCGGCATTCACCGCGTTGACTGGGCCCTCGTTGCTCCGATGATTCCCGGAGCCAACGCAGGCGGTGGCGGCGGTGGGGGCGGTGGTTTCGGTGGTCCGGCCGGTCCGCCGGACAACACTTGCGCCGGCGGTGGTGGCGGTCGTGGCGGCGGCGGATTTGGTGGCGCCGCGAACAACGCCGTGCAGCCCGGAACCTACATCGTCAAGTTGACCGTCAACGGCCAAACATACTCCAAGCCGGTGGAAGTCATGGAAGACAAGTGGTTCAAGGCTCGCTGAATTGAAGCTCGAACACACAGCGACGGGCGTCGGTCACACATGACCGGCGCCCGTCGTGTATTAGCTTTCGCGGCGTGGACCCCCACCGCCGAAACCCACTGTCACCGAACGACCGTGCCGCGCTGATCAAGACGCGACAAAATGCCGCTGGCCGTTTCGGGTTCGTCCTCGGGTGCATTGCCGCCATTCTCGCGGCCGCGATCAATCTCTATCGCGCACCACGTCCGTTCTCGGCGGCGTCCGTCGCGCTGGCCGTCCTGATGGCCGCGCTCAACATTCCCTTCGGCATCGCGCTCGGCTTGCTTGGAGAGCGGATCACCCGCCCGCCCGAGCGCTGAAGCAGTAGAGCCTTGTCATCCTGAGGAGCGGAGCGTAGAAGCTTGTCATCCTGAGGAGCGTGGCGACGAAGGATCTGCTGTTCTCCAAGAGTCAAACTGCCTAGCCGCGGAATGACACGGAACCCACGGAATGATTCCGAGGCGCACGAAGATCGAGCAGAGGGCAATTCAAAAAACGAGTTCCGTGTCGCTCCGTCGAGTCCGTGGATTCCGTGGCTACGTTTTGCAGACGAACACCAAGCTCAAACACGTCACGCCGCCCTCGACCTTGGCGAACTCCGACACGGCGACGGGGATCACGCCGAAGCCGTTCTTCTCGAGCAACGCCGTCGTTTCAGGAAATGCGTCCGAGCAGATGATGCGCTCGCCGATCACGAGCACATCGCCTGCCCACGGCTCCGCCGCCGGAACGTCGACTAGCGCTGAGAAAGGAAGAGGCGACGCGTCGATCCACTCGCGATTGACCAACAAGCGCCCGTCGGGCAGTGCGCTGCACGCGGTCTTGAGATGGAGGCATTTCAGCACAGGCACGGCAATGACCGTGTACCCGTATGCTCCCACGACCACACGAAGCGCGTCAATACCGGCCGCGTTGGTGCGCGGCGAAGCGCCAACGTAAAGCGTTCGTCCTGAGCGTACGATGTCACCCCCGTCGATGGTTGCCGGCAAGCTGACGCGCTCGATGTGTCGATACCGTCTGAGCGTCGGCTCGATGCCCGCCGGCTCGGCGCGCCGCGACTCGGCGCCCATCGACATCATCACGGCAACCTCGTCGAGCACGATGGCCGTGTCCTCGACAAAGACGCAATCCGGCAGGTGACGGTTGGCATCGAGCGTGATGACCTCTGCGCCGCACGCGCGCAGGGCGTCGCAGTACGCGGCGTGCTGCACGAGCGCCAGCGGGTAATCGACCGTCGCCTCGCCGACGTACGTGCGTTCGCCATGCTCCAGCATGGGCGACGGGACGTGCGTGATCGCGATCAGTCGCTTGTGATCGAGCGGCGTTGTCATGGTTCGAACGTCACAGGACGCATGCAGACGAGCAAGTGGCGGACGTGAATGCGACGCGCGGCGAAAGACTGGTCCCGCCGGCTGCTACCGTCTAGGCTTGTCCCACATGATTCGATCGATCTGTGTCTTTTGTGGTTCATCGAGTGGCGTGTCGCCGGCCTACGAGTCCGCCGCGCGGACATTCGCCACCGCGATCGCCGAGCGGGGAATTCGCCTCGTCTATGGCGGCGCGAGTGTCGGCCTCATGGGCGCGATCGCCGATACCGCGCTGCGCGCCGGCGGTGAAGTCGTCGGTGTGATCCCGCGCACGCTCGTCGACCGGGAGATCGCGCACGGAGGCCTGACGCATCTCCACGTGGTCGACACCATGCACGAGCGAAAGGCCATGATGGCCGACCTGTCCGATGCGTTCGTCGCGTTGCCCGGCGGCTTGGGCACCCTCGAAGAGCTCTTCGAGGTGTGGACGTGGGGAATGCTCGGCTTGCACGACAAGCCGTACGGCGTCCTCGACGTGGACGGCTATTACAGCCCGCTGATTCGCTTTCTCGACCACGCGTGCGACGAAGGCTTCATCCGTCCGGCGCAGCGGGCGAAGTTGGCTGTCGAGCGCGACCCCACCCGTCTGCTCGACGCCCTCGTGTCCCGCTGACGGCCCGCGTCGTTGCGCGGCGCTGCACGCCGTTGCACGCGCTATTTGCTGAGACTGAACTGGAACGGCATTTGGACCAGCTGCTTCACGCGTCGTCCATTGAGCTCGGCCGGATTGAAACGAAACGACGTGATCGAGCTGAGTACCGCGTTTGTGAAGAGAGCGTGCGTCGAGCGCAACACGGTGAAGCTGGTCGAGTCGGCCACGCCGTTTTCGTCGACGATGAACTGCGCCAGGACTTCGCCCTCGATGTCGGCTAGCCGCAGCACATCCGGATACCGCGGCGCGCGGTTGCCCGGAGCCGCCGATACGGCTTTCTGAACCTGGTATTCGAAATACACACCCGCTGGAAGTTTCGCCTCTGGTCGGCGACCAGGGCCGGGGGTCGCCGATGCTCGACCGATGTTCGGATTCGGCTGAGTCGCCTTGAGTGTCACGACACCTGCGTCACCGGCGTCGGGCGCTGCGGCCTGGCCATGCGCTAGGCTGAACTGAAATGGCATCTGCACGACCTGCTTTACCTTGCGATCGCCCACTTCCGCCGGTGTAAAGCGAAGGTTTGGAATCGCCGCACGGACGGATGCGGAGAACAGATCGTGGGTGCTCCTGAGCACCTTGAGCGTCCGCGGATCCGGATGGCCGGTCGTGTCGACGACGAATTGCGCGACCACCTCGCCCTCGATCTTCTCCGCGCGCAAGAGATCGGGATATCGTGGACCCGAATTTCCGGGAAGCAGCTGCGCCGTCTTCTCCACCTGAAACTCGCGAAAATCCTGATTCGAAGAGACTCGCTGCGGGAGCGCTGGCTTGGGCCCCGTTGCGTTGTCCGACTGAAGGGAGCATGCGAACGCGAGCACGCCCACGGCGATCACGCTGCTGCCGTACACGGTGACTCGGGCCAACCGCCGCGTCGATGTGCGCATTGCGATGATCCTCCGTTCCAGTTGTGTGGTTGGCTCGGTCAGCATCGGCGCGAAGAGCGTGGGCGCCACCGAGCGGCGTTGCGCGATCGTCAGCATCAACAGCCCGTACCGCTCCGTAGATGGATGCGCGCGCAGGACACGCGCGTCGCAATCGAGCTCGATCGCCAGGCGCAAACGCTTTGCCTGAATCCAGAGCGCGAGGTTCCACGGCATGAGCGCCACGGCGAGCGCGGCACCGAACAACAAATACGGATCGCGCGCGCTCCGATGTTCCTCCTCGTGTCGTAGTACGATTGCGCGCAGCGGTTCGTCCAGCGAGAGGATCCATTCTGGGAGCACGACGTCCATCGACCGCAGCCCGACCACTGCCGGCCCGACGTTCGGTGACAGCCTGACCGACGTTCCGTCGATCTCGGCCGGCGTCCATGTCTTGCTGCTCCGGCGCAGCGTGGTAAGGCCGTGCCCGAGACGGAGGAGCAGGAGCGCGCTCAGCGCGCACCAAACGAAGAGCAGGGCACGGTCGATCGTCTCGCGACTAAGTCCGCTTGCTCGACTCGTGATCGCCGGCGATTGGACGGTGATGGCGAAGGGGATGAGCTGCACACCGTGTGTCCGCTCGGGCGCGAGACGAGCAGCGGCGCGCCCGATTGGCCACACGACCGACAGGAGCAGAGCAGCGAACCAGATCATTCGCGTCGGCCGCCGTCTCGCCATGGCCGAGCGATCCAACGCAACCGCGGCGAGCGTCATGAGCCCGCCGACCAGCGCGGCGTAGAGCATCCACGATGCGATCATGATTTGGACCCCCTGCCTTTTTTCCCGGGCGTCGACAAGAGCGCGCGAAGCCGCCGCAGATCCTGCGCGGAGAGCTTTTCGTCCTCCACGAGTTGCGCGACGAGTTGCTCCGGCGAGCCGTGAAACAGCTTGTCGAGCATGCGCGTGAGCGCGCTGCGACGCGCGGCGGTCCGCGCTACCCGCGGGACGTATCGGTGCGCTTTGCCTTCCGCGGTGTGCGTCACGAGCTCTTTTGCCTCCAGATTGCGGAGGATGGTCAGCACCGTGGTGTATGCGAGATCGACGGGTAGTTTGCGCTGCACTTCCGCCACCGTGCCGGACCCGAGGTCCCACAGGACGCCCATGATGTCGAGCTCGCGGTCGCCAAGAACGAAGTCGTCCATCGTGTGCCCGCTCTCTCTACTAGGTTGCTAGTAGTTATAAGGCGTGCGATCTTCGCTGTCAACTATGCGCCTAGTAGGCGGCGCCGAACCACGGTGGCGCGCGGTCGCCTTCGAGGGAAGACGCTACTCGGTCTTGGTGACCACGGACACGCGGTATCTCACCACGAGCGGCCCGTCGTGCCCAGGGCGCGTCTCGGGGTAGAGCGCGATGGTCCACTCCGCGTTGACCGGGATCCGAATGCCGCGCGCCGGCAGCTCGGAAACGAGATCGCCTTGGCGCGCGATGCCGCCTTCCGGGATCTTCGCCAACACGCTGTCGATCGATCGGCCGTAGACCGCGGGAAGGGTCGTCCGCACCAATCGCTCGAACTTCGCCGGAATTCGGGTCCGGGTCATGGGCGCGTCGAACGACACCGTCACCAGACTATCGGCGCGCACCGCAGTTGGTCCGTCGGGCAGCGACGACTGGCCTTGGGGCACCACCGGAGTGAATGGCGGCTTCGAACGGACGATCGTCTCGGGGCTTGTAACGATCGGCGTCGGCTCTGGAGCGCTCACCGTGGGCGCAGGCGCGCTTGCCAAAACCACGGGAGTCTTCGGCGGAGCCTCGGCCATTCGACGCGCGGTGTGGTGCGACGAGCTATACGTGCGAATCGCCGACGCACTGAGAACACCCGCTGCGCCGAGCGTCGACATGACGACCGCGGCGGCGCTCGAGCGCAGCAGAAGGCGCTTGCGCCGCGCTCGGGCGGCGGTGCGCGCCTCGTACCGACAATGCACGCAGACCGTCGTTCCCAGGCCGCGTTCGTGCGTGCAGACGGCTGATCCCTTCGAGGGCGTGATCGACACCACACATCTCCTGGCGGGCCTTGTGGATAGTGAGACGAGCTACGTCGAGCGCCGCAACGAGCCGGCAGGGCTTAGCTTACGTCAGGTGACCACCGTGACCGCGGCGGCACGGATTTTCGACCGCTGAGTGAGAGATGACGACTGAATCAACGCCCGCGCTGCCGAGCTCGTTTGACGACGACGCTTTTCTCAAACTCGGGTTGTCGCCCGCGCTGGCCGCCGCAGTCGCGGCGCTCGGCTACGAAGAGCCGACAGATATTCAACGAGAGGCGATTCCGCCCCTCCTCGCGGGGCGTGATGTTCTCGGACAAGCGGCAACGGGCACGGGCAAGACGGCCGCGTTCGCGCTCCCAATGCTCCAGCGCATCGGATCGTCAACCGACGGCGTGCAGTCGGTACGAGGGCTCGTGCTCGTTCCAACGCGCGAGCTTGCCATGCAGGTCGCGGAAGCCGTGCACAAATACGGGCGACCGCTTGGCGTACGGGTGCTTCCGATCTACGGCGGACAAGCCATGCAGCAACAACTCCGCGCGCTCAAACGCGGCGTCGACGTCGTTGTCGCAACGCCCGGGCGTGCGCTCGATCACATTCGGCGCGGGACGCTCGCGCTCGACGCGGTTCAGACGCTCGTTCTCGACGAAGCGGACGAGATGCTCGACATGGGCTTCGCGGAAGATCTCGAGGCGATTCTGAGCGCCGTCCCGACCGACCGGCAGACAGCCCTCTTCTCCGCGACCATGGCGCACGCGATCCGCACCATCGCCAGCCGCCATCTCCGCGAGCCGGTCCGCGTGACCATCGCGCGTGAGCACCTCGCTCACGGCGAGACGCCGCGCGTGCGCGAGGTCGCCTACATCGTGCAGCGCCGTCACAAGGTGGCGGCCCTCGCGCGCGTGCTCGATATGGAGGCGCCCACGTCGATCATTGTCTTCTGTCGTACGCGGACGGAGGTCGACGAGCTCACGGAGACGCTCGGTGGTCGCGGTTACCGCGCCGAGGCGTTGCACGGCGGACTCTCACAGGAACAGCGCGACCGCGTCATGCGCCGGTTCCGCGACGGCGCCTCCGAGTTGCTCGTTGCGACGGACGTCGCTGCCCGCGGCCTCGATATCGAGCACGTGTCGCACGTCGTCAACTTCGACGTGCCGCAGTCGCCCGACGCCTACATCCATCGCATCGGCCGAACTGGGCGTGCTGGTCGCGAGGGCGTGGCGATCACGCTCGCCGAGGCGCGCGAGCATCGGTTGTTGCGCAACATCGAGCAGGCCACGAAGCACAAGATCTCGATCGAATCCGTTCCGACGGTTCACGATCTTCGCACGCGTCGCCTGGAGCTCACACGCTCATCGCTCGAGGAATTGCTCGTCTCGGGGAAGCTCGACGCATATCGCGGTGTGGTCGAATCGCTCGCCGATCAGTACGACGTGCTCGACGTTGCGGCCGCCGCGGTGAAGCTCGCCGACGAAGCCGGCGACGGTGGCGAGCGCACCGCCGAAGAGGAGATCCCCAACGCCGCTCCTCCGCGGCGCGACGAGCGCCCGTCACGCGCCGACCGAACGCGAAAGGACGGTCGCCGCGATCCGCGTGATTCGCGTCCCGCGCGTGCCGAACGCCCGCAACGAGAGCGAGGCAGCGCGCGGCGCCGAGACGGCAGCGATGTCACGCGACTCTACGTCGCGCTCGGCCGGAACGCCGGCGTGCGGCCGGCCGACCTCGTTGGCGCTATCGCCAATGAGGCGGGCATCGACTCGCGCGACATCGGCGCCATCGAGATCACCGATCGCTTCTCGCTCGTCGAGGTTCCCGACGACTCAGCCGACGACATCATTCGTGCCCTGAGCGGCACGACGATTCGCGGCAAACGCGTCGCCGCGCGGCGCGACCGTGCGGGTGCGTGAGGATCGGCGGCGCGCCGTGCGCTATGGCGCGATGGTGAAGGTACTGCTGCGATACGGCTGAAATCCCTGACCCCAACTCACCGCGATGACCTCGAGCGTCAGCTTTGGTCCATCGACGTGCACGACGACGTAGTGATACGGATTGGCGCCCGGGTCGACGGCCGGGCGCACGAGGTGTTGAAGCCGGACCTTTTCGGCCGCGTATTGTTGAACGTATTGCCGCGTGTCGGGCTCGCCCTGGTATCCGTACAGCGGGGCTCCGCCTCCGCCACTCACGACTTCGTCGATCCGATGCTCGCCTGTCGCATCGGTGTAGCGCTCGACCCAATGCTCGAACAAATGCTCGTGCCCCGTGAGCAAGAGCTTGACGTGAAACTGCCGGAAGAGCGGCATGTAGCGACGGCGCAGGGCCGCGGCCTGCGGTTCGACCGTGGATCCGCCGTGCGGTCCCGACGAGAACGCCGGGTGGTGAAACACGGCGACCACGTTGACATAGCGACGCCGATCGAGACCTTCGAGCTGCCGGCGGATCCAGTCGAATTGCACCGGGTCATCGGCAATGATCGAGTCGAAGAGCAACACGAATGTGTTGCCGTAGCCGATCGCGTACGTGGGGTACCCGTTGAGGCGGCGCGGCGAGCCTTCGCGCGGAATGAGCTCGGCGTTGGCGGCAAGCTCGTTCTTGAGTCCTTTGACGCGGTCGGTATCTGTCAACGACGTGCCGTTGCGCACGTCGTGATTTCCGACGGCCAGGAAATACGGAACGTTCGCCTCGGTCGTGAGCCGATTGATCACCGGCACGTAGCTCACCGTGAGCTGCTTGGCCGATCGTCCGTCGAGCACGGCGTCGCCGCTCTGCACGACGAACTTGATGGGATCGTCCGTGCCGGCGCGGATCTGGATCGTTCGCAGCATCGACGCGACGACGAGCGAATGGTCATATTGCAGGAGCGTTCCGTCGAGCGCTCCGCGCGTGTCACCGTACGAGATGAAAGAGAACTTGGTGACGTTGCGACTCGCGTCCTCGCTCGGCAGCGGAGTCTGCGGGGGCGTGATCGGAACGACCGTGTTCGTGTCGATCGCCGGCCCTTGTTGGGCCACGAGCGTGCCGCTGCCACACAGGAGCGCGCCGGCAATGATACCGGCGCGCGCACACGTCACGACGTTGAGCATCAGGCTCCTTTTGCTTTCTTGATTTCGCTGGCGAGTTTGTCGTACCCGTCTTGAGCCAACGCGTTGAATCGCGTGTCGGCGTAGGCCACCTTCCCGTCCTTGCCGATCACGAAGACCGTGCGCTTGAAGTACGGACGCGCGCCGCCTTGTGATCCGTACTTCGTCGCGAGCTCGCTCTTTGTATCCGCGATCAACGCGAATGGGAAGTGCGCATCCTTCGCCCAGCTCGCGTGCGACCCCAAGCTATCGACCGACGCCGGCAGCACCACCACGTTGTCACCGAACAATGTCGTGTACTCGTCGCGGAACTTGCTGAGCTCGGCCGTGCACCCGGAGGAGCGGTCGAGCGGATAGAACGCGAGCACGACGACCTTGCCACGGAGCGACGAAAGAGAAACAGGAATCATCTTGCCAGTCGAGTCGGTCGCCGTGGCCGAAAAATCCGGCGCGGCATCACCGACGGCGGGAAACGCGGCGGGGGCGACAGTGCCCGCGGCACTGTTGGCTTGAGCGCCTGCGGCCGAAGCGGAGGCGGCGAGAGCGATGACGAGACCAGCGCGGAAAGACGAATGCATATGATACACCTCTGATGCGGTTGCGAATCGAGCGCTCGCGGCGCGCTCGGCTCTTGAATGTACCAGGGCGCGACGGACGCGCGAAGTCGACGCGCCGTTGCGGCCATAGCCTGAGATGGCTAGATAGGCGACAATGAATACGGGTGACGACAACCGGGTTCGTCGCGCCACGATCGCGGACGTTCCGGCGCTTGCGGCCCTACGGTACGAATTCCGTTCGCGGAGCAAGACGCCGGTAGAGAGCTCCGCTGAATTCGTGGGTCGCTGCGAAGAATGGATGCGACCGCGCGTTGCCGACGATGCTCGCTGGCGGGTGTGGGTGCTCGAGCACGAAGCCGCAATTCAAGGCAACATCTGGCTCCAACTCGTCGAGAAGCTGCCGAATCCCAACATCGAGCGCGAGCTGCACGGATACGTGACCAACTTTTTCGTTCGTCCGGAGCGTCGCAACGCGGGGGCCGGATCCCGACTCCTCCGAGCCGCGCTCGACGAATGCCAACGCGCCAACGTCGACTCGGTGTTTCTGTGGCCGTCCGAGCAGAGCAGGCCACTCTACGAGCGACACGGTTTCGTTGCGGCCTCCGGCATGCTCGTTCTCGACCACCGCAAGCCGTGATCGATCGCGGCGTCGGTCACGCAACTTTCACGACGCGCGGGTCGTATAGCTGATATCTCTCGCCGGTAGCGTCCAATGCTCTGGTCGAACGTCCTCGACATCATCCGCGGCTCGCTCTTCGTTCTCGCCCATTCGTTCGGTGGGAGTTTTGGAGCCGCGATCCTGATCGGTTCGGCGCTGGCTCGCATCGCCTTACTGCCGATCACCCTCCGTGCGGCGCGGCGGCGCGTTCGTCAGGAGCGAACGTTGGCGGCACTCGCGCCCCAGCTCGAGCGAATCCGGAAACGTCATGCCGCGGAGCCGTCGCGCTTCGTGGCCGAGACGCGAGCCCTGCATGCGGCGCACGGCATCTCGCCCCTCGATCGCAGGACATTGTTCGAAGGACTCGTTACCATGCCGCCGGCCGTCGCGCTGTACACGGCCATTCGGGGTATCGCCGGAAAGGTCGGCGGGTTCCTGTGGGTTGCCGACATTGCGAAACCGGATCGCTGGCTCGCGGCGTTGGCGGCGACCGTCGCGGGCGCGATCGCGTGGCTGTCGGCGTCATCGCCGGCGGGGAAGGGTGTCGCCCAGCTCGTGCCGGTCGCCGTCACGAGCATCATCACCGTGTTGGTGCTGTTGCACCTGTCGTCCGCCCTCGCGCTCTATACGATCGCCAATTCGGTGATCGCCGGCGCCGAGCGGCAGATCGCGTTGCGAACGACGGACGCTCGGTAGCGGAGCGGGCGAGGCGAATATATTTCCGCCGCATGAACGATCGTGTTGTTGAAGAGCGGCGCGGCGATCTCATTCTGTCGACCGACCGCGCGCGGCTCGACCTGGACGGCGTGCTCGCGATGCTGCATGACTCGCACTGGGGCAGCGAGGTGACGCGCCCGGTTCTCGAACGCGCTGCCGCCAATTCGGTGTGCGTCGGCGTCTATCGGGGAGATGTGCAGCTGGCCTTCGCTCGCGCCGTGACCGACCTGGCGACCTACGCCTATCTCACGGACGTGATCGTGGCGGCACAGGCGCGGGGTAGCGGGCTCGGATCGTGGATGGTCGAGACGCTGTTGGCGCACCCCGACCTGCAAGGTCTCCGTCGAATCGCCCTCCTGACTCGCGACGCCCAACGCTTGTACGAGAAGTTTGGATTCTCGACCAAAATGCCGGCCTCGGCCTATATGGAAATTCGCCCCGGCCCGAATCGGCAGCCATGACGACACGCCGTATCGCCGGCTTCCATCAAGACGAGGAGCAGCACTGGGTGGCGGAGCTCGAGTGCGGGCATACGCAACACGTGCGGCACGATCCGCCATGGCAGCTTCGCCCTTGGGTGATCACCCCGGAGGGGCGGCAAAGCTTCTTGGGTGCTACTTTGAACTGCGTTGAGTGTGACCGCGTTCCGAATCACCCGCCTGCGGCGGGTCAACGCGAAACCCGCGCCCCGGAGAAGAGATGACCGCAAAGCTCGACAAGTCGATCAAGCGTGAGCTCGAACTCGACGGAAAGACCTACACCATCACGATCGCGCCGGAAGGGGTCAAGGTGACCGAGAAGGGCCGCCGCAATGGGCCGGAAGTCTCGTGGCGTTCGATCATTGGCGGCGACGCGACTCTCAACGAAGATCTCAAGATTTCAGTCGACGCGACGCACAATCCGTAGTCGCTCCGAGCGTGGCTGATCTCACCGCCGCCGCTCGCGCGGCGGCGTCGTTGGCGAAGTACCAGAAGGACCAGCAGATTTCTGCGCTCAGTGTCTCGACGGCAATGCGCAGCGCGTCATCGTGTGCTGCGCGGCCGTCGCGTACCGGCCTCGCGTCGCGCCTCCGCGACCTGTGACAACCGGCACTGTGACGGCGCCTTGTCGGGGCGCCAGCGAAGGAACTTCGTTCCGTGTCGAAAGCGACCGTTCGTGAAATGGTCGTACTCCACCTCGACGACCAGTTTCGGCTCGAGCGGTTCCCACTCGCTCGAGCGCTTCGTCGACCACCGGCTCGGACCGCCGGGCGCGCGCCCCGTGAATCCCTCGCCGCCCGCGAGCTGTTCCAACATGGGAGTGATGCGCCGCCGCTCCTCGGCCGACAAGCTCGACGTGAACCCTACGTGATGCAGTATCCCGTCGGCATCGTATAGCCCAAGTAGCAGCGAGCCAACCACCGCTCCCGCGGTCGCGTACCGAAACCCGCCGACAACGCAGTCCGCGGTCCGCTTCCGTTTGATTTTCTCCATTGCCGTCCGCTCGCCGCTTCGGTACGGCTGGTCCAACCGCTTTGCCACCACGCCGTCCGTGCCCGCGCGACCAGCGAGCCACGTGCGTGCGATTGCGATCCGGCGCGTCGCCGGACTGAGCACGATGCCGAGTTTTGGAAAATGGGCGGCAGCGAAGGTCTCCAGGCGATGCCGGCGTTCGGACAGCGGCAGACCCGTGAGATCCGCGCCTCGCACATCCACGAGCAGATCAAAGACGATCATGACGGCCGGCGTCTCGCCCGCGAGCTTCTGCACGCGGCTCGCCGCGGGATGTATCCGCTGCAAGAGCGCATCGAACGACCACCCGTTGTCGGCCGGGACGACGAGCTCACCGTCGAGCACGAAGTGCGACGCGCCGAGCGCACCCAAGTGCGCGACGACCTCGGGGAAATAGCGAGTCAACGACTGGCCCGACTTGGACCGCAGCTCGACCGATGAGCCATCACGAAACGCTAAACAGCGAAATCCGTCCCATTTCGGCTCGTATTGCCATTGTGGTCCCACCGGAAGCGCCCCGACGAGCCGAGCTTCCATCGGTGCATAGCCGGGCTTGATCGGCAAGCTCACGACGTCGCGTCTCCCGGGAGGTCGTCGGCAGGTTCACAGGCGGCGGATCGGCGGTCGTCCGCTGCGCGTCGCCGAATCGATCCCGACGGCGCAGGCGGCTCGAGTCGCAACTCGATCTGCGCGGTCGGCAAGCCACCCTCGGTCTTCGACAACTGCGTCATTCGATGCTGAAAGCGAAGGAACTGCACCGGCGCGCGCAGGCTGTCGCGCGGTTGCCGCGATATCAACAGCAGCTCCTCGCGCACGGCTCGCGGCAGGTGCGTTGCTGTCCTCTTGCGCAGCAGCGCCGTGACGCGCAACGCATCGCGCCGAAGGACCGCGTTCTCGATCTCCCCGAGGTACTCGAGGAACCGACGCAACGTGTTCGACGCCTGCCGGCGGCGCGCCATTCCCGAGCTAGCCATGGCCGAGGATTCCGTCGAGGGAATTCGGTGTCTTCATTCCTTTCGCCCAGAGGTCGCCAATGCGGCGGAATCGCGGCAGGACGGTGTCGATCGTGAACGTCGACGGATCGAGGTCCTCCGTGAGCTCGCTCCACGCCAGCGGTGTCGAGACACTCGGCTGCGGTTGCGCGCGCACCGAGTACACGCCGGCCACAGTCTTGCCGCGAATGTTCTGAAGGAAGTCGACATACACCGCTCCGCTCGGCCGCGACTTCACCCAGCGCTCCACGGTGGCGATCTTCGGTTTTCGGTCGGCGACTCGCCTCGCAACCATTTCGGCCACGATTCGCGCGCCGTCGTTGGGCACGCCGCGATCGAGCGGAAGAACGATGTGAACGCCGCTCGCTCCAGACGTCTTCGGAACGGCGTGAAGGCCGAGATCGTCGAGGACGGCTTTCACCGCGTGCGCGACCTCGATGACGCGGCTGAACGATGCACGCGGACCGGGATCCAAATCGATGATCGCGTAATCAGCATACTGTACTGACTGCACGCGCGAGTGCCACGGATCGATCGAGATCGCGCCAAGCTGCACAACGTACAGGAGCGTCGCGAGATCGCCGCCGATGATTCGATCCTGCGTCGTCAATCCTTCATCGGCCACCGGCTCGACGCGCACCGAGGCGGGTCGGTCGGCGGGTGCGCGCTGTTGGTAGAAGGCCTTGCCGCGGACGCCGTTCGGAAAGCGCTTCATCACCAGCGGCCGATCGGCAATCGCGGGCAAGAGGTGCGGCGCGATGCGCGCGTAGAATCGCATCAGGTCGCCCTTGGTGTGTTTCGTCTTCGGGAAAAAGATCTTGTCGAGGTTGGACACCTCGAGCGCGCCCGTTGGCAAATCGAGCACACCGCTTCCGCCGTCGCGCTCGATCGCCTCGAGTCGCAACGCGACACGCTCCGCGTCTCGCGGCACGAGTCGACTGGACTGCTCTGCGTACGACGCGCGCACCGGTGGTCGGCGAGAAGGCTTCTGCTTGATCGACGCCGCGGCGAAGTTGCGCTTTGTCGCAGCGCGAACGCGGCCCTGCGTCGTCGTCGCGCGCTTTGCCAACGACTCCGGTTCGTGCACGACTTCGCGCGGGTCCTTGTCGTCGCGCAACCCGAGGAAGACCGGCTGACGAAGCTTTCCATCCGCCGTCCACTCGTTGAACTTGATCTCGGCCACGAGCGCCGGTTGTGTCCAGTGCGCTCGCTCGTTGGTCCGCGGCGTCACGGAGAACGGTGACGACTTTCGCTCGAGACGCCGCAGCTTGCGGTAGGTCTCGAGCAGCGACCGTTGGCTGAATCCCGTCCCGGTGTGTCCCGCATAGACCAGGTTACCGTCCGCGTCGTAGTAGCCCAGGAGAAGTGCGCCGAGGTGCGCGCGCGATTTGCGCGGCTCGGTCCATCCGCCCACGACGAACTCCTGTCGCTGCTCGATCTTGAGCTTGAGCCAAGCGCGTGATCGTTTGCCCACGTCATACGGGGCATCGGCGCGTTTGGCGATGACTCCTTCCCACGCGTGCCGATGAGCTTCCCGCAACATCGCGTCGCCGTCGTCGGCGACGTCACTGAGCCGCAGCGCGCTGGAACGACCGGGGGGTCGGAGGAGCGCGGCGAGATGTTTTCGCCGCACGCGCCACGGCTCAGCGACGAGCGCCTTCGTGCCGTCGACGAGCATATCGAATACGATCAGCGCGGCCGGTGATTCACTGCGATGTGATTCAATCGCGCCACGATCGTTCACGTGCATTCGGCCCTGCAATTCCTGGAAACGCGCCGGCGAGCCATTGCGCATCGCGACGACCTCGCCGTCGATGACGAATGCGCGTTTGGCGCGTGCGCGCAGCGCGCGCAGCGCATCGGCGATCTCCGGAAACTGCCGCGTCTTGTCGAGTCCATTGCGACTGACGAGGGCGACATCGTCGTTCGACGCGAACCCGAGGACGCGGATTCCGTCGTACTTCGGTTCGAACACCCAACCCTCGCCGCGCGGGATCTCGGTTCCCACCGTCGCGAGCATCGGTGTGATCGTCATGCGGTCTTACGTCGACTCGAGGGGCGGGATCCGCGCGGTGCGCGCGTGCGTTCTCCGCCTCGAGTAGATCGTCCTGCTTTGGCCTTCTTGCCCATCTCCAAACTTTCTTGGAGTCGCGCCATGAGATCCACGACCTGGGTGCTCTCGCGCTCCTCGGGCTCCGGTACTTCGATCTTCTTTCCCTTCATCTTCGCGCGGATGATCTTCATGAGGTTCGCGCGATAGTCGTCCGTGTACTTCGACGGATCGAATGGTTGCGACAGATTCGCAACGAGCTGCTCGGCCATCTGTAGTTCTTGCGGGCGGACATTTGCGTCGCTCGGCAGCGACATGTCGGTGAGATCGACCAGCTCTTCCTCGAAGCGCATGATCTCGAGCACCAGCGCGTCCCCGACTGCTTTGACGCCGGCAAGGTGGAGTGAGTTCGTCCGCATCGTGATCTTGCCGATGCCGACCATTCCGGTGCGCTTGATTGCCTCGCGCAACAGCGCGTACGCTTTTTCGCCTCCTTTCGCCGGCACGACATAATACGGCGTTTCGAAATAGCGCGCGTCGATCTCGTCGGACTTCACGAAATCCATGATCTCGATCGTCTTCGACGATTCGATGGCGGCGGCTTTGAAGTCGTCGTCCGTCAGCACGACGAACTTGCCTTTCGAGTACTCATAACCCTTGACGATGTCTTTCCAGTCGACGGCCTCGCCTTCCTTCTGGCATACGCGCTCGTATCGGATTGGTGACAGATCCGTCTTGTGGAGCAAGCGAAAGCTGACGCGCTCCTTCGCTTGCACGGCGGAGTGCAAACGTACTGGGATATTCACGAGCCCAAAGGTCAGGGCACCTGTCCAGAGTGGGCGCATATTGCTCGGCTTGTGGTTGGTTGCACCACGCAATTGCAACTGCGGTGCTATTAACAGTCTGTCCACATTGGCATGTGGACAGTTCGCAGTTGTCGACAATCGCTCGACAGCGATTTGGTGCGCGAGTGGGTTACTATCGCGGCTCGAAAAAAGAGCACATTCGATGTTCAAATTTGTTGAAAAACACGACGCCGATTGCGTGCGTGAACGGATGATGCGCGAATCACGACATGCGTTTTCCTGCACATCTGTCCACAGTTCTTATCCACAGGACATCGGAGGGGCTTACCGTTGCGTGCGTGCGGACTTAGCGCGTTATCGACAGCCGTCCACAATCGCTATCCACAGCAGTAGCAACGACTTATGGAAAACTTTCCTATTGCGCTTTGCGCCGGGGTTTTCTAGGTTGCCGTCCCCTCCGACGGCGAAGTCGCCGCTCGACGCGATTTTTTCTCTCTCGCGCACTCACCATGCACCTCGCCAGTTGCGCTGCTCCCTCAGAGCCGCTCGAAGACGCGCCTCGGTCGTCGTTGCTGACCGAATCGACGGAAGCGGAGCGATGGGACGCCTTCTGGTCGTCGGATGCGTATTACGTGCGGCGCACTTCGAAACTGGGAGAGATTCAGTGGTTCGAGCTCGTCGATGACGAGCCGACACACACGATCGACGCCCGCGTTCTCACGTTACAAACGAAGACGCGCCCGCGGACTCGTGTAACCGTTGTCGTTGCGAAATCGCCCGACGGCCGACGCATGCTCGTCGGAAGTGCTGGGCGGGCGCCGCGATGATTAGTGTTTGCTCACGCGCTGGTTTCGGGCAGCAACTCGAGCTGGGCGGTTCGCTGCGCCACGATCTGTCGCGATGCTTCGTACAGCCAGTCGAAGCTGGCGTCCAAGCGCGGATCTCCGCCCGCCGCATCGCGCGCGAGGGCGAAATGAGTATAGAGCCGAGTGTCGATGCGCTCGGGTTCACCGTGCAGCCGAAACAGCAGCAGATCGGTGGCGGCTTCGGTGAGATGGAACAGCGTGAAGACGTAGAAGCGCATGCGCGTCTCGTCGGCCGGATCGACCGATCGGAAGAACGCCGGCTCGCGCGTGGGACGATCCTCACGAATGGACGCGACGATCTCCATGGCGTGCTCGAGGCCCGACGGTCCGGCAGCGCGCAGCACGTGCGCCCACAGCTCGACGACACGACGAAGCAGGTCCAGGTCCCATCGCGCCGGGTCCTCCGTGGGCGGGAAGAGAATCCGTTCGTTGGCGCGGAGCCAGTGACGGAACTCCGTCTGCTTGTGGGCCAGCTGTGCGAGACCGGCAAGCAGCAACGCGCGGTACAACGCCGCGGTGCGCTCGTTGGCTTCGAGCGGAAGGGCAGCGGTGAGAATGAACGCGCGATCCGCACCGGCTTCGATGTGAGCCGAACGCTGCGCTCCTTGCTCGCTGGAGAGGATCGCCGTGGGCGAAGCCGCACCGTCAAAGTCGAGCCACTCGGCTGCCGCGATGACGTAGGCTCCGGCGAGGGGCACGACGAACTCGGGCGGCGACTCCAGCTCGGTCGTCGGCTCGCCACCGCACAACCGCGTGAGCACCCCCATTCCATACTGAATGGCGGCCGCGCGGTCTTCGGGGGTGACGACCTTGACCGCCCAATGGCGATCGAGAGTCTCGAGCGGATTCTCTGTGGTCATGACGCTTCAGCGACGGTCGGGCGAGGCGGGACCACCTCACCTTCGCACACCTCTCAGACGGGCTTGCGTTCGATCAGTAACAACTTGCGACTAAGTCCGCACGCATTGGTCACGCCGGCCGCGGCGGTGAGGTCGGGCACCCGGAGCCCGGTCACCGCTCGGTCGTCGTCGCATGCCGGCATTCACGACGGGAGGATGCCATGAGCATCGAGCCCAACGCCCGCCGGCGCCTTCAGTTGGTCCTCGCAACATCTCGCGATCAGGAATTAGTGAACGACCTACGACAAGTGCTAGAGGAAGACCCGATGTCCTTCGTTCCGAGTGCGGAACTGCTGCGTGGTATTGCGATGTGCGCGGCCTGCACCCAGGACGCGCCTCGCAGCGGACGCGCGGGGTTGTGCGACGATCACCGGAGCCGGTGGAATCTCGAGGCATGTATGGCGAGTGCCTCCGATGAAGCAGCGAACCCTTCACTCCAACGTTTGGTCACAGGGGTGTTGGCGTCTCCGGACGGCGGGGCCGAGCTGCTCTCGGCGTTCGACCGGCAACGTCGCGCATTGCGCCTGGTGATGGAAGCCCACGCCCGCGGCGCCGTGCGGTTGCCCGAGAGCATAGCGGAAATGGTCGAGCGCGCGTGCGACGCCGGTCCGCTGTTCCTCACGGGTGGATCGCGATCTGCGGTTCAACAGGCGAGCTGAGTCCCACCGAGGAGGGTGCGCTCATGATTCAAGTCAAATGCGTCGGCGGAGAATGCAACGGGCTGACGATCAAGGTCGATCCGCAGCCGACGTACTACGAAGTCGTGGATCCGCGCGACCCCACGCGGCGCGACTATTACATCCTCGAAGTCGGTCAGTGGGGCGCGAGACTAGTGCCCGAGGCGACCGCGGAGTGGCGCGCGCGCCTCTAGTGCCGCTAGTACCGCACTGATCACGAGAAGGTTTCGTATTCTTCGATAGCCCACTCGAGGACTTCCGCCTCGAGCCAGCCGCCGTCATTGCGAAGCGCGCCCGCGGTTTCGAGCAGCTGCAGCATCGCGCGCGTGTGCCGGAGCACCGCGGGAAGCGGTTCGCTCGCCGAGCGAAGAGCGAGCACGAAATCTCGGACCTGCCGCCTGAATTCGTCGCGCGCCGAGCGCGCCTCGCGAATGCGTTCGCGAGCGTCCAACACGATGGCGCGAACCTCTGGCGTCCAATCAACGAGCAGGTTGTGGCGCGCCATGCGCTCCAAATGAAACTGCTCGATTTCTCTAAAGCGCTGATAACGTGTGGCCGCCGCCGCCACCATCGGCGGGACGAAGCTGAATTCCGCTACCTCAGCGACTGCTCGCTGTTGGGGGACCGTCATCGACCCTCCGCCGACTGGTTCTGGGTCTTACATCCGACGTTCTGGCGAACATAATCGGCAGAGCCTGCCGTCTTGGCAAGCCCCAACTAAGGCTGGGTCCGCTGATCCTCGAGCGGTTCGGCGGCCTGCGCACCGCGCAATGCGTCGACTGCCTGCGCCCGTTCATCGATTTCGGCGGCCGACATCGCAATGGGCACCGGCACTTCGTCGTTGGCGTCCAGAGTGTTTGCGTTGGGCGACGCACTCGCTGGGGCGCTGTTCACATCCTCGGGGTCGAGCATCGAGTCGTCGTCGGGCGACATGCGCTTGTCCGTCACAATAGCCTCCTGGTTGAGGCGGCGTCGATGCACTTGTCGAGCCAGGCGCGGAACTCGGTTACTTCGCCATGTCGTAACGGATCCCGGCGCGCCGCAGACGATCGACTGCCGACACGAGCACCGTCGGCTCGGCGATGAGCGAGACTCGGAAGAATCCTTCGCCGCCGGGACCGAACGCGTTGCCCGGCGTGACGACGACGCCGGCCTGCTCGATGAGAAGCTGCGTCCATTCCTGCGCGCCGAACCCGGCGGGTACCGGAAGCCAGACGAACATCGAGCCGCGCGACGGCTCTCCATTCCAGCCGAGTGTGCGAAACGCCTCGAGCAGAACATCCCGACGCGCCTGATATCGGGCCGCGACGGGCGCCGACAGCACTTCGTAATGATCGAGCGCGTACGCGCCGCCCGCCTGAATCGCCATGGGAGTGCCGTAGCCCATGTTGGTGCGAACGGCGTGCAGAGCATCGATCAGGTGTCGCCCGCCCACCGCAAAGCCGATTCGCGATCCGGCCATGTTGAACGTCTTGGAGAAGGAATGGAACTCCAGGGTCACGTCCTTGGCGCCGGGAAGCTGCAGCGCACTCGGCGCAACCTTCCCGTCGAATGTGATCTCGCTGTAGGCGAGATCGGAGATGAAGAGAATCCCGTGCTTTCGACAAAGGGCGATCGCTTCGCTGTACAGCTCGAGCGGCGCGACGCTCCCGGTGGGGTTGTGCGGATAGTTCAGAACGAGCAGACGGGCGTCGTGAAGCACGCTGGTTGGTATTGCGCCCAGATCCGGCAGGAACCCGCGCTCGCGGCGGAGGGGTAGTAGATAGGTCCGACTGCCGACGAGTCCGGTCGCACGGGCGTGCACCGGATAGTGAATGTCCGGCACGAGCGATATGGTGCTTTCGTCGACGAAGGCCATCGTGGCCTGCGCGATGCCTTCCTTGGCGCCGCTGAGGCAAAGGACCTCGCCGTCGGGGTCGACCTCGACCTGGAATCGGCTCTTCATGAACCGAGCGACCGCTTGTCGGAACTCGGGCGTACCGTCGAATGGCGGATAACCGTGATTCTTTGGGTTGGCGTACGCCGCGGCAATGGCTTCGACGATCGGCCTCGGGGTCGGCTGGTCGGGATTGCCCATGCCGAGGTCGATGAGGTCGACTCCGCGGGCGCGGGCGGCCGCCTTGAGCTCGTCTAGCCACGCGAAAACGTAGGGTGGGAGGGCCGTCAGCCGCACTGAGGGAACGAGGCGTGCAGCGAGGCCGACGGAATTTTCGCGCGAATGACGTGAAGGTGTAGTACTGGTCATGGTTCGAGCTGGGTCCGAACGAGGGAATGACGAGAAAAGCACGTCGTGGGCCGGTATCGGAGGACGATCGGGGTTCTGGCCGGTCGCGGAACGCTTTGCCGCTTGCGGCGTACAATTAGATGATTATCTATGTGTCATACGACTTCAGGGGTGGGTTAGTTCGTGGATGCTGAGCAGTTCCAGCGAGTCGCCAAAGCGCTCGCCGACCCGCGCCGGGTCGAGATTCTCGAGCATATCGCCGCGCAAGCCGAGGTTGGTTGCGCTCACTTGTGCGGATGCTTCCCGGTGCGGCAGGCGACGATCTCGCACCACCTGAAGGAATTGGCGAGCGCAGGGTTGGTCGACTCGCGAAGGGACGGCCAGTTCGTGTACTACCGCACCCGTCCGAGTGTGCTCGAGGCATACCTGGAAGAGCTGCGACGGCGGATGATGGGTCAACAAAGCAAGATCTCATAATTACGTGAACATCAAGATCTGGCGCGACGAGCGCTGGAGGTGAGCGATGTATTCGACGAACGACGATCGCGACCTGCTGGATCTGTACATCGACGAGCTGCGCGGCGAGCCGGTGTTGACCGCGCAGGAGCAAAAAGATCTAGCCCGAGAAATGCGGCGCGCTGCCCAGGGCGACGCGTTCGAGCAGGCGCGTTCGAAATTGATCCGCGCCAACCTCCGATTCGCGTTCTCGGTCGCCAAGCAATATCAGAATCGCGGCGTTCCACTCGGCGACCTCGTGAGCGAGGCGAACGCTGGTCTCGTTCGCGCGGCGGACAAGTTCGATCCGGATGTCGGCGTCAACTTCATCAGCTACGCGGTGTGGTGGATCCGTCAGGCTCTGCATTCGGCGGTGCAGCGGCAGGGGCGCACGGTGCAAGTTCCGTTGAACCGCGCCGCGGATCTGTCGCGCGTGTCCCGTGCCCAAGAAGTGTTGCGGCAGAAGCTGTCGCGTGAGCCGCACGACGAAGAGATCGCCAAGGTGGCCGACCTCTCGCTGGACGTCACGCGCGGATTGGTCGCGCTCCTGCAGCCGGTTCGCTCCCTCGACGAGCCGACGAGCGCCGGCGAACAGGGCCGCACGCTGGCCGAGACCCTGGTGCTCGACCGAGGCGAGGATGAGGACGTGCTGCCCGGCGGCGTCGAGAGCGATTCGCGCCGGGAAGCGATCGCGCGTGCGTTGGAGGTGCTCGCGCCGCGAGACCGCCGCGTGCTGACGTTGTATTTTGGGCTCGAGGGCAGCCGGCCGATGACGTTGCAAGAGATCGCGCGCGAGCTGGGTGTAACGCGAGAGCGGGTTCGGCAGCTTCGCGACCGCGCGCTCAAGCGCCTGCGCGAAGCAGATACGGCAGACGTGCTGCGGGATGGCATGGCGGCATAGTCCGCGCGCAGCGACAGCGGATAGACGCCACGCTTGTTCGGCCCTGGCCGGATGAGCGTGGCGTTCGCATTTTAGCATTCGCTCTATTCCTTCACGCCGAGGCGCAATGAACGATCTCGATCTCCGCCCGCGGTCGTCAACCGAGATCGTCGATGCGGCGTTTCAGCTCTTCCGGCGGAATCCCACGCAGCTGATTCTCGCTGCCGCTCTGGTGTACGTTCCCTGGCTCGTGATTCGTCTCGTGTTCGACCTCGGGATCAGCGACCCATTGATGGGGCCGAACAAGGCGCTGGCGTTCGCTGCGGGAGAAATCGTCGTCTACGCGATGGTCGGTGGCGTCGCGAGCGTCATGGCGAGCGACATCTATCTCGGCCGTCAACCGGATGTGGCGTCTGCATTTCGGCTCGCCGGATCGCGCTTCTTCGCCTTGGTGGTGTCGGGAGTCATACGCACCGTGTTGATCGCTGTCGGCATCGTGTTCTTCCTGATTCCGGGCCTCTACGCGCTCGGTCGATACTTCGCCGCGACGCAGGCCGTGATGCTCGAGGACAAAAGCGCGGGCGGAGCATTGTCGCGGTCGTCGGTGTTGTCGATCGGCCTCAAACGCCACATCGTGAATACGATCTTGTTGATCGCGCTGGTGTCGCTGGCGATCAGCATCGGCATGGGATTGCTGTCGGGCATGTTCGAAAGCAAGGTGATCACCAACGTCGCGGCGACCGCTGTCAGCGTCGTGCTCTATCCACTGTTCGGCCTCACGGAGACGCTGCTCTATTACGATGCGCGAATTCGGAAGGAGGGGTTCGACGTAGAGTACTTGGCCGGCATCGACGCCCCGCCCGCTGCTCCCGAGGGCGCAGCACTCTGACTCACATGCACGGAGCCGTTCAACAGATCGCGGGTCGGTGGTCACCGGCCCAAATCCACGACACGGTCGCCGCGATCGCGCGCGGGCCCGCGTTCGCCCAGAGCGGCCGGGAGTCGCTGCTCGGGCGACTCGTTCGGTATGTGCTCGAGCAGATTCGCGAGCTGCTCGTCCACTATCAAGGGTCGCCGACAGCTCGCTACGCCGTCATTGCCGCGCTCGTGGCGCTCGTGCTCGTCATCATCTCGAGGATTGTCGTCGCACGGGACGCTGATGCGCAGCTTCGGCGGCGCGGCGCATCGGCGCGCGGATCGGGGGCGGCAGCCGACCCGTGGGGAATCGCGCGCGATCATGCCGCGGCTGGTGATTTTACCGCGGCGAGTCACGCGCTGTACGCTGGTCTGCTCGCGCGCATTGCCGGCCAGGGCCACGTCACGCTTCATTCGTCCAAGACCGGTGGCGACTATTCGCGCGAGCTCGCGCGGCGCGGATCGCCCATGGCGGGAGCTTTCCGCGCGTTCGTGCGCCGATTCGATCGCGTGATGTTCGGTACCGGATCGGCGACCGCCGCCGAGTTCAATGAGCTGGCGGCTCTCGCGGAGCGAGTGTTGGACGTGCGTCGCGCCGCATGACCCTACCGCCAACGGCGCCGGCGCGAATCCGTCCGGCAATGCTGCTCGCCGGACTCACGATCGTGGCGCTGGCCGTTGCGCTATTGACGCCGGAAGCGCCGGACAACAGTGGAGGTCAACTCAGCACGTATTCCGCGGCGCCGGGCGGTGCGCGGATCGCCTTCGAGTTGTCGCAGCGACTCGGCTGGACGGCGCATCGGCGCATCACGCAGCTCGACTCCGTCGTCGACTCGACAACGGTTCACGCGGTGATCGGGCCGAGCTCTGATCTCGGCGCCAAAGAGATTCATCGCCTGCTCACTGATGTGCGAGCCGGCGGTGGACTATTGGTGGCCGTCGACGGGGGTGCCGCGATCATCGATTCGCTGGGGATGGGGATTGGGCAGGAAGGCCGGTGGTTCACCGCCAACATCGATCCGGGCTGCCGCGGATCGCCGATGCAAGGGGCGTTCGTTCTTCCGCCGCGCGTGCGGCACCTCGTCTGGCGGCGTCCGGCTCGCGGCGCCACCTCTGTGCTGGCCACGACCGACGAACGATTCGGTCCGGCCCTTCGCATCGCGATCGGTACGCACGTGGGTCTGGGTCGAGTGGCCGTCGTCGGCAGCACGGACCTGTTTCGTAACTCGGCGGTTCGCCTGTGTCCGTGGGGTGCGGACGTCGTCGTCGTGCGCGCGCTGGAATTCGTTCGTCCGCCGGCACCGTCGCATCCGACGCTCTTGTTCGATGAATATCATCACGGCCTCGGCATGCACCCAGGGAGCATGCGCGCTGTGACGCGCTATCTCGCGGCCACGTCCTCCGGTCGTTTCCTGTTTCAGGCGCTCGTTGCGGGCCTCGTCCTCTTGTTCGCGACCGCGCCGCGGCCGATCATCCCGCGCGATCCAGTGCGCATCGCCCGGCGATCGCCCCTCGAGCACGCGGACGCACTGGGGCACGCATACGCGGACGTGCGCGCCACGCGAACGGCGACGACGCAACTCGTGTGGGGCCTTCGTCGCCGAGCAGGTCGCCTGGTCGGTGTCGCGTCGGGCGCCGACGACGACTCATTCCTCGACGGCGTGGCGCGACGCCATCCCGACCTTCGCGGCGCGACAGCCACCGTTCGGCGTGCGCTTCGCGAGTCACTCGAGCCGCGGGAGTTCCTCGCCGTGGGCGATGCGCTGCGCGATATCGAGCGTCACCTCACCTCGTCCCAGCTCACCGCCTCATGAGTATTTCCATACAAGAAGGCTCGGCAATCATTCGTCGCGTTCGAGACGCCGTCGCCACTCGCGTCATTGGTCAGGACGCCGCGATCGACGACGTACTCGTCGCATTTCTCGCGCGCGGACACGTGTTGATCGAGGGCGTGCCCGGCACGGCAAAAACGTTGCTCGTCCGCGCGATCGCCAACGCCATGGGCGTTCGGTTCACGCGAATCCAATTCACTCCCGATCTCATGCCGGCGGACGTGACCGGGGTCGCGCTCTACCGCGACCCCGCGCGAGGATTCGAGTTTCAACCGGGACCCGTGTTCACGGACTTGTTGCTCGCCGACGAGATCAATCGGGCACCGGCCAAGACACAGGCGGCGTTGCTCGAGGCGATGGGTGAACGACAAGTGACGGCCGACGGAAAGAGCCGCGCGCTCGACCCGTTGTTCACCGTGCTCGCCACGCAGAATCCGGTCGAGCACGAGGGCACGTTCCCGCTGCCCGAAGCGCAACTCGACCGGTTCCTACTCAAGGTCGTGATCGGATACCCGGCGCGCGAAGCGGAGCTGGGCGTTCTGGAGCTGCACGAGGCGGGTTTCGATCCGGAACGTGGCGACCGCGCGACGATCGTCGACGCGGTGATCACGGCAGAGGAGGCGCGCGGCTGTCGCGCTCTCGTCGACGGCGTGCGCGTGGCACCGGAGGTCCGCGAGTACATCGCGTCGATCACCCGCTCGACGCGAGACGACCCGTCGCTCATGCTCGGCGCGTCGCCGCGCGCGACAGTGGCATTGATGCGGGCCGCGCGAGCGGCGGCAGTCTTCGAAGAACGGGATTACGTCACGCCCGATGACGTCAAGGCGCGCGCGCTGTCGGTGCTCCGTCATCGTGTAACGCTCGCGCCGGAGCTCGAGATCGAGGGACGAACGACCGACGACATCCTGTCGGCCGTTCTCACGCGCACGGTCGCTCCGGCGTGACCGATCTCCGCGCAATCCTCGAACGCGCGCGCGCCTGGCGGCCGTCGTGGCCGGTGTTTCCGACGCGCCGCTTGGCCGCGCTCGTGCTCGCGACGAGCATTGCCTGGCTCGTTCCCGGACGCGTTGGACTAATCATTGCGATGTCGGCGGTCGCGCTTCTAGTGGTCGCAGTACTCGTCGACTTCGTGCGTCTGCCGCGGCGACGGTCGTTGACGGTGGAGCGTGCCGCGCCCGAGACGATCGGGCTCGGTGACGAAGCCGCGCTCGAGTACCGAGTGACGTCCGCGTGGCGCTGGCCGATTCGCGTCGCGCTCGCCGACGACATGCCGGCGGGCGTCGACGGCGGCGTGCCGAACGACATCGTCCTCCTCGCGGCGCGAGAGTCGCGAACGATTTCGTCGACCGTCGTTGGGCAGCAGCGAGGACGGTTTGCGCTCGGCGACGTCGCGCTTGGCGCCACCACGCGCCTCGGACTGCTGCGGCGGATCGTGCGAACGCGACCGCGCGATACGGTCGTCGTGGTACCGTCGCTGAGCAACGTGCGGCGATTCCGCCTGTTGTCGATGCAACACCGGCTCAACGACGTCGGCGTGCGGGCGCTGAGGCAGCGCGGCGAAGGTGGCGCGTTCGCCGGAATGCGCGACTACGTTCCCGGCGACGATCCGCGCCTGGTCGACTGGAAGTCGACGGCGCGCCACGGACGATTGATCACGCGAGAGGAGACGGTCGAGCGCTCGCAAACGGTGATCTCGATCATCGACTGCGGCCGCGCGATGACGCAGCTCGCTGGGCGATTCTCGCGATTCGAGCACGTGCTGTCGGCCGCGCTGGTGTTGGGTGACGTTGCGGCGAGCGGTGGCGATCGCGTCGGCTTGCTGGCGTTCGACGACTCCATTCGTGCGTTCGTGCCGCCGCAGCGCGAGTCGGTCGCCGTCAAGAAGATGCGCACCGCGCTGAGCGCGCTCGACGCCACGTCCACCGAGCCGGACTACGCCAGCGCATTCAGACTTCTGGCAATGCGGCAACGGCGCCGGGCGCTCCTGGTGTTCTTTACCGACGTCGTGGATGCGCGGACGGCGCGCACGCTCGTCAGCTACGCGACGCGCGCGACGCAACGACACGTGCTCGTCGTCGTCGCCATCCAGAACGAGGCGCTCCTCGCGGCGGCGCACCCAGACGCCGGTGGCGCACTTGCGCTGTTCCGGAGCGCGGCGGCCGAAGAACTCGTGCGCGAGCGCGAGGAAGCGCTCATGCGGATGCGCCGCGCCGGCGTCTCCGTGCTGGACGTGCCGCCGTCACGGATGGCGGCGGCCGTCATCAATCGCTACCTGGAGATCAAGTCGCGCGGCGAGCTCTGACGCGGGTCAGGACAGCAAATCCTTCGTCGCTGCGCTCTTCAGGATGACAAGATCGGTCGCATCCGGAGCTGGTACGGCGGATGGGTGGCGAACGCCACCGCGCAGATATGCGACCAACAAAACGAGCGTCATCGCGGAAACGATGAGCTTGAGCGAGAGTGGCCACCAGGGAATCGGCGAGACCAGTCCTTCCAGGGAGCCGGCGACGATCAACAGCAACGTCGACGCGGCGATCAGTCGCATGGCGCGTGCGCTGTTCTCGGCGAGGGCACGGCGTCGCGTTCTTCGACCGGGAAGCAGCAGTGCCGCGGCGATGAGCAGGCCGCCCCCTCCGGCAAAGCAAATGGCACTCAGTTCTAGCACACCGTGCGGCGCAACAAAGGCCACGAGCAACGAGAGAATGCCCTTCGACGCATACAGGCCGAACACGCCGCCGAGCGAGACTCCGTTGAAGAGGAGAAGCAACACGGTTCCAATGCCGGCGGTCACGCCGAAGGCGAACGCGGCGAACGTGATCTGCACATTGTTCGCGATGATCGAGCTCGCCATGACGGGCCGGAACACTTGCGGATCCTCGATGTATCCGTCGCCGTACCGCGCGCGATCGACGCCCTCTTCGGCGCGATCGAGCATGCTGGTGGGAATGAAGGTCGGAGCGACGCTCGGATTGCGAACCACGGCGGTGTAGGCGATCGCGGCGGGTCCGAAGAGACACGCCGCGGCCAACGCGATCGGTACGACAGAACGACGGACTTCAGTCGGAACGTCGATCGCGAGAAAGCGGAGCGCGACGCGAATTCCACCGCGTCGATCGCGATAAAGAAGATTATGCGCGCCGGCGACGAGGCGTCCGAGGTAAAACACCTCGTTGCTCGCTTCGCCCCGGGTTGCCGTCTGCAATCGCGCAAAATCGGCCGCGAGCGCGCGGTACTCGGACACGAAATCGCGGACGCCCGCCTCGCCGAGCGCGCGTAAGCCGCGCCGCTGTGCCTCGGCGAGACGCGCGGCGAACGCGATCCATCGCGGTGAGTTGGACGTGACGAGCGCATATCGCTCGCGACTCGCGCCCTTGGCGCCGCGCGCGGGCAGCCCGCTCTCGCGAGCCCGCCGCTCGGTTTCCACGAGGCGCGCGAGGGCGGCGCTTTCTCGGGATGAATCGTCAAGTGGAACGGTCCGGCGGAGGCGCGCGGCCACCTGCGCGGTCAATTCCCGGCGTCGCTCGGGCTCGAGTGAGTTCCGTCGTTCAGCCCAACGCTCGAGCAGTCGGAACTCTTCGTCGCTGAGCTGGGCGGACACCGGGGCGGCGACGACTCCGGAGCGTGCGGCCGCTGCCGGCGCGGCTTGTATGGGTTGGCGCACCAGCGATTCTCGGACGACGATCGTCCCGGCCACGATGTCCCCGAGGCGCTTGCCGGATTTGGAAAACAGAACCGATCCGATGCCGACGGCGTATGTGAACACAGGCTGGAGATCGACCAGACGCATGAGATTGCGCACGGCCGACGCGGAGAATCCCACCGAATACCCGCCGTCGCGCACTACTCGGAGCTTGAGAAACCGTTTCCCCGGCGTCTGCCCATCGTTGAAGCCTTCGAACAACAGGTAGTAGCCCCAGAGAATCCCGAACTGGAAGAGAATGATGATCGCGACCGCCCACGCGGTCGACGACGATGGTTGCGACAGCGGTTCCCTGGCATGCAGGGCGAGAATGGCCATGCCGACGAGGAACGCGATCATCACCGCCGCGCAGATCAAGAGATCGATCAACGCCGCGTACACCCGCGAGCCGAGTCCGGCTATCGTGTACGAGAGCACGACGAGCTCGGGCGTCTCGATGTCGACGGTTTGAATCAGACTGTCTTGCATGGCGAGTTAACTTGGCGATCGAGGAACTTCATGGCCACTCAAGAAATTGCTACGCTCGGCGGCGGTTGTTTCTGGTGCATCGACACCATCTTCCGTGAGCTCAAGGGCGTCGAAAGGGTAGAGTCGGGGTACGCGGGCGGTCGCATGCCGAACCCGACGTATCGAGACGTGTGCTCCGGAATGACGGGACACGCCGAGGTCGTTCAGGTCACGTTCGATCCGTCGGTGCTCTCGTTCCGCGATCTCCTCGGCGTGTTCTTCACGGTACACGACCCCACGACGCCGGATCGTCAGGGCGCCGACGTCGGGACGCAATACCGGTCGATCGTGTTGTATCACTCCGACGAGCAACGCGACACGACGAAGCAGGTGATCGAGGAGTTGAGCAAGAACAAGGTGTGGGACGATCCGATCGTCACCCAGGTCGTGCCGTTCACCACGTTCTACTCTGCCGAGAAGTATCACCAGGAATACTACTCGCAGAATCCGAATCAGCCGTACTGCCAGATCGTGATCGCGCCGAAGGTGGCGAAGTTCAGGAAGAAGTACCTGGACAAGCTGCGAAAATGACCAACGTCAGGCTGTCTGCAGACGCCGCGCACCGGTGGTGAGCCGCTCCGGCCCGCCCGTGTTCCTGCGTTCGCCGACTTGCTGGCGCCACATGGCGTAGTAGAGGCCCTTGAGCTCGAGCAGTTCTTCGTGACAGCCGACTTCGACGATGCGGCCGCGCTCGAGGACATGGATTCGGTCCGCGTGCATCACCGTGGACAAACGGTGGGCGATGAGGACGGTGATGACATCGGCCGCGGCCGAAATGTCGCGCATCGTCCGGCTGATCTCTTCTTCCGTCAGTGAGTCGAGCGATGACGTCGCCTCGTCGAATACGAGCAGGTGTGGATGGCGGAGCAGCGCGCGCGCGATCGAGAGACGTTGCTTTTCGCCGCCGGAAATCTTCATGCCGCCTTCGCCAATGACGGTGTCGAGTCCTTTGTCGGCTCGCTGAAGCAGATTGTCGGCCGCGGCCTTCTGCAGCACCTCGATGCACTCGGCGTCCGAAGCGTCGGGTCGCACGAAGAGCAGATTCTCACGGATCGATCCGGAGAAGAGCTGGGCGTCCTGCGTCACGAGGCCGATTCGCTCGCGGAATTTGTCGAGGTCGACGCGATCGCTCGAGACGCCGTTGTAGAGAACGGATCCGACCTTCGGCTGATACAGCCCGACGAGGAGCTTGACGAGCGTCGTCTTGCCCGCGCCCGATGGCCCGACAAACGCGACGGTGTCGCCTCGTTCGACCCGGAAGGAAATGTCCGAGAGCGCGGGCGAGCTCGCCGTCTGGTGAGTGAATGAGACGTTCTCGAAATCGAGCACCCGGAGGTCGTTCACGGCGACCGGATTCGCCGGTTTGGGATCGACCGGCGTGTCGAGGATGGCTTGATACGTCGCGAGCGACGCTTCCGTCTCGCGATATACGTTGATGATGTTGCCGAGCTCCTGCAGCGGCCCGAAGATGAAGAACGAATAGATCAACAGCGAGAAGAATTGCCCGACCGTGATCTGCTTGTCGAAGATCAGATAGAGCATCAAGAACAGGATCGACGTGCGGATGAGGTTGACGCACGTGCCCTGAATGAAGCTCAGGCTCCGGATGTAACGGACTTTCTTCAGCTCGAGCTTGAGAATCTTCTCGGTGGTCGCATTGAGGCGGCCAATTTCCTGCTCGGCGAGGCCGAGGCTTTTGACCAGCTCGATGTTGCGGAGCGATTCGGTCGTGGCGCCGGCCAACGCCGTCGTCTCGGCGACGATGACCTTCTGGATGATCTTGATGCGCCGGCTCAGCAGCATGCTGAGCACGCCGAGCACTGGGACCGTGGCCAGAAACGCTGGGGCGATCGACCAATGGACCTTGTAAGCGTAGATCATGACGAAGATCACACCCACGAGGCTCGTGAAGAGAATGTTCACGAACGCGGCAATGAATTTTTCTGTGTCGGCGCGCACTTTTTGGAGCTTGCCGAGGGTTTCGCCGCTCCGCTGGTCCTCGAAGACCTGGAACGGCAGAGACAGGGAGTGGCGAATCCCGTCGGAATAGAGCTGCGCGCCCAAACGTTGCGTCACGACGTTGACGAAATAGTCCTGGAAGTTCTTGGCGACCCGTGAGACGAACGCGACGCCCACTGCCATGGACAGCAGGAGCGTCACGCCCCGGACGAACTGGGCGTTGGAGTAGTGGTCGTACTTGGTGGCGTAGTCGTCGATGACGTGGCGGAAGATCAGCGGGTCGAGGAGGGAGAAGACCTGGTTGATTGCCGCCAGCACGAGTGCCAACGCAACGAGGTGCCAGTAGCCTCGGAGGTATCGGTAGAGGAGGGCCATGGTCGGAATATCGGAGAGTGGGAAGGCCGCTCATGTAAGTCGAAGCGGACACATCGTTTTGGCAATTTGCAAGAGCGCCACCCCTGGAACGAACGGTGACCGGTCCGGTATATTGAGCGTCGTTAAAGAGAACGGCCACTCGAGTATTTTCTCTCCCCACGCCCGCTCGCTGGCGTAGGCCTTCGTAGTCTTATGCTATTTCTCCTGCTCGGCGCCGCGGTTTCACTGTCGGCTACCCCGCACGATACGGCGATCGCGACGCTCATCGTCGCCACGCCGACGATCAGCCACACCCCCATGGTGGGTCTCAAGGGGGCGATCACGGCCGACAGCATCGTCGTCGAAAAATCCAAGCACACGCTGACACTGTACCAGGCGGGCTTCCCGGTTCGCACGTACGGCGTCGCGCTGGGCAAGGAACCGACCGGCGACAAGCTGAAGATCGGCGACAATCGCACGCCCGAAGGTCTGTTCCGGATCGACTACAAGAATCCGCAGAGCAAGTTCCACATGGCGCTGCACATCTCGTATCCGGATGCGGCGCATCTGCAGCGCGCCAACGCGCTCGGCGTGGCGCCGGGCGGCGACATCATGATCCACGGCCTGCCGCCGGCGTTCAAGAGCTACGGTGCGGCGCATCGTGAGTACGATTGGACGGAAGGCTGCATTGCCGTGACGGACGAGGAGATCGAGGAGATCTGGCGCGCAGTGCCGCAAGGTGCGCCGATTCAGATCAAGCCGTAGACCGACCGGCATGCGCACGTCGATCGTGTTGTGGAGCACGATATCGGGCGCGGTACTGGGAATCTTCATCGACGCGACGCTCATTGGCGTCGCGTTGTTGTTGTCGGCCGTCCCGGGTCTCGGCGCGCGGCTCAATCACCGCTGGCTCGCGACGACGGCGGCGGTGGGGCTCCTCGCGATCTTCGTCGCGATGACGGTGCTCGGATACCTCGAGGGTCAGCTCAAAGCGACCTGAGGCAATGCGACTCTTCGCGCTCCATTTCGGCGCGCGTCCTCGGCCATTACGTTGCTCCGAGAACCCTGTCCTGATCTACTCGGGGAAACCATGCGCTACGCCCGATATTTCATTGTTGCCAGTGTGTTCATCGTTGCCACCGGCCTCACGTGCTCGAGCGACTCCTTGACCGATCCGAACGCGCCCCCCGGCCTCGCGCTCACCCTGACGCCGGCTATCGACACGATTTTCGTCGGCGATACGATCGCGACCGCGAGCCCGGTGACGTTGACGCTCTCGGCGACATCGCTTGGTCGTCCGGTGCAAACGCCCAAGGGCGTGGAGTGGACCTCCTCGAATCCCGCCGTGGCGACTGTTTCCGCCGCCGGCGTGGTATCGGCCGTGGCCCTCGGCACGACGACCGTGACGGCTCGCGTCAACGGTGAACGGGCCAGGTCGGCAATCGTCGTCGCGCATCTGAGACACGTCAGCTCGCCCTGAGGCCGAGCGACTTGGAGCGCCGATTGTCGCGCGTGTTGTGCGAGACGCGTCCATCGATCTCGCGCTGATCATGTGAGCATTTCGGCATTCGCGGCGACTTATCTAATATGGGCCAGGAAGAGCCCACGGTTGCCGTCTCTGCCTGCTGCGATCTCGTGACCGGAGCCCCATTCGTTGCTTGGCACGCAGATACAGCGTCTCGGCGGAGTGCGTACTGGGTCGGTCGCCCGTCGCATGCTCCACCTCAGCATGCGAATCGCTCGGCCTCCGCCATTCAGCAACTCTTATCGCGTCTCGAGATAACCGTACACCGTGGCCAGAAAGACAGCGCTACCGCGATCGATGATCGTTCCGCGTCACGAGACGATCGTGCACCATAAAGGAGACGATCGTCCACCATGAAGAGATGATCATACAACGTGTTGAGACGACCACGCCGCTGCACCACATCTACACGCTGTTGCGCGCAGTCGATCGCGACACGTGGTGAGACGAAGCGATCGCTCGATTCGCTGATCCGACCGCGTGCGTGCCCGACCCGCACCCGCGATCAGCGGACCCGATCGTGCGGTCGACCCGAAGCGAACGCGTTGAGCGACCGACCCGCACCCGTGTTGAGCGAGTCGTTCGACGCGATGAGATGATCCGCCACGCCGAACCACGAATCGCTCCGGCCGAAAAGGTTACCCGATCGCTTGAATAGACGATCGTGCACGACGGTGAGGCGATCGCCCGCGACGATGACTCGATCGGTCGCCTTGCACGCCGCATCGTACCGCGTGGTGAGATGATCCGACACACTGCTTGACGCGGTCGATCGCGTGTCGAGATCGATGCAACACGAGGGTCTCACGG
>DASVYG010000089.1:0-7712 GCA_036392315.1 Gemmatimonadaceae bacterium
ACTGAGCACGTGCCAGCGGTCCAAGACCGCGCCGTCCGACGCCATGGCCACGAATGCAATCGCCGCGAGCACAACCCGTCCGCCCGCGACGAGGCGATCGACGTTGGCGCGCAACAAGAGGGCGGACGTGGGCGCGTGTGAACGCGAAAAAGACTGAGTCAACGTGGCGAGAAGGCTGTGGGGCGCCCCGGCCGTTTCATGGGGACCAAGACAACGCTGTCTATAACCAAAGTCGTATGGTGACGACCCCTCGAAAATCAAAGATTGGCTCCGTGCTCGAGGCGAGCCGTGATGGCGCCTCGCAGCAGTACACATCGGCAGGACGAAGCAGCCGGTGCGTTGGTCAGGAACTGAAGGGCCGCGAAGGACACACCTCGCGACAAGGGCACCCCGGCCGCGAGGCCGGTTCGCAAAGCCACGGGTCTCTCGGAGACAGCCGGGCTACCGAAGGAGGGGCTTGGTCGGCGGCATAACCGACAACCCCAGCACGGAGCAGGACACCATGAACACGATTCGCTATGCAGCACTCGCGCTGGTCGCCAGCGCAGTCGCCGCATGTAGCAACGAGCCTACGGCGCCACGGATGGCCGCGACATCGGCCCCGGCGTTCTCGACAGGGGTCTCGAGCCCGAACACTCCCGTCAATTCAAGCTTCGTCATCTACGTCGGTGGCACGACGTACTATGCCGGCAGCGGGCTGTCGCGCAATGGCAAGGGCCAGTGCCGCACACACAGCGACGGTACCGTGGGTTGGTATTGGGTTCCCGGCAACTACACAGCGGGTGGCAGCAACGGACGAGGCGGCGGCGCGTCCGGCGGCGATCAGGAAGTCGGCCCGAATCACGAGCAGTGCAGGTTCGTGAGTGGCGGCTACACCGTCACGGTCAGCTTCAACGAAGTGGCGACCTACGTGAAGTCGCCGAGCGGAAACTTTGCGCTCAACTTCAATCCGTATTGCGTGCCCAATGCCGACCCGTCACTTCCTCCGACGTGCTACTCGCGCTACGTGCACTATCAGTCCCAACAGGACTTCACGCAGGGCGATGGCGTCCTGCACGGCGTTGGCGTCCGGAGCGACAACCAGTCGACGTCCCACTGGTCGATCGACCTCTCGCAGATCCACTCGTCTTCGAACCTGATCGGAGATCCGCCGCGCAGTCTGCTCGTGACGGCCCATTGCGACGACGGCACATATCCGGATAGTCCTGCGGCAGTCACCTGGTAGGCGGGAGGAAGTGCTGTACACGTAGTTGGTAACACGGGCGAAATACGGGGCGAACAGGAAGAGAGCATAGCGACCAGCGCAGTTCCGGATACTCGGAACTGCGCTGGTCGCGTATCACGCCCGACCGGTTCGTCCCATTATCGGACACTATGAAATGACCGGACCGCACGTGTCATCACGCTAAGTAACTTCTCGTCAACGAGTTCCGTAGTGGGACGAATGAGGCACGCTCCTTCCTTAGGCAAACCCTCGAGGCGGAGTTGGTGTCAGATGTAATACGCGCCGCAGACGGCGCGCTCCGAGCTTCAAAGCCCTGTTTCATTTTCGGTGCTGGTCATGAGTCCCTCGTCGTTTCTCGTCGATCCCTACGCAGACACGCTCGAGCTCCCGATTCCCGGCGAGCTGAAGCCGACGTCGGCTGAATGGGAGCGCGAGCAAATCGTCAAACACCTGGGCACGCAATTCCAAGTCGTGCGCGAGATTGGTCGCGGCGGCATGGGTGTCGTGTTCCTTGCGCGTGACATCGCACTTCATCGGTTGGTGGCGATCAAGGTTCTGCGCTACGAGTTCACGTCGTCCGGCGAACAGCGCGAGCGGTTCCGCCGCGAGGCGCGGCTCACGGCGCGTCTCAGCCATCCGAACATCGTTCCGGTTCACACGTTCGGCGAAGTCGGCGGCGACGCGGACGACGCGCCGCTCGTGTACATCGTGATGAAGTACGTGCACGGCGAATCGCTCGCCGAGCGGATGCGTCGCGAGCGCCGACTGCCGGCCGCCGAGGTGCAGCGAGTACTGCGCGATCTGGCGCTCGCGCTCGATTCGGCGCACCGGGACGGTGTGGTGCACCGCGACCTCAAGGCGGAGAACATTCTGATCGAGCGTGGAAGTGGGCGGGCGATGCTGACCGACTTCGGCGTTGCCTTGCTTCGCTCCGTGGATCCGATCCATGCCGACGCGTCGCGCGCATTCGGCACGCCGCACTACATGTCGCCCGAACAGGCGGCGGGCGAGCTCGACATCGATGGTCGAAGCGATCTCTATTCGCTGGGCGTGCTCGGGTATTACATGTTGAGCGGCACACTGCCATTCGACGGAACGACCTTCGAGGCGCTCGCCGCGCGACACATCGCCGAGGAACATCCGCCGCTCGCGACGCTGGTGCCAACGGTTCCGGCCGAACTCTCGTCGGCCATCGAGCGGTGTCTGGTCAAACGTCGCGACGATCGCTGGCGCAACGGACGTGAGCTGGCCGACGCGATCGGCGTGCGGCCGGCAAAGCGGCGCTGGTTTGGCGGAGCGAGCCGGCCTGCACCGTCGCTCTTCCGTGCGCGCGCCATGACCGAGCTCGCCATGTTCGCGGCCGCGATGAAGGCGGTGTTCAAGTGGACAATGATCTGACATCATGAAACGACTGCTGTTCGCGGTTCTAGCCGTTCCGTTCTTCGCGGTGTCGGCCGCGGCGCAGGGCACGCAAGAGACCGTGATCGTAGTGCGCCATGCGGAAAAGGCCCGAACACCCGCCGATGATCCACCACTGACCGCGGCGGGTGAAGCACGAGCGCGGGATCTGTGGGCCGCCGTCCGCGATGCGGGCGTGAGCGCGGTGATCACCACCCAGTTCGCGCGCACCCGAGCGACCGGACAGCCAACGGCGTCCGCGCTTGGACTCACCGAGATTGTCGTTCCGGCCACGAGTCCGAGCCATATTCGAGATGTCATAACCGAGATCAGTAAACATTCCGGCTCGACCGTGCTCGTCGTGGAGCATTCCAATACGGTGCCGGCGATCGTCGAAGCGCTCGGGGCGAAACGCCCGAGCGCTATCTGCGACGCGACCTACGACGACCTGTTCGTCGTGACGATCACCGACGGAAAGGCCAGCGCCGTTCATGCGAAGTACGGGGTGCCGTCGCCGCGCGATTCCAAGTGCGGCGCCATGCGGTAGCGATCAGCTCTCGAGCTTCTCCAAGTCGCTCACCGCCGGGCCGTTGAGCACCTTACCGTAGGGATCGAACCGCGAGCCGTGACACGGGCAATCCCACGTCTTCTCGGCGCTGTTCCACTGGACGATGCACTTGAGATGCGTGCAGACCGCCGACCGCGTGTGGAGCACGCCGCGATCGTCGCAGTAGGCGGCGACCTTGTGCAGTCCATGTCGAATGAGACGACCTTCGCCGCGCGGAATCTCTGATTCCGACGCGGCATCGCCGGGCGAGACGTAATCCTTGACGAACTGCAGGGCGACGTCCGCGTTCTCCTTGGCGAACTCCTCGATCGGTCGGGCCCGCAGCGACACGCGATTGGGATCGTAGAGCGACACCCAATCGTTCGGCCGCTCGAGGATGAGATCACTGAGGAGCATTCCGGCGATCGTTCCGTGGGTCATGCCCTGGCCCGAATCGCCGGACGCCATGTACACGTTCTCGGCGCCGTCGGGGTTTCGGCCGATGAACGCGATGTAGTCGTTCGGCTCGAGAATCTGGCCGGACCATTTATAGATGATCTCGCGCGCCTGCGGCCATCGCTGGCGCATCCACTGCTCGAGGCTAGCCCAGCGCGCGTCCGCGTCGTCCTTGTGCGCAGTCTTGTGATCTTCGCCGCCGACAATCAGCGCGTCGTACATCGTATCGCCGCTCAGCGCGCCCGGCACCGGCTCGTCGAGCTGCTGCAGTCGGACGTAGTGATACGGATCGGGCGTGTCCCAATAGAGTCCCGCGGGCACCGAACCGCGCGGGACCACGGCGGCGATCGCGAACGTGCGATAGGGCGCCTGCTTCATGTGGGTCTTGAACATGTCCGTGATCGACGCGTTCGTGCACACGCACACGGCATTGGCGGTGATCGAGTGCTTGGTGCTCGTCTTCACCTTGCATGGCGAGCCGCCTTCCACGCTCGCAACGTGCGTGTCGCAGTAGATACGGCCGCCGCTCATGACGATCGCCTGTGCCAATCCCGCGAGGTACTTGAGGACGTGAAACTGCGCTTGATCCGGGAACCGGAGACAGGGGCCCAGGTCGTAGGCGATGTTCGGCACGCGCGGCAACTTAGTGACGCCGGCGAGACCAGCGCGATGCGCGGCCGCGAGCTCTTCGTCCAGAACGCGCTCGCGGTCATCGCCGCCGAGAAAGAGATATCCATCGAGACGCTGGAAGTCGCAGTCGATGTGCTCGTCGCGCACGATCCGCTCGATGCGATCGACGGCGGCACCGTGGCTCTCGACGATCTGCCGTGCGCCCTCGGCGCCATGCACGTGCTCGAGCACATAAATGCGATCGTCCATCGCGTTGGTGAGATGCGCCGTGGTGCGACCGGATTCGCCCCCGCCGATCGGCCCATCATCGACGACCACGACTTTCTTGCCGGCCTTGGTCAACATGTACGCCACCGACAACCCGGCGATTCCCGCTCCGACGACGCAGACGTCGCACCTCGCGTTTGCCCGGAGCGACGGGAAGCTCGGGACGTCGAAGGTGCCGATCCAAATCGAGGCGCTGTCTCCGCCCGGGTTGGCGTTGTGCTCTCGCATCGTTGTCGGTCCGTGATGGTCGTGGGCGGCCGACAACTGCACGCGGCGGACCAACCAGCACTAAAAAACGTCCAGCCCGCTACTACCGACTTTCGTCGCGAGCCGCGAAGCTACGTCGCATGATCGTCGCGATCACAGGCGCAAATGGATTCATCGGGTACCACCTCTGCGAGCGGTTCGCGGCGAGCGGTGCCACCGTGCGCGCAATCGTGCGGCGCGATCTCGATGGGTCGTCGATCCAAGAGATGCTCGCGGGTGCGGATGTCGTCGTTCACGCGGCCGGTGCGACGCGAGCGCCCACGCGCGCGCTCCTTCGAGCGTCCAACGTTACGCTGACACAACGGATCGTCGACCTCGCGCGACGCGCGAACGTTTCCCGATTCGTGTTCGTCTCGTCGCAGGCAGCCGCGGGTCCAGCGTCGTTCTTCGACGCGCCGGTGACAGAGGACATGTCGCCCGCGCCCATCGAAGCCTATGGTCGCAGTAAACTCGACGCCGAGGACGTGGTGCGCGCGGCAGAGGGGATGTCGTGGGTCATCGTGCGTCCGGCAGCAGTTTACGGGCCGCGCGACCGCGACTTTCTTTCGATGTTTCGGCTCGCGCGTCTCGGTATCGCGATTCATCCGGCCAATCGGCGGCAGTGGATCTCCATCGCGCACGTACGGGACGTCGCCGACGGCATCGTGCGAGCCGCGAGCGCGGCGCCGGCCGAGGGCGGAACGTTCTTTCTCGCGAACGATGCGCCGGTGCAGTGGGCCAATCTGTTTCAGTCGGCAGCGCGCGTGGCCCGGCGCTCGCTGTTCGTCGACGCCGAAATCCCGGAATGGTTGATCGGCCTAGGCGCTGCCGCTGGCGACGTACTTGCGAGAGTCGGCGGGACGGCCGGACTTCTGACGAGTGAAAAGATCGCGCTCACCAAGCCGCAATTCTGGATCTGCTCGAACGAGCGCGCGAAGCGCGAGCTTGGCTTCGTGCCGCGCATCGGGCTCGAGGAGGGTCTTCGAGAGACGTATGATTGGTACCGAACGCAGGGGTGGCTGTAGGGCGTTCTTGATGGGCCGCCACGTGCTGTCCGGCGTCGTTCTCGCCGCCGTAACTCACGCCGCGCACGGACAGGCAACGCCGCGGGTCGCACCGGATGCGCGCGTATATGCCGACATCGATCGTTTGGCGAGCCTGGGGCTGATCGACACGATTGCCATCGGTGCACGACCGTTGAGCCGACGAGAGATCGTGCGACTGCTCACGGAGGCGCGGCGCAATCTCGGTCGGAATGATGATGCCCGCGCATGGGCCGACGACGTAATTGCCGCGGACCTTGCCGGCTATGCGCCGCAATCCGCGCGCGCCCTGGACGGAGTTCGACTGGATGCGGCCTATCTCGACAGCCCATATCGGCGAATTCCCGCCGACTCGAACGGCGGGATCGACGCGACGATCAATCCGCTGGCGTCATACCGTGTGGGACGTCCCGTGACCGACGGTGCGACCGCCGCGCTCGAGACGATGCACAGCGCTCTGCTCGGACGATACGTTGCGGTGTCAGCCAGCCCACGCTTTTCCGGAGGCGCGGCGCGCGAGGGAGGCAGCGCCACGCAGATCGTGCGGCTGCAATCAGGCGGAGCGAATCTTCTGTTCGGCAATCTCTCGATCGACGTCGGCCGAGAGTACGCGGTGTTCAGCCAAGCGCCAACGGGTGGATTATTGTTGTCTCAGAACGCACCGTCACTCGACATGATTCGTCTGTCGAACGACCGGCCGGCGGCTCTTCCGTGGGTCTTTCGTCATCTCGGTCCGATGCAGGGAGCGCTCATCGTGGCCGACCTCGGCACGTCGCATCAGGTGCATCCGCATTCCAAGCTCGTTGCCTATCATCTCGAGGCGCATCCGCACCGGCTCTTCGAGCTCGGTGTCGAAGTGATCGACGAGATGGGCGGCAACGGCGCGCCGCCCGCAAGCTTCGCCGATCGCGCGGCGGACGCCTTTCCGATCATCGACGTCGCCTTTCGTCCGAACAGCGACTTCTTGTTCTCTAACAAGCTGGCCGGCGTGGATTTTCACGTCCACGCGCCTTCACTCGCCGGTCTCGACGTATACGCCGAGGGCGTCGTCGACGACTTCGACGCCCGACGTCTTCACAGCACGCTGTTCCAGGACGGCGGCGGTATTGCCGGGGTCTCACTCAGCTGCATCGCCCAGTGCGGACGCTTCGGGGTCCGCGCCGAGTATCACCAGACGGGAATTCGGTACTACACGCACACGGATTTCTCGAGTGGAGTGCAACAGGACGGCGTGATCCTTGGCGATCCGCTCGGTCCGCGCGGGCTTGGCGGATACCTCACGATCGATGGTGAATCAGTCCAACTGGGATCGTTCGCAGTGACGGGCGCGTACGAAGTGCGAAGCGGCAACCGCTATGCGTCGACGTCCGGGGGCCCGAACGACGCCGGGTTTCGCTTCGTGCAGATCGAGCACCACCCCGGCGAGCATCGCGCTCGCGCCATGGCCACGTGGACGCCGACATCCCGCACCTCGAGCATGACATTGCGAGCGACGCTAGGTGTGGAACACGTCAGCAACTTCGCTTTTGTCGACGGTGCGGCGCGGACCAACGCATTGGCGCAGCTCGGCTACGAGTGGCGACCATGATGGGCGATCCGCCGGTGGTTGCCTTCACGGTGGATCTCGAGCCTGACTGTCCGCCGTTTCTCCACGGGTTCCGGGGAATGGAACAGGGCGCGCCGGCGTTGCTCGAACTACTCGCCGAGGAAGGCGTGCCCGCGACGTTCTTCACTACCGGCGACGTCGCCGATCGCTACCCCGCCACGGTCGATCGCGTGGTGCGTGAGGGTCACGAGCTCGCATGCCACGGCATGACGCACACCGCGTTCACGTCACTCGACGCCGAAGCGGCGCGTGCCGAGATCGAGAACTCGGCCGCGATTCTGCGCCGCTTCGCGC
>DASVYG010000090.1:0-10629 GCA_036392315.1 Gemmatimonadaceae bacterium
TGCTCGTCCCCCCACTCGTAGAGGAGCCGCCAGCGCAGCTGGTCGAGTAGCTCGTGCAAGCTGTCGTCGCTGCGCGCCGAGTCGAGCGCGTCATTCGCGGCGTTGCTCCACCATCCGGTGACGAGATACGACGCGCAGTCCGCGTCGACGCCGTTTGGCGCGAGGTTGGCGATGTCACCGAGCGGGTCGTAGAACGCGAAGCGGTTGAGCACCGCGTCGTACACCGCGGACCAGCTCACCGAGCCTCCGACGGTGCCGGTGAGCTGCGCCGGATCGATCGCGACGCCGGCCGGCGTCGCGCTCTTCGACGCGGCGCCACCTTCGGTCCACGAGCCAAGAGGAACGGCAATGGCGCGATCCGACTCCAGCAGCCAGCCCGTAACGACGACATCGGTGGCATTCTTCGGCAGCACGATTCGCAGCACCACCCAGCGATCGGGAAGTATCGGGAGCGAGAGCCGATTCTGTGCGCCGGCCGGACGTTGCTCCAGCGTGCCGCGAAGCAACGCGTCGGGCATTGCCCAATGAAGGTGCACGCCTGCCGGTCGCGCTGCGCCCGCGTCGAACGGAGCGGGCATTCCGTCCTCGGGATTGCTCACGGCAACGCCATTGGCGCCCGCGACGAGCATCGGGAGCCGCACCATCTTCTCGGTGCTTCCCGGGGGCACATAGAGCGCCTGCACATCGATGGGCACGAGCAATCGATGCTCGCGCAGCAGATAGGGATCCCACGTCGAGATGGCGCCGATGTCGAGCTGCGCGCGATCGGCGGCGAGAAACCGCTTGCTCGCGGTGATCTCGCGAATGGTTCCGGGATCGAAGTTGCGTGGGGCTGTCATGGCATCACCGGGATCACTTTGGACGCGACCGTCGACTTCCAGTCCGTCAACGCGATGGTCACCGCGAATTGGTCGAGGTTGTAGAACCGCTGGCCTTCGAGGTTCTTGGGATCGCCGAAGACCTGGCGATACGGAAAACGCAGCATCTGCAGCGCGTACTCGTTCGGCTCGAGCGATCCGCCCGCGTTCGGCGCCTTCGCGGCGAGACGTTTCCGCAACTCGACGACATTGATCACTCCCGGCGCATTGGGCCGGAACGGAACGTCGACGGAGTTCGCTGTCGTGAACGTTTCCTCGGGCGGTACGGGATCGCCTGTGAGGTTGTCCCGCACGTTGACCTTCGCCGTGCGGTTGGCCGGCGGGTCCGCCGGATTGAGTCGAACGCCGAATTGAATGCCCTGGCGCGGCTCCTCGATGTGAACGACCGCGGGCACGCCGTCGAACAACACGAGCAGCACGGCCGGCGCGAGGCGCTCCATGCGCAGCACTTTCATGCGATTCGGGTCCGACTCGGCGGCGGTCGTCAGGGCGTCGTCGGCGATCACATCGCGCGAGTAGGCGCGGACGTGCAGGTTGGGCCACCCGGAGACCGCCCGTGACCGCATGAGAAAACCGGTAATCGTCCCAGCCGGACCCTGGAGCCGTTCTTCGCCCTGCGGCGTGCGGATCGTTCGCTCCGCTTCGTCCACTTCGTTTCGAAGGTATGGATAGACTGCCTCGAGCTGCGCGCGGTCGGCGGTCGTGATCGTGCCGACACTCAGCACGCCCTGCACGAGCGCGTCGGTCCACGCGCGATCGACGTAGAAGAACCGGATCGACTCGATCGGCAGCAGCTCGGCGTCGGGAACGAGGTAGCTGAACGGAACGCCGTTGAGGAGACGCAAGCGTGCGAGAAAACGTCGAAGCTCGCCGGGGACCACGTGCTTGCCGTCATCGGGATCATCGTCGACAAGAAGCGACGCGTACTTCTGTGCCGCGCTCACCGCGGCGCTGAGCACGATGTTGGCGTCGAGCTGCATGAGTGGGCTCATGGCTGATCCTCCTCGTTTTCGTCGCGCGCCGCCGCTTGCTCGAGCAAGGCGTCGAGGGCGTCGGGCTCGGGGACGCGCCGGGAAGCGCGGCGCGCCGTACGTTTTGCCGTCGTACGTTTTGCCGCGGTGGGCGCGGTGGTCGTCAACTTTCCGGCGAGTTGTGGCGCCGCGACGCCGAGTGTGTGTACGAGCTCGCTCATCAGCGCGACGCGCATTCCGGCGAGCGTCGGCGCGTCGAGCTTGATCGCGCCGCTCGCGTTGGCGATTGGCACCTGCGCCTGCGCCACCGCGGCAACGATGCCGATCTGGTCGCTCGTCTTTCGCACGGTGGCGAGATCGAGTCCCAACCCGGTGGCGATGATCTGATCGAGATTCCCCTTCACGTCGAGCTCGCGCCCCGGGTCCGCGATGGGACGGCGTGGCCCGATCGTGTCCGCCGGATTCTTCACGATCTCACCAACCATTTGTGCGGCGACGAAGCGCCCGAGGTCGATCGTGGCGTCGACGAACGCCGGAATCTTGAACGGCGTGAGCGTCGCGAGCAGCTCGCGCACGCGGCCCGCGCCGAACTGCTCGTTGCGGAAGCGAAGCAGCGCCGAGACAACCGAGAGCTGCGAGAGACCCAGCAGTCGTCCGATCTCGAACGCGGCGGCGAGCGAGAGATCCTCGCGTCCGTCGGGCACGACACGTCGGAGTTGATCGGCGGCGTGGGCGAGCAGCGGTGCGCCGCCGCCCGCTGGATCGCGCAACGTCGGGAACGGAACGAACGGCCCGCGATACCACGCGCGCATTGCGTCGCCGCGGCGAGCGCGGTGCCCGAGGCCGATGTGTCCGGTCTCGACGACCTCCGGCGCGGGTCGCGCGGGAGGTGGAGCGTCCGCGGCTGGCGTTGGCACCGTCCCGAGCAGACCGACGTCGAGGTCCTCCATGAGTGTCTCGAAGGTCGCGCCTTCATTCGTGGTGAATGACCAATGCGCGAGCACGGGAAAGCGCAACACCTTCTCGATGGCGAACGCTTCGATCGGGTAGCGGAACCCCGACGCCATCGTGTCGCGGACGAGCCGCTTCGCGTCCGGATCGAGCGCGACTGACGACACTTTCTCGGTCGCCGACGCCCACTGCGCGCCGACCGGCGCTTCATGCATCGTCGCGCCGCCGTCGATCGACGCGCCGACGTGCGCCGACGCCGCGGGTTGCGACATCGTTGCGGGGAGCGCGAGTCGCGCACGCGCCGCGCGTCCCCTCGCGCGCATGCCCGCGGGCATGCCGCCGGCGAGCGGAAGCGAGACGCCGCCGAGCCCGATCCCGCCCATCACGCGCGGATCGGGACCGATCGTCGGATCGATCGATCCGAGCACCGTCCAGTCTTGCGCGAGCTCCCAGCGGAAATGATCGTCCGGCGGCAACGGCGGCGGCAACGCGTCGAGCTGGCCTTCGATGTTCACCAAACACGCCATGTAGCGCACCGGCTTGTTCGCGCCCGCATCGAATACCGGGAGACGATTGGCCAGAACGACCGCGAGCCATCCATCGTCGTCGCCGTTCGCCAGTTCCGTATCGTTGATATCGACTTCGCGCACATGCACGAGCAGCTCGAGATCGTCTTTGCACGGGAAGATCTTCTTCACCACCGTCTCGGTGACCGCGAGATACAGTCCTTGCTCGACGTCTTTGTCCGTCGCGAGGTCGAGCAGCGTAGTCCCCGGGGTGACGCACTGCGCGACGGGCGTCGCGGTGGACAGCGTTGCTTCGCCTTCCGCGACGACGACGAGCGCGAGCCACGGAATGGGTGAGACCGGAATCTGTTCCGCCGGATTGCGTTCCCACGGCAACGTGCGCCGCTTGAGCACGATTTGCGGCAGCCGATCACCGAACGCGCCCTCGCCGTTGGCCGGCGGGAAGCTCGACAAGATTTGGTCCGTCGGCATCACGAACCGCGGTGCGGCAACAGTCACATGCGTGTCCGCCTCGGCCACGGTGAACGGCAGCCCATCCTGCGTCGTCACGAGGTCGTACTGACCCGCGGTCACGGTCGGCAGGAAGTTCGAGTGCAGCACGAAGTATCCGGTCTTGGGCATCAGCGGCGTCCTTTCTTCATCGGCGTCTTTTTCTTGGTAGACCTTTTCTTGGTCGATCTTCTCTTGGTCGACGTTTTCTTCGGCGTCTTTTTCTTGGTTGCGGCCACTCTCCTTTTCGCCGCTGACTTCTCCGCCTTGGCTGCGGGCTTCGACACGGGCCTCGAGCGCACGTGTCTCGCGGGCACGCGCTTTGACGACACGGCCTTCAACGGTTTCAATGGCGCCAGCGACCGGCCGCTCGCGAGCTGCTTGGCCTTCGCGCGCTCGGCCGGCGTGCGCGTCGGACCAAGCCACGTCAGCCGGCTCGGCACCGCCGAGGTCGATGATCGCGCGGCGAGCGGACGGACCGCGGTATCGAGCCCGCGCGCCGAGATGAGCGCAATCGCGCCCGCGGCCGTGATACGGGACGATCCCATCACGCCAACCAGCGACCAGCCTTGTTCGCTCGCGATGGTCACGACGACCGGACGGTCGCCGGCCGGGATGATGTCGTAGGCGAGCACGCTGCGATTTTCCATCGTCAGCAACACCGGCGGCTGCTCGCGGCCGCCCGCGTCGCGCACTCGACTGGCGCCGTCGAGCCCGAGCAGAAGCTGACGGCCGTCAACCGTATTGCCGAACGCCGCGGGGTCGTCGAGAACGATGACGACCGTCGTCGGCGCGTCGGTGAATGTCGTCGTTACGGTGCTCACGTCGGCGGCGAGCTCAGAGCATGCGACCCAACCTGCGTCGAGTCGCTCGGGATGGCGTCGCAACCGATTGCCGGCGGATCGAACGACGCAACCTGGTCCAACGGCCGTCGACCAACCTGCGTACGGCAGCTGCATTCCCGAGTGCCATCCGGCGAGCCCGGTGTCGATGTCGACGTCTGCCGTTCCTTGTCCGACGGCGACGATGCGCTCCGCACCCTGCGCGATGTCGACGGTGCCGCCATTGCTCACGACGCTGTCGGTCATCACGCGTCCGCCATGGCCGAGGATGACGACGCGCGCGGGTGCGCCGCTCACGCCAAGACGCGGGCGATCTCCCTCGAGCGCCGCGTCGGCGCGTGCGTTGGGCATCTTCAGCACGACGATCGCGCCCGGCATGAGCGTCGCGCCGGGTCTTGCCGACGCCCGCGCCTTTGCGCCACGGACGCGGCCTAGGTTGCCCCGTCCGGCACTCAGTGCCGCGGTGAATCCATCGAGCTGGCCGGTGTTCGGGGCGCCGGTACGTGCGACGACGACGGGCGCCGCGTGCGCAATCGCCGTCGGTGGAACATCGACCGCGGCGATCACGGTGCCGGCGCGGCCGGTGCTCACGACGCTCGGCTCGATGACGACCAGCCTGGCCGCGATCGACGCGCTTCGGTGCGCGTCGACCGATGCGAGCGTCGGCGGCGACACGCGCCACGCACGCGCTGAATCCTTCACGGTGGTGCGCGCGGGTTGCGAGACGCGGATTCCCATCGATGCGCCCGACATCATTCCAACGGCGATCGGCGGGTCGACGAAATGGTCGTATACTTTCCCCGGCGGCTGCGTCCCGATTCCGGGAATTACAGTATTTTCATTCGCGTCCAGTCGCTCGGCGAGTGATCCGAGCAGCGGCGGCGACTGACGCTCGCCACGAAGGGCCGCCAATGCGGTCGGCGTCGCGGTGCTCGCGAGATACGCGCCCGCAGCCGCGAACGCGGCCGGCACGGTCGTCGGCTCGGTGACGAGCGCCGTGACCGCATTCGCCTGCGTCTTCAGCGTCGAGACGTCCACGGCCTGGCGCGAGAACGGCAGGGGTTTGCGCTTGCCGATTTCGACCTGGAAATACGGGATCTCCGGCCCGCCCGGAGATGGCGTTGCGTATGCAGCGAGATCGAGCCCGTTCAGCGCCTCGATCATCTCGCCCTTTGGAACTTTCTGATTGTTCGAATCCTGCGGCAATCCCCAGGTCCCGACTGGGAATTGGCCGAACGGTCGCGCGGTCGCGACGAACGGGAAGGTTTGCACTGCCCCGTCGCGCATCCATGAGAGCGTGATCGCGGGCGTGACGTTCGACTCGAGCATCGGCGCGACGCCGAGCGCGCCGCTGGGCGGATGGTTCGTCGTCGGCGACGGCGCGTTCTGTCTCGTGACCGTCGTTGCCGGCACCGTGCTCGTGAACGTCAAACCGAATTCCACGACGACGACGAACGGCCGCGCCGCCGACCCGTCGGGCGTGGACTTCTCGCCCTTGGCCGGCAGCGCACCGAACGACGTCATCACCGCGTGTGCTTCGGCACCGCCACCGCCTTCGGCCGGCGCCAGGTACTTCTGGATGAACGCGTCCGCCGCGAGCGGTTGCAGCTGCGCTTTGTCCGAACCGCCAAAGGAAACGGTCAGCGAGATCGGACCGACGTCAAACTCGGCGGTTCCGTGGAAGTCGGGGCCCGCGACCTCGATGCGCGCGCCGAGACTGATCGAGATCGTCAGCTCGCCGAACCATCCGAGATCGATCGTGATGCCGGCGGCGATCCGCAGGTATGCATCGACCTGGTAGTGGAACGGGTCGAAGAAGACGATACCGTTCGCACCGAATTTGAGCTGCGCCCATGCCGGTCCAAACGTTGCCGACGCCTCGAAGTCGCCGCCGGCCATGAGTGCTTCGGACGTCAGCGCGAAGTACGTCCCGGCCTTGATGACGATGTAGTCGCCGATGCTCCAGTGCAGACCGAGACGCGGTACGACCGGATAGCCATCGCGATGAAAGTCCGGATGGTAGCCGCCGAGGGTAAGCACGAACTCGCCTTTGTGCTCGCCCTTGAACCAGATCACGTACGCGAACCCGCCGGTGAGCTTCACGTCGGGATACAGCAGCCACGAATTGTCGGTGAGCTGCGCCTGTACCCACAACACGCCCTCGGAGCTCGAGAAGCGCACGAGGAGCGCGAGCTCGATCGACACCAGCGCCACCTGCGGCCGCGGGAGCGCCATGCGCGCGAGGCCGAGCAGGTTGATGTCGAGCCCGTCGCCGATCTGCACCGCGATCACCGCGATGCCGTCGACGAGCGCGAAGCTGTTGAACGACAAGCCCGCTGCGAACCAGAACGTTCCCTTGTCCATCGGGAAGTATTGACCCAATGCGCGCAGCTGCGTCATCGGATCCGTGGGCTTCGCGGCGATGTCGAGCGCTTGGATCAGCGGGTAGTCGCCGAACTTCGAGAGATCCGTCGGCACCACGAGCTTGCGGTTGATGCCGAATCCGCCGCCGATGCCGGTGAGGAAGAACGCCGGTGGTCCACCGATCGGTCCGTTCACCGCGCCGACGGCGAAGAACGCCGTAAACTTCTCGCCGTTTTGCACGCCCTCGCCGTATCCGCCGTAGATCGTGATACCGTACACGGCGAACCGGCCGAGCAGCATGCCGAGGTACTCGATGCCCTGCGGCGTGGTTTGCTTCAGCAAGCCGCCGGCGATCGTGACGCCGGCCATGTTCGCCGACACGGCCAGTCCGGCGAGATCGACGGCCCAGTTGTTCGGATTGAAGAAATCGCCGTTCGAGACGAGATACGTGATCTGCAAATCGTCGACGGCGCAGGTCAGGCCGAACATCGACACCGAGCCGTCCATGAGCAGCGAGATGCGTTCCACGCGCCCACTCGGCATCGTCGCACCGAAGCCGATCTGCTCGAGGTACAACGGGCCGAATCCTTTCTGGATCGCGATCCACCACGGACCGTCGCCGTCGCCGGCGCGCAGCGAGACGTGCACCGGATCGGTGCCGTGCTTCTGAATCGCGAGTGCCGGCGAGAACGCGGGCTTGGGCGGCGTCGGACCGGTGTCGCGCATCACGCCCTGCGCGATGCCGTTGTCCCCCTTCGCTCCCGCGCCCGAGACGGCGAGATTCGAGAACTGTAATTGCACGCCCCCGCTCTTCGCGCCGCTCGTATCGAGCGCCGCGTACGCATGCAGCGCGATCGAATCGAGCGTGATGCCGAAGTCGAGCAGCGGTCCCGAGCTCTTTCCGATTCGCAAGCCAACGCCGTTCACCACGAGACTCGGCGTGAACGTGAGCGGCGGAGTGTCCGGGAGGAATCCGACGAACAGGCCTCCGGGGCCGGGCGGATTGCCCTCGATCCACGAATCGTCGTTCTCGAGCCACAGCGACACGTCGCCGCTGATGAGCGGCAGCCGGCCCGTGAGCCCGATCTGTATGCCGATCGTCCCGTCGATCTTCGTGAACGAGAGCTGGAATGCGTCGATCGTGATCGTGATGCTTGCGCCCGCGATGTTGCCGAACAGCTTTTGAATTCGCGCGAGCAGCGTCGACGGATCGAACAGTCCCGCGACGAGATGCGTTGGATTCGAGACGTCCTCCAGCACGACGCCGCGCATCAGATTGCGCACGGTCGTGGCGCCGGCGGGTTGATTCAGCAGTTGCGTGACCGCCGACTGCGACATCGCCACCGTCGCCACGAGATCGGCCACGACCTCGACGATCCGCAGCGCGACTTGCATCGCGTCGGTCGTGTCGACTGCGCTGCCGACCGGCCCGTCGCTCGCTATCAGCGCGAAGGTGTGCGTGTCGATCAACCATCGGGCGGCGAATCGATGCGTGCCGTCGACCGCCATGCCGACGGCCACGCGTCGGCCGCCGGCCGGCGACAACCCGGCCGCCACGGTGACGAACGGGCGCAGCGTTACCCCGCCGGCGTCGATCGTCGCCGGTCCAGCGGTGACGCTCAGCTCCTCGAGACCCGACGAGCTCACCGCGACGGTGAATCCCGCCGAACCAATGCCCGGCAGCGCGATGCTCGAAGCATTGAGCGACACGCGGCTCGTCGCCGGGCTCCATCCGAGCGAGACGCCGCCGATCGTCACTGTTAGAGTATTCGAATTCGCCGTGACGTTGACGGCAGACGGGACGAAGCTGTCGACGAGCGGCGCGATCGCAGTGAGGCCGGTCGCCGTGATCGACGGCAGCGCCGCGGTGAGCTTGCCGACGGGATCGAGCGCCCATGCGTGGAGCGCCGCGCCGTCGAACTTCTTCGGCCCGCCGGAGCGCAGCATGAGGGCGTCACCTACCGTCCCCACGAGCGGGCCGACCGGCGCCGACAGACCAGCGAGTTGGTCGAGCAGGAACGGAAGTGCCGCTTCCGCGGCCGCGGCGAGCGCTCCGAGTCCCGCGAATGGGATGAGAACGATGTCAGCGCCGGTCGTCGGCCGCAGGAACAACTCGATGCCGCCCGCGCCGAGTTTGACATAGACCGCCGGTCGTCCGGCCGCGCCGTTTGGCAGTCCGATATGCGACTCGAGTCCGAACGCGGGCGGGCCTGACGGTGAGACGGTGAGCGTGACCCCGAGTCCAGCGGCAAGTCGAGCGGTCGCGCCGCCCGGTGTCGTCCACGCCGATGCATCCACGTCGAGTGTGATCTGCGCTCCTGGACCCGACGCGACAACGGCGAGCGACACCCCGCTCGCAAGCGCGATCGGAGTGCCCGGTGCGCCGGAAATGCCAAGCATCGGACGCAACGCGTCGAACAAACCCTGAATCTTCGCCGGACCATTTCCGAGCGACTGCGGACTGCGCAACCAGCCGGCAGGATCCGCGAGCAGACCAGCGAGCGGCCGAATCGGCCGATAAGGATCGCCGGACGTGCCGCCCAGCACACCGAGTGCGTCGAGCGCGGCGTCGATGACCGGACGCGCGCTGTCGTCGGCGCGTCGCATGAGCTCGAGCGCGACGTTTGCCGCAAGACTCGGCGCCGCTTTCGCAATGGTGCGGCCGATCGCGGCCGCGTCGGGATTCGGCCACAGCGTGACGACGTCAGTGCCGCCGCCGGCTTGGTGCCAATTCAAGTCCACATGGAACGGCGACATCCCGAGCACGACCTCGACGCCGCCGGCAGATGATGGAGCGCTCGCGCCAATTTTGACGTCGCCCGTCAGTCCAGTCGGCGACGCGGTGACGTCGACGTGCCAGCCGAAGCGGCCGCTCGTGTCGCTGCCGCCCTGCGCGCGCACCGTGCGCGCGGCGAAGTTGACATTGGCACCGAGCGACCCAAGCAGCGTGGACACCGACGCCGACAGCGCACTTTCGGCGGCGGCAATCCGCTGGCGAGCGAGGCCGCCCGGATCGAACACCAGTTGATCGACCGCGTCGCCGACGACACCACCGCCGGAGTCGATGATGCCGAGCGCGGTGAGGAGCTGCGCGAGCGCGACCGACGCCGTGCCGCCGATGTCCGCGGTCACGCGTTGGATCGCGGACGCGAGGAGAACACGCGCCTCGGGCAGCACCGGCACGGCGCCGGCGCCCGTACCGAGCACGAGCCGCTCCCACGATTGGCCGAAGACGCGCGCGTCGTGCAGCGTGACCGACGCCGTTCCGTGCGACGCACCGTCGAGCGGAATCTCCACGTCGGCGCTGAGCGCTCGCAGCTCGAGGTCCGGCGTCGCCACGAGCCACGCGAGACGATCGGCGATGCGCAGCCGGACGCGCACGTGCCGCTTCGTGTCGATGCCGGCGGTTTTGTCGTATGAGAAAACTTGTAAGACCGCAGTTCCTGTGATCTGCAACGCGCCGCTCGACGTCGGATCGACGACGAGCCGGAGACCCGCGTTCACACCGGTGGCCGGCGGGAGCGGCGTCAACGCGCGGATGCGCGCCCGCTCCGCGAGTCCGGCGGCGACGATCGCCGTGATCGCGCGCCGAATCTGACTGTCGTTC
>DASVYG010000091.1:0-2305 GCA_036392315.1 Gemmatimonadaceae bacterium
GCGGGCGCGCGCTCGACTGCTTCAGCTATCACGGATCGTTCGCGCTCCACCTCGCACGCGGCGCAGCCTCGGTCGTGGCCCTCGACGTTTCGGCCGACGCGCTCCGCCGCGCCGCCGACAATTGTGCGCGGAACGGCGTCACGAACGTAGAGCTCGTCGAAGCAGATGCATTCGCGTATTTGCGTGAACGCGAGCTCGCGGGCGATCGGTTCGACACGATCGTACTCGATCCACCGGCGTTCGCGAAGAACAAGGCGTCACTGGCCGCGGCGATCCGCGGCTACAAGGACATCAACCTGCGTGCGATGCGAATCCTCGCGCCGGGCGGACTGTTGTTCACCGCGAGCTGCAGCTTCCATCTCGGCAGGCCGCTCTTTCTGGAGATGCTTCACGCCGCGGCGGCCGACTCGGGGCGGCGCATGGCGTTGCGTGCGATCACCGGTCAACCCATCGATCATCCGGAGGTGGTGACTATTCCGGAGACGGGCTACTTGAAGGGGGCGCTGCTGGAAGCGTTATCGGACTGATGCGCGGTCGATGATCGCGGTACGGACGAAGCGATAGGCCCGCCCATAGATCCGCCAACCTAGGGCGCCTTGTCGAGCGTATTGTGATAGACCGCCCACGTCCATCCCGAGAGTTCGGCGTATGGATAGACGTTCGCGAGCAGATATTGATGCCCGCCTCGATCGCCGAGTCGGGGCGCGGGGCGAAAGTCGCGATCCTGGCTGTGTAAGAGCAGCCACTCCGGTCCATCGGCCGGCCATTCGCCTTGCTGGAGATGGACGATGCGCGGCGACGGTGGGAGAAACTGACTGTAGAATCCGACCACCATCCCGTTGCGAAAATCGTGATCGCTGCCGATGGCGACGCCGCCCCCCCGACGCTCGGAATGCTGCGACATCCACCGCATCGCCTCGAGGTAATGGCCGCGGCCGCGTGTGATGAGCCGAGCGGTGTGCACCGAGTTGGCCGCGACGAACAGCGTGACCAATGCGAATGCGGCCGCCCTATTGCGCGCGAGCAATGCGGCCAGTGGCCAGGCCATCGAGAGTACGGCGAACGCGATGGCGACGAGAAAGTAGCGCTCGAACAAAAACGCCGGCCGCGCGACGACGAGCATGAGCGCGGGACTGATGAGCGTCGCGGTGGCGAACAGGAGCCAGAGGTCGGAGCCTGATCTCCAGACGAGCACGATCGCGATCGTAAGAAGCACGAGCGCCGCCACAGCGAGTAATACGCTCGCGACACCCTCGGCTGGACCACCAAGCGTCAGAGACAGCGCGCGTGTCATCACGTCGAAACCCGACGACTCGGGACCGCCGCCGATCTCCATGCGTCGGATGTCGACGAGATAGAGCCACGCGACCAGCGCAGCCGGCGGCAGATGACAAAGCACCATGTCGTCGATCCACGCTCTCCACCCTCTGCGCTGCCTGAACAGGCGATACCCGGTCCAGACCACGATCGCGACGTACGCCTGAACGAAGGTGAGGTGCGCGAGAAAGCCGAGCATCGACGCGACCGCGACCGAGGTGCCCCACGCGGTGCGATGATTGACCGTAAAGCGGTCGGCCGCGAAGACAGCGAGTAGCGCAAAGCACACCGCAAGCCCGTACCCTCGAGCCTCCGAGGAATACAGAATCATCAGAAAGGAAGACGCAAAAAGAACGGCCGCGAAGAGCCCGGTGAAGATGCTCGCCCGCTTCGCGATCAGGGCCGCCAGCAGCACCGACGCGACGCCCGCAACAATTGCCGGAATGCGATAGACGAGCCAGACGGGCGTGGCACCGATCACGTACAGATAGAGTGTGTTGAGGTAGTGGTTGTTGTCGTGATGGATCGCCGTGAATACTCCAACTGCGCTCGTGAGACGGTGCGCGAGGACGTACGACCAGATCTCATCGAGCCACAGCTCGTTCATTCCGGCGAGGATGCGTACGACCAGGGCGAACGCCGCAACGACAACGATCGCCGTGCCGGCGGACCGCGCTCGCGCCGGATTGGCTGCCGAGGCGCTCACGGCGCGGCGGAATGCACCCGGCCGATCCAGAGCCCGACGGCGTGCGTCCATTCCAATTGCGGAATATTCGGCGCGGGTCCGTTCGAGCGAATCGCCAGGCGATCCTGCGGCCGCAGCTTGGCCACCCACGGGCCATACGAGCGCGGGTCGCCGCCGCTCGAGAGAATGCTCTGATACGTGAGAAAGTCGTCGCGCGGCATCATCGCCGGCTCGAAGCCGACCATGTACTTCCAGTCGGCATGAGGATTCTTGAAAAACGTCTGGTAGAAGAAGAACATGTCG
>DASVYG010000092.1:0-9365 GCA_036392315.1 Gemmatimonadaceae bacterium
CAGCACGACGGTAAATCGTAAATACCGAACGGGCCAGCGTCCATGAAACGACGTCGGCCGCACGACGCGAATGATCAGAAGCCGATGGCAATAATCGCAGTAACCGAGGCGAAGAAAGCCAAATGGGAGAAGGGGGTTCTCCGACTCAGCCTGAGTTCCTTCAGATGTGACAGGGCGTTGTCACAGGCCCGGCCAGCACGCGGTCAATGACCACATGCGATCGCGACGTCGCGTTCCGCTCGTCGCGCTGCGCTACCTGTCCTCAACGTCGGCCTCATGTCAACGCTTCTTGCTTATCGCTCGCCAGCGGTCAATGCGCTCATCCTTTTCTGCCTCTCTGGACTCCTGACGTCGCCTGCGGCCGCACAGGATCCGGGAGCGCTCCGCGGCACCGTCGTCGAGGCGGCGACGTTGCGCCCGATCAACGGGGTCGACATCCGAATTGAGGGGGTGACGCGCAACGTCATCACCGACAGCGCTGGCGTCTTCCGCGTGTCGGCGCTCCACGAGGGCCTCTATGTCGTTTCCGCACGGCGATTGGGCTACACGGCCGCGCGCCAAGTCAATGTGCGGGTGACGCGTGGCAAGACGACGATGGTCGAGTTCGCCCTCGAACCTGTAGCCGTTCGTCTGGACGCCGCGCGCGTCGAGGCTGCACCAATCACGCGCGATCCCGAGGCGCCAGTCGGCAGGTTCGATTATTCCGCCGAAGAAATACGGCGCACTCCCGGTGCTGCCGGCGACATTTTTCGAGCGATCGAAACACTCCCCGGCGTCAGCAGCAGCGGCGGCGAATTCTCGGCGTTTTCGGTGCGTGGCGGCGGTCCGCGCGACAACCTCATCTTCATCGACGAGATTCCGTTCGACAAAGTGACGCATCTCGAGGGCGGCATCGAAAGCGACGAGGCCCAGGGTGGTCGATTCAGCATCTTCGCGCCCGATCTCGTGCACTCCGCGGAGTTTCAGGCAGGCGGCTTCGCCGCCCAGTACGGTGGCAAGAGCGCGTCCCTGCTTCGTCTGCGTCTCAAAGACGGCAACGCCGAGACGCCCACGGTCACCGGCCGATACGATCTGCTGGGTTGGGAAGCGGACTATGACGGCCCCAGCAAGATCGACGATCGGACCAGCGTCCTCTTCTCGGCGCGACACGAAAATCTTGCCCGCGCGCTCAAGCTCATCGGGCGCGGTGACGCCGGAACGCCAAGCTTCACCGATGTCATTGCGAAAACCTCGACGACCATCAACGCGAGAAACAAGCTGACGCTACTCGGGATCCTCGCGCCCGAGCGTGTCGTACGAACCGTCGACAACGTGCTGGAAGAACCCGACACGAACGACACCGCGCTCTACGCATGGAGCGAGACCAAGAGCGTGATCGGCGCGACCTGGCAGCTGCTTGCCGGACATGCGTCCGTCATTCAGACGTCGGCCTACGCTCGCCGCTTCACCAGATCGAATGCCCTTGGCGATTCATATCCGGACATTCCCATCGCCGGCGGCACATCGATCGCCGAGCGGCAGAGCGTTCGCACCGACGATCGGTCGGAATCGGAGGTTGGTGTACGATCCGTTGCGCGCCTCAGCGCCGGGCGGGATGCACTCATTCTGTCGATCGAAGCCGCGGGGCGAGAGACGAAGGGCGGACGCGCCGTTGCCGGCGGGGACACACTCTTCACCTTCGATCATCTCGACCAGCGGCCCTCTCCGGACCAGTACTTCCTTGTGATCACGCCCGATCGTTACGACTCGCGCTACTCTCATCGAGGTACCCAGCTCGCGGCGTCGTCGAGTTACGAGCACATGTTCGGCGGCGACGGCAGCGCGATCATCGGCGGGCGATACGAGCACAGCGCACTCACCGGACGGAACGACGTCGTTCCGCGGGCGAGCATCGCGTTTCCCACCGTCGCCGGTTTGTCGTTCAACGTGGCGGGCGGGGTCTATCTACAGGATGCCGATCTTCAACTGATCGCGGCGAACCCAAACAACGCTTTCCTTCCGCCAGAGCGGTCAACGCATCTCATTGGCGGCGTCTCGCGCCTCATGCGCCCCGACGTTCGCCTCAGCGTCGAAGGCTATTACAGAACGCTCAGCGACATCACGGTCGTGCAAGACCGGACCACGGGGCTCGCGGGGGCGACCGGCACGGGCTTCGCGAGTGGTGTCGATGTCGATCTCGTGAAACGGCTCACCGACCGTGTCTTTGGGCAAGTCGGGTACTCGTTCGCGGTCTCCAAGCGAAACGACAATCGCGGCGATCGGACGTACAACGCCGATAGCAATCAGCCGAATTCGTTGAATGTGCTCGGCGGCTACACGCTGAACGCGGCTTGGTCGTTCTCCGGGAAGTTCAAGATCGCCTCGGGCCGTCCAACCGACGACTACATCATCCACGCCGACGTGTTGCCGGCGACCGGCCTGATCCGCTACTCGCGAGAGATCACGGCGCACAACGCTGGGCGTTTTCCCATCCTGCATACGCTCAATGTTCGGGCTGACTACCAAGCGCACGTCGGAAAGACGGGTATTGATGCGTTCCTCGACGTGCTCGACGCCTACAACCGTCTCAACGTCAACAACGTGCGTCTCGTGGAGCGCAAGGGCGACACGGTGTTCGATGGTGTCCGCATTGTGCCGACCTTCGGGCTCAAGCTGCTGTACTGATTGTGAAATGGTTGTCGCCGAGTGTCACATGCCCCGGTGCTCGCCGGTCGTAGTCGACACAGGCCGACGATTGGCCCACCTCCAGGAGACGAGAGGAATCATGCGATTGGCGCATACGCGTATTGTCACCAAGAACGTGCCGCGATTGGCCAGCTTCTACGAGCAAATCACCGCGACGTCGGCCGTCGGCAGCGAGGAGTACGTGCAGTTTCGCGCCCTCGGCAACGGGCTCGCCATTTGTAGCGAACGCGCGATGGCACTGCACGGCAACGGCGCCGCGACAGGCGCGTCAAACCGGTCGATCATCATCGACTTCGAGGTGCACGACGTCGACGCCGAGCGCGAACGCCTGGCCGGCGTGATCGGCGTCCTGGTGTCCGAACCAACCACACAACCGTGGGGCAATCGCGCCATGATGTTTCGCGATCCCGACGGCAATCTTGTGAACTTCTTCACGGTGATTTATGACCGAAGCTAAACGAGAAACGAGGAATGAAGCCGGACGAATGCGGCGAATCGTCGGAAATAGCCTCATTGCCGTGGGCGCAGGCGCGCTCTTCGCGGCGAGTATCGCAAAGATGGTCAACGCCCCGCAGATGGTGACGCAGTTGAACGCCGACGGATTCATGGGAAAGATCGGCCTGCTGGCGGCCGTCGAGATCGTCAGCGCCCTGGCGTTTGCGATCCCGGCGACGCGCGCGCTCGGTTTGCCGCTGGTGTCGGCATTCCTGGGAGGCGCCGTAGCGACGCACATGCAACACGGGCTCAACCCCGCGCCACCGGCATTCCTTCTCGGTCTCTGCTGGTTGGGAGCGTGGGCGCACGATCCGATCGCCCTGTGGAGCTTTCCGCGCTCGCGCGTCGAGACATCGGCACGAAGGGAGCCCATCGCAGGTGTCACGCGTCAGGCAAGGGCAACATGAGTGCGACGCGACCGCGAGTGGCTTTGTGGCTGAGCCGCGGAGTGTTGGTCGTCGTAGCGGCGATCCTGACGCTCATCAGTCAGCGGTATCTTCGCGACCCCGTCGGCGGAGCGGCAGAACGAGGCATCGTGCTTTCATCGCCTTTGGCCGCCACGATTGCCCGCGTGGGCTTTGGCGCCTTTCCGCTCGCGTGTGCGATCATTGTTGCGTGGTGCCTCGCTGCCGCCGACCGATTGCGTGCAGGGCTCTGGTTTGTCGTCATATTGTTCGGGACTGTGCTCGTCGTACGCGTGGCCGGAGCCGTGGTGGACAAGAGCGTCTCGGAAAGTATTCCACTCATCATTCCCGAAGTCGTGTTCCTCGCGCTCACGGCGACTGCGCTCATCGTCGGCAGTCGCCCCGCTGAGGAACGCTCGTGGCCCGACGCGCGCAGGTCTGCGGGCCGGCCGCTGTGACACCGACCGGTGGAACGCCGCAGGCGCACTCGCTCGCTCTCTTCAGCGCCGAGCGAGAGCGCCTGTTCGCGATCGCCTATCGCATGCTCGGCAGCGTCGAGGATGCTGAGGATCTCGTGCAGGAGACGTTTATCCGCTGGGCGCGCGTCGATCCCGATACCATCGAGTCCCCGGCCGCATGGCTGACGACCGTCGTGACGCGTCTGGCTCTGAACCAACTGCAATCGGCACGCAAGACACGCGAGACGTACGTCGGGCCGTGGCTTCCCGAACCGGTCCTCACCTCGGAGGAGCCATCACCAAGTGACCGCGCTGAAGTCGCCGACTCGCTATCGATCGCCTTCCTGGCGGTGCTCGAGCGGCTCACTCCGCGCGAGCGCGCTGTCTTTCTTCTTCGCGACGTCTTCGTGTACGAGTACCATGAGATTGCCCGCATGCTCGAGCTCTCGGAGGCGAATTGTCGACAGATCTTTCATCGGGCGCGCGGACGTGTCGCCTCGAAGGCGACGCGCTTTCACGCCGATCGACGTACGCACGCTCGACTACTCGAGAGTTTCGCTCGCGCCGTGACCTCGGGAGATGTCGATGGCGTCGTGCAGTTGTTGGCGGGAGACGCGGTGCTGTGGGCTGACGGTGGCGGGCAGGTGCGTGCCGCCGCGTTGCGGCCGATTCGTGGCGCGCTTCGCGTGGCGCGGTTCCTCGTCGGTGTGACGGCAAAAACACCACGCGACGAGCTTGTGATTGCGACGCGAATGGTCAACACGTTTCCCGCGCTCGTCGCCTCGATCGGAGGTGTGGCACAACGCGTCGTCTCCATCGACGTTCGCAACGGACGGATCGTCGGCGTGTATGCGATGGCAAATCCGGCCAAGCTCAAAGGCATGCGACAACCGCACACGATCGGACGGTAGACGCTCGCATTCAAACGAGAATGCATGGCGGATGCGCTCGGACAGCCAAAGTCGCCTTAGCCGCCGTTGCGCTGCGGGACGATCCCTCGCGAGACCTCTGGTCGCCTCCAGAGTTCTTCTGGGCTGGGCCGATGAGCGCGTGGACTAACACATTCGCGCGTCAGCTGTCTGGTGGAAGGACTCGTCCGCATACCACGCGCGCGGTCTGAAGGATTCAATAATCATGGAGGCGTGCGATGTCCACGCGAGCAGGTTCCCCTTGTTGGTACCGACGTCCGGTTCGTGTCGAACCGGCTCGACCGTAATGCGGAGTTCTTCTATCAAATCTCAGTCCGCCCGCCCGCAATCGCGGGCGCGCCACAGCCGGCACTCCTGCGGCCCACGTTGGCGGAAGATCCGTTCAATCCATTGCAGTATCCCGAAGCGGGCGATCCCATGGCGGCCGCCGGACACGGCTTCATCGCGCGCATGCCCGGCGTTACGCCGAATCCTTGGATTGCGAGGCGGACTGGCATTCCGGCCGGGACGCTCACGCCGGATAGCCTGAGCAGCCGGGCGCTCGGTGGGGCGCGAAAAGTGTGGAGTACGCATCCCCCGGCGCGTCGCTCAGCAACGCGAACGTATTGATCGTGTTCGACGGGGCCATCTACGTCAATCGGATTCCGACGCCCACGATCCTGGATAATCTCTATGCGGAGCATCGCATCGGACCGACGATCGCGATTCTTGTGGACGACGGCGGTTTGGCGCGGTCCAAGGATTACCATGCGCTGAAAGGCTATCGCGCCGATTACGTCGAATTGCCTGGTGACCATGAGCCGGTGAGCTGGCGTCGGGCTTTGCCCCAGGGTTTGATTGCGACGCTCAAATCCTAGCGAGCAGCTGAAGTTGACAAAAGGTGTATTTAACTTATCTATGCAGCGCTCGCGCGTCTTGAGATCCGTGTATGGCAGAAACACCGCGATATTGAGCGTGGTTCGCGCCGAATCCCATCTCGCGTCGGCGGCGAATCGGTTTCAATCCGAACATTCCAGACTTGGCTACCCCGATGCACCACGTTGTCGAACAAATAGTCGCGGGCGTCCTGTCTCCAGCGGTCACGGTGCTCTCGTTTGCTGTTTTGCTGCCGATATGTCTCGTTGCGGCACAGAACAGGTTCGGTGAACGAGGTGCCGTGACCGTAACCGCTTGGGCCGGCGTGCTGCTCGTGATACTTCCGTTCGTTGCCTTTGCGGTCCCAGGGTTGAGCGGTTCACGACCGCTGTCCTACAACACGACGGGACTCGTGCGCCTTTTCGTTCTGACGCGTGCATTGCCCGTCGCGGCGGTGGGTACTGTCGCGATCGCGCTTGGCAGAGGCCGACCAGGTCGGATCCCGAATGCTGTGCTTGCCGGGTGTGCCGGTTTTGCATCGTGGGCTGTCGGCGTGATCGCGTTGATTCTTCTCACCGGCGAGTAATACCGCGGTCACGACGGCGTTGTCCATCGACGGCTCGCAGGTACCGTCGCCCGGCAGCGCATGAGGATCGAGTCACTCCGCGGTCAACGTCACCGCCGGATCGACGCTCGCCGCGCGACGCGCCGGTCCGAAACACGCCACGATCGCCACGAGCCCGAGCAGCAGGCAACTCCCGCCGATTGTGAGCGGGTCGAAGGCTGACACGCCGGCAACCATCCCGCGCATCGCGCGACCGGCGACGAAGGACGCGCCGACACCGACCACGATGCCCACGGCGGCGAGCATCAATCCTTCGCGCAGCACCGACGCGATCACCTGGCGGCCGAGTGCACCCAGCGCGATGCGAATGCCGATCTCGCGCCGGCGGCGCGCCACTCGGTACGCGAACAAGCCATAGGTGCCGACCGCCGCCAGCCCCAACGCCGACATTCCGAACGTCACGAGCAGAAGCATCTGGAAGCGCGGCGTCTTGAGCTCCTCGGCGACGAGCTCCGGCATCGTGTTGACGTTCGCCGGACGCAGGCTCGTGTCGATGCCCTTGAGACGGGAGCGCACGGCTGTCATGACCGACGCCGGATCGACGCTCGTGCGCAGCAGCAGATAGGTGTAGCCCCGCGGTTCCTGGCGGTTCGACCAGTAGACCTGCGGCTGCACCGGCTCACCGGGCGTCGCTGGCGGTACATCTCGCGCCACACCGACGATCTCCACCTGCATCTTCCCCGAGAAGAGCGTGAGTTGTTTGCCGAGCGGCGTGTCGTTTGGCCAGAACTTCTTCGCCAGCGCTTCGTTCACGAGCGCGACGCGCGCTGCATCGACGCCGTCCGCCTCACTCAAGGCGCGCCCAGCCACGACGGGAACGCCGAGCGTCGCGAAGTACGACGGGCTCATGTCGTACCATGCGGCGGGTGACTTAGCCGGGCCGGCGCGGTTCGAGTACGCGACGTCTTGAGCGCCGTCGCCGCCGCCGAATAATGGCCCGGCCGACGCCGAGCCGACGCCGACGACGCCGGGGACGGTCCGCAATTCCGTCTCCACACGGCGGAGCAACGCGGCGACGAGCGCGGGAGTTGGATACCGCTCGTTCGACGCGAAGATCGAGAACGCGATCAGGTGATCGCGCTCGAACCCCGGATTCCACGCGGCGCGTGCGGCGAACGATCGCGCGAGAAGACCCGCTCCCGTCACCAGCACCATGGCGAGCGCCAGCTCGCCGGCCACGAGCACGCGCCCCGCCAGTCGGTCGCGGCGGTTCGACCCGCGCCCGTCGCGCAGCGCGCCGGCGAGGTTCACCCGCGCGGCACGAACCGCCGGTGCGAGGCCGAACAACATGGTCGTCACGACCGAGAGCACGAGCGCGAATACCAGCACACGCCCGTCAACGCCGACGCTGCTCAACCTCGGCGTGCTCGCCGGCGCGAGCGACTTGAACGCCGCAGTTCCCCATTGCGCGATCAGTACGCCGAGCGCCGAGCCGCCGAGCGCGAGAAGGAAGCTCTCGACGAGGAGACCGCGGATGATCCGCCAGCGATTGGCGCCGAGCGCGGCACGAAGCGCCAGCTCGCGCGAGCGCTCGCCGGCACGCGCGAGCAACAGGTTGGCCACGTTCGCGCAGCCGATGAGCAGGATGAGCGACACTGCGCCGAGGAAGAAGAGAAGAACGGGCTTGGCGTCGCCCACGACGAGGTCCTGGAGCGATTCCATGTACAGGCCCCAATCCCGAACGCTCGCGAAGTGCTCGCGTCGAATCTGGCCGGCGAGGCCGTTGAGCTCCGATCGCGCGCTGGCGAGCGAGACGCCGGGCCGCAGGAGCCCGTACGCGACGAATCCGGGCCAGGTGCGATGCTGCTCGTCCCGTGGATCGATGTGCAGCGTGCGCCACAGCTTCACGTTGCTGACCTTCGGCAGCGCGAAGTCGCTCGAGAGCACCCCGACGATGGTGACGGGCTTGCCGTCGAGCACGATGCGTCGGCCGATCACGCCGCGCGCCGAACCGAAGCGCGTCTGCCACATGTCATATGAGAGGATGGCAACGTCGCTCTCGCGACCCATGAGGTCGGAGCGTTGGAACAGACGGCCGAGCAGCGGCCGCACGCCGAGCGCGTGAAAGAGCTCCGGCGTGACGATGCCGCCCGTCACCGACTCCGCTCCCTCGGCGGTGGCAAGGTGATATGGCCAGCTCCGACCGATCCCGATCGCCGCGATCGAATGCGATCGCGCCGCGATGTCCTCGACGTTGGGCGGCGCGATGCTGCACCAATCGGATGTGGCGCCAGGATACTGCTCGCAGATGGTGATCAGCCGGTCGGCGTTTGGAAACGGCAGCGGCCGGAGCACGATTCCATCGACGATGCCGTAGATGGTGGTCGTGCCGCCGATGCCGAGGGCAAGCGTGAGCACCGCGGTGACGGTGAACGTGAGGTGCGAGCGCAGGCTGCGGAGCGCGTGGCGCAGATCGGCGATGAGGTTCTGCACGAGTCGATCTCTCTGGCTTGGGGCGCGGCGAGTGGGAAGGAGCAACAGCGTCCGTCCCATTGGATGTGAGACGCGGCAACTTCCGCGCGCGTTCGGTCGGCGACCGCTTGCGCCGAGTACGTTGGGGGAGCGCGACTTGCGAGACAGTCGGCGTTTCCCGTACGGCCGACCCAGTGGTCGGTTCTGGGAATTCATGTTCGACCGCGGACACGCCAGCTGATCTCGGAGCGCCACAGAGTGACGGTCGGCGACGGTCGATCCCGCTCGACCTGCCCGCCCGCCACGTCAGGGGTGACGGCGAGCCTCCAGTCGCGTCTGGATCTTCAGAGACTCCGCGATGAGCGACAGTCGCAACGAAGAGCCGTCAATATGAGCCTCCTCATGTCGGACGCCAAAGCGAGCCTGGAACTGCAACGCCACGCCGGCGCCTCGATCGACGGCTTCGGCGACGTGCAACTCGCTGTCCGACTCGTCACCGCTC
>DASVYG010000093.1:0-34594 GCA_036392315.1 Gemmatimonadaceae bacterium
GCGCGCATACTCGATCTCGTGCTGCAGCAACACGGTGATCTCCGGCACGACCGCGATCGGACGGCGCACTTCGCCGCGCGCCGGGTCTGCAAACCGGAAGACGATCGGCCCCGTGTGAACCGGCACGTCGACGCCGGCGATCTTCAGCACGGCGTCGACGCCAGAGTTCTCTAATCGATCCTCGCCGGTGACCATCTGCGGGGCAACGTACCCTTGACCCGCTGACTCGACGAACATGTCGCCTTGCCGCGGCCGGCTCAGCCACCACGGGACCATCGGACTTGGACCCGCGTGGTAGGTCAGCGTTTGGCGGGCAACGCTGTCCGGCGCAATCGCTCGTTCTGCTTGCGCGGCATCGGCGCGTTGCGCCGTGATCGACGCGCGCTCGAGGGCGATCGGCGCTGTCCCTTCATTGTAGACCGCGAGCGTGACCGGGACGCTGTCACGCTCGGCGACGAGCTCACGCGATGCGGTCGCTTCGACGTTGACGCCGGCCGCGTCCAGCAACGCCGATGTCGCACGCTCACGCGTCGTGCGCAGCGCGAGCGCGAGATCCGCCATCGCGCTCGAGCAAGTGGGTCGGTGGGCTGCTTGGTCGTCCTGAGCGAAGGGAATGGTCTGCGGTTCGCCGGATCCCGACTCCAACGTCGTGCAGGTGATTCCGCTGGCAGCGCGGGCCGTCAATCGAGCATAGGTAGCGAGCGGCTCGATCAGCACCGACGGATTCATCGGGTTGGCGAGACGCCTAACGACCGCCTGGGCCGGCACTAGCGAGTCGAGCGCGCTTCGCACTGAATCCGCCAGCGCCAACGACTTGAACCGCGCCCAGCTCGTGTCGACGCCGTCGAACAACCCGTGCTCCGGCGCCTTTGCGTCCGAGACCCGCGAGATCTCGAGGCGCACACCGCTGAAGCGTGGTCCACGCTGCGGGAGCGCGCCCTGACCCTGCGATCGATGCTGCGAGCGACTCACCGTGGCGATCTGCGAATAGGTCTCGCCGAGCAGCGGATCGTACTCGCCGACGTCGAAGTTGAGCGTTCCGCCGCCGCCGCGAACCAGACGATAAAACTTGAGCGGCGTCCACGGCTGCAACCCACCCAATCGCGACGCCGGGAAGCGGACGCTGTCCGCCGCGGCGTCGAAGACTTCACGCGCAATGACCGCCGAATATTGGTGATGCCCGTGTCCGTCGGCCGGCGTCCCCGTGAAAACGGCGATGATCACCTGCGGTCGGAACGCGCGTACGATCGCTACTGCATCCTCGAGGATCGAATCCTTGGGCCAGTGCTGTAACGTCTCGTCGAGCGTCTTCGAGAAACCGAAATCGAACGCGCGCGTGAAGTACTGCCGTCCGCCGTCAAGGCGCCGCGCCGCGAGCAGCTCCTCGGTGCGGATCATGCCGAGTCCTTCGCCGAGCTCGTTGCCGATCAGATTCTGCCCACCGTCGCCGCGTGTCAGCGACAGATACGCCGTCTCGACGTGACGACCAGTCGCCAGCCACGAGATGAGCTGCGTGTCCTCGTCGTCGGGATGCGCGCCAATCATGAGCACGCGTCCGGTCGTCCCAAGGCCTTCGATCGCTTCACCCAACGCGGCGGCGCCGCGTTCCTGACCAGAGAGACGCGGCGCGACGACCGACAACAAGCTGAATAGAACAACGAATGCTCGCTTCGACACTCGGAACCCTCGTTGCAAGAGCGGGGGGGGAACGACCGACCTGTTATCGAGCCGCGCCCGCCTTCCTTTTCGACACCGGCGCGTAGGTGAGCACGTCTCGAATGATGCGCGCCTGCTCCTCGTCGTGGGATGATTTATACCCTTCGGCGGGGCTCGATCGTTCCGGTCGCCCGATGTACCGAAGCGTGGTGAGCGTCCCGATCGACGCGCGCAGGCGCGGCTGGACATAGGTCCACGCGCCCATGTTCTTCGGTTCTTCCTGCGCCCACACCACTTCGTCGACGTTGGGATACTGGTCGACCAGCTCGCCGATCTCGCGCGGCCACGGCGCCAACTCCTCGACGCGGATCAGCGAAACGTTGGCAGGATGCTCGCCCGCGGCAACGAGATCGTAATAGATCTTGCCGGTGCAGAACACCAGTCGCTGCACCGACTCGCGATTCTGCGATGCCCACGGATCGTCGATCACCGGGTTGAACGTCCCGGTCGCCAGCTCCTCCAGCTTCGCCGTGGCTGCCGGGAGTCGCAGCAGCGACTTGGGCTGCATTAGCACGAGCGGCCGCCTCGGCCGCCGCGCGGCCTGACGACGCAGTATATGGAAGTACTGCGCAGGCGTCGACGGATACGCGACGACCATGTTGTCGTCCGCCGCGAGCTGTAAGAATCGCTCGAGCCGCGCGCTCGAGTGCTCCGGGCCCTGCCCTTCGTAGCCGTGCGGCAGCATCAACACCAAGCCCGATTCCTGCCGCCACTTCGCACGCGCCGCCGAAATGAACTGGTCGAACATGGGCTGCGCGACGTTGGCGAAATCGCCGTATTGCGCCTCCCACAGCACCAGCTCATCGGGCGCGGCGACGCTGAATCCGTATTCGAACCCGAGCACGGCCGTCTCGGACAGCGGACTATTATAGATCTCGAATGCGCCCGTGGCCTGGGGCAGGTTCGCCAGCGGCGTGTACGTCTCACCGGTGTTGACGTCGTGCAGCACGGCGTGCCGGTGAGAGAACGTTCCACGCTCGGAGTCCTGTCCGGAGATCCGGATGCTCACGCCGTCGGCGAGGAGCGACGCAAACGCGAGCGCCTCGGCGTGTCCCCAGTCGATCGCGCCGGTGTTGATCGCGTCGCGGCGGCGAGGAAGCGTCCGTTGGATCGTGGGATGCAGCTTGAACGTCGACGGCCAACTGAGCAGCTGCTCATTGAGCGCTACGAGGCGCTCGGCGCGCACGGCGGTCGCGATCCGCGGCGTGGAGACGGTCGATGACTGCTTCTCATCTGCGCCGTCCGACTCTTCGTGCGCCTGCTTTTTCAGCTCCCGGTAGAGTCCCTGCAGCGAGTCGGCGACGCCCTTGTCGGCGGCCTTGACGTCGTCTTCGGTGACGATGCGCTCGCGCACGAGGCGCGCGCCCCAGACTTGGCGCGCCGTGGGATGCTCGGTGATCGTCTTGTACATCACGGGTTGCGTGAACGCCGGCTGGTCCGCCTCATTGTGGCCGTGTCGTCGGTAGCCGACCACATCGATGAGGAAATCCTTATTGAAGCGCTGGCGATAAGCGATCCCGAGCCGCACCGCCTGGATGCACGACTCCGCGTCGTCGGCGCTGACATGCAGGATCGGAATGTCGAACCCCTTGGCCAGATCGCTGGCGTAGTGCGTCGAGCGGGCGTCGAGCGGGTCGGTCGTGAAGCCGACCTGGTTGTTGCCGATGATGTGCAGCGTGCCGCCGACGCGATAGCCGCGCAGCAGCGACATGTTGAGCGTTTCGGGAACCACACCTTCGCCGGGGAACGATGCGTCGCCGTGGACGACGATCGGCAGCACGCTCGATTCATTGCGTGTATTCGGCGCGGCGCCTTTGACGCGCTGCTTGGCCCGCGCGATGCCGGCCACGATCGGGTTCACGATCTCGAGATGGCTCGGGTTGGGCACCAGCTCGACTGCGATCGATCCGATGCCGGGCACGTCGCGCTCGCCGCTGTACCCCATGTGATACTTCACGTCGCCCGTGTCGCTCTCGGCGTTCGTGTCGGCGTGGTGGCCCTCGAACTCGTCGAGGAGCGCGCGGTACGGCTTCCCCATGACGTGCGTGAGCACGTTGAGACGTCCACGATGCGCCATCCCGATCACGACCTGACGCGCGCCGACGTTCGCGCCGCGCTCGATCGCCTCGTCGAGCATCGGCACGAGCGCATCGAGCCCTTCGATCGAGAAGCGCTTGACGCTCACGTACGCCAACCCGAGGAACCGCTCGAGCCCATCGACCTCGGTCAACCGCTGCAGCAGGATTTTCTTTTCGTCGGCCGACAAGGCCCTGGTCGCTTGGCCGGACTCGATCATCGTCCGGAACCATTCGCGCTCGGTCTCGTCGCTGATGTGCTCGAACTCGTACCCGATCGGGCCGCAGTAGAGTTCTCTCATACGATGGACGACGTCCGCCGCCGTGCCCACGTCGTCGGCACCCAACGCCGATGCCGGGATCTGCGCGAGGTCGGCCTCCGTGATCCCGTGAAACTCAGGCTTCAGTTCTGCGGCGCCCGGAGGCGGCGTCCCGAGCGGATCGATTTGGACCGCGAGGTGGCCGTGCCGCTGAATCGCGCTGAGGAGCGCGGCCGCGCCGGCCGCCTTCCGTAGAAGCGATGCATCGTAGGCGCCGCGACCGGTGGTCGTACCGGCGAGCTGTTCTGCGACGCGAAAGAACTGGCGCCAGGTTTCGTCGACTGAGGCTGGATCGCGGCGATAGGCCTCGTACGTCTCCGCGATGTAGCCATCGTTGAAGACGCTCGTAATGGGAAGAGCGGACATGCCAGGAAATGTAACGACCGGCTGGACCCGATCTATGCGTCGTCTCCCGGCAGCACCAGGCTGAATGCCGATCCCTTTCCCGGCTCGGATTCGACGTCGATGCGGCCACCCAACAGCTCGGCCAGACGGCGCGCGATGTAGAGCCCGAGACCCGTACCTCCGTGGCGTCGCGTCAATCGCGTGTCGAGCTGCGCGAACGGTTTGAACAACCGCTCGAGATCGTCTGACGCGATGCCGATGCCCGTGTCTCGCACCGTGAACCGAACGTCGCCGCCCTGCCGCTCGACCTCGAGGCGAATCTCACCCACGTCGGTAAACTTCACGGCGTTGCCGGCAAGATTGATCAGGATTTGCCGGATCTTGTCGACGTCGCTCGTGATGCGGATGGGCGTGTCGGAAATCGAGTACTCGAACGCGAGGTGCTTCTGCCGCGCCAGCGGCTCGATGACCGCGGCGGTCGCGCGAGCGAGATCGGCCGCGAGAAAATCGGTTGGACGAATGGTCTCGCGCCCCTCGTCGAGACTCGAGAACGTCAGCACTTCCTCGATGACCGACGCCAAGTGCTGCGTCACCGATCGCATGCGTTCGAGAATGTCGAGTTGTCCGTCGGCCAAGGGACCGACCACCTGATCGGCCAGCAGCTCCTCGTAGCCCGCGAGCGCCGTGAGCGGGGTACGCAGCTCGTGCGACACCGTGGCGAGAAAGCGACTCTTGGCTCGATCAGCGGCTTGCGCCTGGTCGAGCAAGTCGGCCTTCCAGAGGGCGAGCGCCGCGTAATCGGCGATGCCGCGCAATCGATGCGCGTCTCGTGGCGAGAACGGTACGTCACCGGTGTCGCGCGTCACGGCCAGCACCCCGAGCATGACGTCGTGCGCGATCAGCGGCGCGAGCAACATCGGTCCGAGCCCCAGATCGGGCGCCACTTTCGTGAGTGGCCGGGCCGAACCGCTGAAGTCTTCGACCGACACGACGTCGCGCGTCCGAATGACTTCGCGCGCCAATGATCCCGAGAGCGCGAATCGGCGGCCGCGCGCAACGGCGAGCGGTCCGATCGCCGCAACGAGCTCCGCTTCGTTCGATACTGCCTTGAGCACCGCGGCGCCGTTTGCGCCGCACTGCTCGGCGCCGGCTCGACACAGGATCTCCAATATTTTGGCCGTGTCGGTCTCGCCGGCCATCTGTCGCGCAATGCGACGCAGCGGCTCGCTGTCGTCGAGCGCGCTGGTCTCGATGCGCAGGAACAGCCCGTCCCCGTCGCGACAAACCGCGACGTCGAGCGAACGATCCGAGGCGTCGGCAAGCACGACCCGACGCGACACACCATCCGCGTCGGTGGCCGTTAGCGCGCTGAGCAGAGGCGTCGCGGGAAAGAGCGCGTGAGCGTCCTTTCCGCCTGCGACACCACCGGTTAGCGGAACTGCGCGACTGGCGTCGTTCCTGGCCACGGAAACACGTTCGGCGGATCGATTCGGGAACGCTTTGGCCGAATCGCCATGAGCAGTCGCCTCGCATCCTCCGGGTCGAGCGTCGGCAAATAGAGGAAGCCGGCGATCCCGTTGGTATCGAGCAGATGCGCTTCTCCGGGGTGGCGAGTCAGGCTGACGGCGATCATCGGCACGTTAGCCAGCGCGGGATCGTGCTCCCAATTCGCCAAAGGCATAGTCGCGAGGAGGTCGTAATCGCAGATGACGGCGTCGGGCTCATGCACGGGGACCATGGTCGCGGCCTGTTCAATCCCGATACACGGGATCGCGTCGAGTCCCAGCGACTCGAAGAACCGGCAAAGATGCTCGCTCAAGAACGGATGTCGGCCAATGCACAACACTCTCATGGCCACAATATACCGCGCGGCCGGAGCGAAGTTCAGAGGCTCGGTGACGTGGCTGCCCGTGATGCGCATCACCGCTCTCCAGATCCGTCCGTGACGCGCGGCATGGATCGCGCACTCCAAGTCGCATGAGCGATCGACCGGCGAGCCCCGACCTCCGGGCGCTCGAGCGCAGTTATGAAATCGTTGGCGAGCTCCGCGGTGCACCCGACACCCATCGTTTCGTGGCACATCGCCGAGACGACGGCGCCGAGGTGATGATCACGGCGGTGCGCGCGCCACAAGACGACGCGAACAATGCGCTCGCGCATCTCGCGTCCGATACGCAGCTGCTCACCAACGTCACGCACGCGAGGGTACCGCGCGTGTACTCGGGCCAATGGCTCGGCGCCGATACCTACGCCGTGATCAGCGAGCCCGTTCACGGAACGCCGCTCGCGGAGTTGGTGTCGCGGGGCGAGCGGGTCGCGAACGCGCGGGTCGCGATGATCCTGCAGGATGTCGATGGTGTGCTGGATTGGGCGCGAAGTCAGGGAATCGTGCATCGCAAAGTTTTGCCCGAGACGCTGTGGTTCGAACCCGGAACAGATCGTGTGGTCGTGTCATTCGCGCCGACGCGCATTCCAATCAGCGGCGTCCCCGACGCGCGCGGCGATGCGAGAACCATCGGAGTGCTGGCGTGGACGATGCTTGCGGGGAGACGATATGACGACCAGGATGACAACGCAAATCCGCCGCTCGGTGAGGTGAATCCGGACCTCGCGGCGCGCGTCGTCGAAGCCACCGAGCAGATGGTGCGGAGCGAGAGCGAAGCGGGCGCGCCGGACGTTCCCGCGTTCCTGGCGCTCGTCGCGTCGGGCGACGTGCTGCGTCGCGCCGAGATCGAGATGGCAGCGCTGCAGCGTGAGTTCTCCGAGCGACACCGCATCGTCTTGGAGAAGTACGAGAACGAGCGAGCCGAAATCGAGGCCGCGGCGGCGCGACAGGCGGCACATCTCGCCGCGGAACGAGCAGCATTCGAGCGACTGGTGCGGGACCGGCAGGAGCAGCTCGCCGCCGTCCGCGCGGAGCTCGATAGGCAGCGCGCCGTGATCGCGCAGCGGCTGGCCGATCTCGACGAACGTCGCGCGGCCATCGAGAAGGAACGCTCGGATGCGCTCGGCGCCGGCGCGAGCGCGATCACAACCGAGTCGCACGACAATGTCGACGTTCACTGGGCAATCCCCATGAGCCTCGCGGCAATTCTCGTCCTTCTGATCGTCAGCCTTGTCGCGACCATGTCGCACCAGCGACGCCCTTCATCGTCGGCCGGCGAAGTACTCGCGCCTCGAAGCACTCCGTTCGTCAGGCGACCGGCGCCCACACGCACGCCCGCTCTGCAGCCACCGGCGGCGACCCGCGACTCGACTATCCCGCGAGTCGATACGACAGCGAGGGACACCATGGCACTCAAAGACCCGACACGATGATGATTCCCACGACCAATGTGGTTTGCTCGACGTCACGACTCCTCGCCGCCGCCTCGTTGTTGTTCATGAGCACCATCGCCTCGGCGCGAACCGCCCGAGCCCAACTACCTGTGCCGACGTTCGCCATCGTCGGAGGCGTCTCGCATTTCAAGCTGGCGACGACAGGCACCGCGCCATTCGGCGCCGTGCGTCTGGAGATTCCCTTCGCCACGCTACTCGCCGAGGGGAGCTTGGGCGCGTTTCGTCCGGACGAACAAACAGTGCAGCGCACGTACATTATTCCCGAGGCCCAGCTCCAGTGGCAGCTCCTGCCCGTCATTGTGCGACCGTACGTCGGCGCCGGCATCGGGTGGTTCCGCGCCGTGAGCGGTTCAACGCCGCTGCCCAACGACGTCACCTATTCGGCGTCCGCCGGGGTGCGCATCGGGTTGCCGCTGCTCGGCTTCGGGTTGCGCGCGGAAGCGCGAACGCGCGGCATCGGCTCGGGCTTCGATCGCAGAACGACGGAGTACACGGTCGGCGTGAGCAAATAGCACGGCTCCCGTCGGGCCACCGGCCGTGCCATACTCAGTGTCCACCTCGACACTCTGACGCACGGAATCCGACCGTTGCCCAACGACAACGCACGCTCTTTCGATCTCACGGGACGAGTCGCCGTCGTCACCGGCGGCTACGGGGTACTCGGCGGGATGATCTCATCCGGGCTGGCGGCATCGGGCGTTCGTGTCGCCGTGCTCGGCCGTCGCCGTGATCCCGCAGAAGCGAAAGCGGAAGCCATTCGTCGCCAGGGAGGCGAGGCGATCGCGCTCGTCGCCGATGTCTTGGACGAACAGCAGTTGCGTGACATGCGCGATTCACTGCAAGGCATGTGGCGCGACGTCGATATTCTCGTGAACGCGGCGGGCGGCAACGTCGCGCGAGCGCGTAGCGACGATCGCAGCATCTTCGAGGTCCCGACCGACGCGTTCGACGAAGTGTTGCGGCTGAACTTGCACGGGACTGTGCTTCCGTCACTCGTGTTCGGCCAAGCCATGGCGCGGCGCGGCGCGGGCTGCATCATCAACATTTCGTCGATGGCTTCGATGCAGGCGATCAGCGGCGTGCTCGGCTACTCCGTGGCCAAGGCCGGGATCGACAATTTCACGCGATGGCTCGCGGTGGATTTGGCGCGCAAGCACGGCGACGGCTTGCGCGTCAACGCGATCGCGCCGGGATTCTTCGTGTCAACGCAGAATCGCGCCGTGCTCATCGACGGCGACGGCGCACCGACGGCGCGTGCGCGCACGATCATTGGCCGCACGCCGATGGGCCGATTCGGCGATCCCGACGAGCTGCTCGGACCGGTTCGCTGGTTGTGCAGCGACGCGGCGTCGTTCGTGACGGGCGTCGTGATCCCGGTCGACGGCGGGTTCAGCGCGTTCAGCGGCGTTTAGCGACCCCGAGGTTCGCTCGGAGCGGACTCGAGCCCAGTGGACGCGGATTTTCGCTTGACAGACGAGGGGCGATTGGGGCAGAATTGGAGTGATAAGGTCAATTGATCACAGCCGAAACCTCGGCGTCGCCCGGTCGCCCACCCCCTCTCGTTCCACGAGCTGCATGAAGATCATCGACATCCGGGCCACGCCAGTCAGCGTCCCGCTCGCGGCGCCGCTGCGACATGCCAACGGCTGCCATTGGGGTCGCTTCGTTCGCACAATCATCGAGGTCGAGACCGACAACGGATTGATCGGACTCGGCGAGATGGGCGGCGGCGGCGAGAGCGCGGTTGCCGCCTTCAACGCGCTCAAGCCATACGTTCTCGGCTACGATCCGGCGCGACTCGAGGAGATGCGCTTTCGCATCGCGAACCCGACCGCGTCGCTCTACAACGATCGCACGCAGATGTTGGCCGCGCTGGAGTTCGCCTGCCTGGATATCATGGGTCAGGCGTGGGGCGTGCCCGTGTGTGATATCCTCGGCGGACGATTGCGCGATCACGTGCCCTTCGCGTCGTACTTGTTCTTCCGCTACCCAAGCCCCGCCGATGGATCGGGTGAAGTGCGAACGTGCGACCAACTGGTCGCCGAGGCGCTTTCGCTCAAGGCGACGTACGGATTCACGTCGCACAAGTTGAAGGGCGGCGTGTTCCCTCCGGAGTTCGAGCTCGAGTGCTATCGTGCTATCGCTGACGCGCTGCCCGGCGACCGTTTTCGCTTCGACCCGAACGGCGTCTGGTCGACGGAGCAAGCGATCTGGTTTGGACAGCACATCGAGGATCTGAACAACGACTATCTCGAGGACCCGGTGTTCGGCATGAACGGCATGCGTCGCGCGCGACAGAAGCTGCGCATGCCGTTGGCGACGAATACCGTCGTCGTGAACTTCGAGCAGTTGGCCGCGAACGTGCTGCAGCCCGCCGTCGACGTCGTGCTGCTCGACACGACATTTTGGGGCGGCATACGTCCCTGCATCAAAGCGGCGGCGATCTGCGAAACGTTCCAGTTGGGAGTCGCCGTGCACTCGTCGGGCGAGCTCGGGATCCAGCTCGCTACCATGCTACACCTGGGTGCCGTGATTCCGAATCTTACCTTCGCCGCCGACGCGCACTATCACCATTTGGTGGACGACGTGATCGAGGGCGGAAAAACCCAGTACTGTCACGGGGCGATTCCAGTGCCGACCACGCCGGGACTCGGCGTGAAGCTGGATCGTGACAAGGTTCGCGAGTACCACGAGATGTTTCTTCGTCTCGGCACCTATCCGTATGACCAGGATCCGCTGCGGCCCGGCTGGTCGCCGCTCATCCCGAATCAGTCGTGGGCGGATCCTCTCGATGAACGGATCCCCGTGATTCCGCGCTGAGCCGCAACGCACGAAGTGCGATGAAACGCGATGCCGCCGTTCGCGTCTTGCTCGCGTTCTCCATCGGGCTCGCCTCGCGGGCGTATGCGCAGACGACGCCTCTTCCGAACGAAGATGGGTACGATCTCTGGCTCCGCTATCGCCTGGTCACGGACGAATCGCGGCTCGCCGAATATCGCTCGGCCGTCGCTCGACTCGTCGTCGATGGTGATTCGCCGATATTGCGGGTCGTCCGCGACGAGCTCTCGACGGGTCTGCACGGCCTGCTCGGACGCGCGGTGCCGAACGATCAGAGTGTGCAAGCCGACGGATCGATCTTGGTCGGTACGCCGACGAGCTCGCGCGTCGTGGCCGCGCTGCCGTTCGTCGCGGAGCTCGCACGCGCGGGGCGCGAGGGGTTCATCGTGCGCGCAACCAAGGTCGCCGGTAAGCGTGCCATCGTCGTCGCCGCGAACACCGACGTCGGTGCGCTGTACGGTGCGTTTCGATTGTTGCGTCAGCTGCAGACGAATGGCTCACTAGCGAATCTGTCGATCTCGAGCGCGCCGCACATCCAGCTGCGCATGCTCGATCATTGGGACAACCTCGATCGATCCGTCGAGCGCGGCTACGCGGGAGAATCGCTCTGGGAGTGGGATCGGTTGCCCGATTCACTCTCGCCGCGATACCGCGACTACGCACGCGCGAACGCGTCGATCGGCATCAACGGCACGGTGCTCACCAACGTCAATGCGAACGCCAAGGTGCTGACGGCCGAGTACTTGGCCAAAGTCGCGGCACTCGCGAACGTGTTCCGGCCTTACGGAATTCGCGTCTATCTCACGGCGCGCTACAGCGCACCGATCGAGTTGGGCGGGCTCAAGACCGCCGATCCGCTCGATCCCGCAGTGCGGACTTGGTGGAGAGACAAAGCCGACGAGATCTATCGCGCGATTCCGGACTTCGGCGGCTTTCTCGTCAAAGCAAACTCGGAGGGCCAGCCGGGACCGCAGGATTACAAACGCACGCACGCTGACGGCGCGAACATGCTCGCCGACGCCGTCGCGTCACACGGTGGCATCGTGATCTGGCGCGCCTTCGTGTACAGCAACGAAGTGCCGGTCGATCGAACCAAGCAGGCGTACGAGGAATTCAAGCCGCTCGACGGCGCGTTTCGAGCGAACGTTTTGGTGCAGGTCAAGAATGGACCGCTCGACTTTCAGCCGCGCGAGCCGTTCCACCCGCTGTTCGGTGCAATGCCGAAGACGCCGCTGATGATGGAATTCCAGATCACCAAAGAGTACCTGGGGCAGGACACGCACCTCGCTTATCTCGGACCTCTGTTCGAGGAAGTGCTGCGCGCCGACACGTGGTCGCACGGCAAAGGATCGACCGTTGCCAGCGTGATCGACGGCTCGCTGCACGGCTACGCGCGGACGGGGATCGCCGGAGTCGCGAACGTCGGCACCGATCGCAATTGGACAGGATCGCAGTTCAACCAGGCGAACTGGTATGTCTTTGGGCGTCTGGCGTGGGATCCTCGCCAATCGTCGGCCGACGTCGCCGACGAGTGGATCCGCATGACGTTCTCGAACGACTCGTCGGTCGTGAATCCAGTCAAGCGCATCATGTTGATGTCGCGTGAGGCGGTGGTCGATTACATGACGCCACTCGGGCTCGCGCACCTCATGGCCACCGGGCATCACTACGGGCCGGGCCCCTGGGCAAAGCTGTCGCGAGCGGACCAGACCCCGAGCTACTTCCACCGAGCCGACTCGATCGGCATCGGCTTCGATCGAACCGCGACGGGGAGCAACGCCGTCGGTCAATACTTCCCGCCGGTGCGCGACCGTTTTGCGAACCGCGACTCAGTTCCGGACGCGTTTCTGCTCTGGTTTCACCACGTCGGTTGGAACGAACGCATGCGATCGGGCGCGACTCTCTGGGACGAGCTCGTGCGCCATTACTACGCCGGCGTCGATTCCGTGCGATCTATGCAGCGCATCTGGAACGGCGTTCGCGCCAAGATCGATGACGCCCGATTCCACGACGTCGAATCGTTTCTCGCCATCCAAGAACACGAAGCGCGCTGGTGGCGCGATGCCGCCGTCCAGTACTTCCAAACATTTTCGCACATGCCCATTCCTGCGAGCTACGAACCGCCCGCCCACGCGCTGTCGTTTTATCTGGCCATTCGCTGCCCTGCCGATCGTCGGCGTCCCCGATGCCCGGCGGTTTACTAGTGCACCGCCGTCCAACTATCACTCTCAATGCCGACCGACTTCACTCCGCGACCCGAGCACCATTTCACCTTCGGCCTCTGGACCGTCGGCAACATCGGCCGTGATCCGTTCGGCGATCCGGTCCGTCCGCCCATCTCCCCAACGCAGATCGTTCGACGCTTGGCGTCGCTCGGCGCGTTCGGCGTCAACTTGCACGACAACGACCTCGTTCCTCGCGATGCGTCCGCGGCGGACCGCGATCGTATCGTCCGCGAGTTCAAGGCGGCGCTCGCGGACACGGGCATGAAGGTGCCGATGGCGACGACCAACCTGTTCGGCGATCCGGTGTTTCGCGACGGCGCCTTCACGAGTAGCGACGCCCGCGTGCGCGCCTACGCCCTGCAAAAGACCATGCATTCGATCGACCTCGGCGTGGAGCTCGGCGCCGAGACGTATGTGTTCTGGGGCGGACGGGAGGGCGTCGAGACGAATGCGGCCAAGGATCCGCAAGAGTCGATCAAATGGTTTCGCGACGCGATCAACTTCTTGTGCGAGTATGTCCAATCGCGCGGGTACCACCTCAAGCTCGCACTCGAGCCAAAGCCCAACGAGCCGCGCGGCGACATCTTTCTGCCGACGATCGGGCACATGTTGGCGTTCATCTACACGCTCGACCATCCGGACATGGTCGGCCTCAACCCGGAGGTCGCGCACGACACCATGGCCGGACTCGATTTCTCGCACGGCGTGGCGCAGGCACTCGAAGCGGGTAAGCTTTTTCACATCGATCTGAACGCGCAGAAGCCCGGTCGCTTTGATCAGGATCTCCGGTTCGGAAGCGAGGACGTCAAAGGCGCTTTCTTCCTCGTCAAATTGATCGAAGACGCGAAATGGCCCGGCATGCGACACTTCGACAGCCACGCATATCGCACGGAGGACGAGGACGGGGTGTGGGATTTCGCCGCGGGCAGCATGCGCACGTATCTCATTCTCAGAGACAAGGTCGCTCGCTTCAACGCCGACCCCGACATCCAGGGGTTGCTTGGCGAGCTGCGCTCGCGCGGGGGCAACGGGAGCGATCGCACGACCTTCAGCCCGACGACGGCGCGCGAGCTCAAAGGACGCGCGTTCGACCTCGACGCAATGCGCCGGCAAGGGTACGCCTACGAGCGGCTCGATCAACTCACGATGGAGATCCTGCTCGGAGTCCGCTGACGTGCCTCAGTCCTGCTTTCTCGGGCTGGACGTTGGCACGAGCGGCGTGAAGGCGATCCTCGTCAACTTCGCCGGCGACGTCGAAGCGTCGGCGATCACGCCGTTGCAGCTGTCGACGCCGCAGCCTGGTTGGGCCGAGCAAGACCCCGAGGCCTGGTGGCAAGCGAGCCTTGCGTCGATCAAGACCGTGCTCGCGAGCCGCCCGCAAGCGACCGTCGCCGCAGTCGGGGTCTCGGGGCAAATGCACTCGTCCGTTTTCCTCGATGCGCACGGGGCGGTCATCCGCCCGGCATTGCTCTGGTGCGACGGACGAACGACCGCCGAGTGCCGCGAGATAACGGAGCGCGTCGGCGGCGAGAGCAGACTGCGCGATTTGGCGTCCAATCCGGCGCTCGAGGGATTCACGCTTCCGAAAGTGTTGTGGCTTCGAGCGCACGAGCCCAGTGCGTTCGCGCGGCTGTCGACGGTGCTCTTGCCAAAGGATTTCATTCGTTACCGACTCACGCGCGTCCTGGCCACCGAACCTTCCGACGCGTCGGCCACGTTGATGTACGACACCGCGCATCTGCGGTGGAGCAACGAGATTCTCGACGCCGTCGGCTTGCCGCGAACGCTCGTGCCCGACGTCGGAGGGTCGGCGGAGGTGCTTGGTCGCGTCACGTCGGAGGCGGCCGGCCTCACGGGGTTGGTCGCGGGAACGCCGGTCGTCGGCGGCGGCGCGGACAACGCATGCGGTGCCGCCGGCGTAGGCGTGATTACGCCCGGCGAAGCGGTAACGAGTTGGGGAACGTCCGGCACCGTGCTCGCACCGACATTCGAGCCGCGCGTCGATCCGACGTTGCGCGCGCACACGTTCTGTCACGTCGCGCCGGGCACGTGGTATCTCATGGGCGTCGTGCTGTCGGCGGGCGGCGCCTTCGCGTGGTACCGCGATCAGCTTGCACGCGATCTCGTGAGCATCGGTGAGGCGAACGAGCGCCTGAACGCGGAGGCAGCAACCGTGGCGCCGGGGGCGGATGGCGTGACGTTCCTTCCGTACCTCCAAGGCGAGCGAACGCCGCACCGGGATGCGTCGGCGCGCGGCGCGTTCGTCGGGCTCAGCCTCGCGCACTCTCGCGCGCATCTTACGCGCGCCGTGGTCGAAGGCGTGTGCTTCGCGCTCCGCGACTCCGTCTCGATTCTCCAGGAGCTTGGATTGTCGCCGGATCACATGCTGTTAACGGGTGGTGGCGCCAAGAGCGCATTTGTCCGACGGCTTCAGTCGGAGGTCTTTGGACTTCCGGTGTGCACGGTCAATCGCGAGGAAGGACCGGCCTACGGGGCAGCCCTCCTTGCCGCCGTCGGCGCGGGCGCGTTCTCCGATCTGGCCGCCGCTGCCGCAGCAACTCTCAGCCGAACACCGTTCGAGCAGCCCCACCCGGGGGCCCACGACGCGTACGACGAGCCGTATTTGCGCTTCAAGGCCTCCTACCATGCGGCCCACGCGTCGCCAAATTCGACTGACTGATCACCATCATCCTTCAGTCCAATCGCATGCGAGCGTTCGTCCGGAGAATCGTCAGCTCACAAGAAACGGGACTCGTCGTCGTCCTGGCGCTGCTCACCATCACGCTGGCGGCCCTCGCCGGTTCGCATGTCGACCGCGAGACGGGTGTGGCGATCAACAACTTCTGGAACTCGCACACGCTCATTCAGACGGCGACGGACGCGAGCTTCTTCGCCATCATGGCGATCGGCGCCACGGTGGTCATCATCTCTGGTGGAATCGATCTCTCGGTCGGCTCGATCTACGCGCTCGCCGGCGTCACGATGGCACTCGTGCTTCGAATGCTCGGACCGATGAGCGGCGCCGCGACGACGCTTGCCGGACTCGCCGTGGCCGTCGGCATCGGCTTGCTGTGTGGACTGCTCAACGGTGTCCTCGTCGTCGGCCTCCGCGTACATCCATTCATCGTCACGCTGGGCACGATGTGGATGTTGCGCGGCATCGCCTTCGTCGCCACGAAAGCGGAGAGTATCCTCGTACCAGAGTCGCTCACCGCGGTGACGAAAGCGCCGCTGGGCTTGGGCGGAGGTCTCTACCCGGTCCCCATGCTCTCGATGCTCGTATTCACGATCGTCGGAAGCGTGTATCTCGCACGCACCGTCATGGGTCGCCACATCTTCGCCTTTGGCGGCAGCATCGAGGCGAGTCGATTCGCGGGGCTCTCGCTCAATCGAATTCAAATCGGCGTGTTCGCCATCTCCGGCCTCACCGCGGGATTCGCCGCGTTCCTCGGCGCCAGCTTCTATGGTTCGTCATCGTCGGGCGACGCGCAGGGATACGAATTGTACGTGATCGCGTCGGCCGTCGTGGGCGGCGCGAGCTTGATCGGCGGAAAAGGCAGCGCGCTCGGCGCGACACTGGGCGCGCTGTTGATCGTGCTCATTCGTCAATCGATCCGCACGCTCCATCTCGACCAGAATTACGAATGGATCGTCATCGGGTGCGCGATCATCGTTGCCGTCGTGGTCGACCAATGGAGCACGCGACTCACGGCGCGCCGACTCAGCCGCGCGGCGGCGTAGCATGAGCGACAGCGCCGTCCGCTTCGAGGGGATCAGCAAGTTCTTTCCCGGCGTGCAAGCGCTGAGCGACGTCACGCTCGAGGTGGCGGAGGGATCGTGTCACGCGCTCTGTGGGGAGAATGGCGCGGGGAAAAGCACGCTCGGAAAGATTCTCGCGGGGATTTACGCGCCCGACGAAGGACATCTCTTCGTCCACGCACGAGAAGTGCACTTCGGAAGTCCTCGCGACGCGCTCGCCGCCGGCGTCGGCATGGTGCATCAGGAGCTCGCGTTCTGCGAGAACTTGTCCGTGGCCGACAATTTGTGCCTCGGCGCGCTTCCGTCGCGGCGCGGGCTCGTCATTCGTGACGAATTGGAGCGCAGAGCGAGCGCCATGCTCGCCGAGATCGACGCCACCGTCGACGTCCGCCGTCGACTCGGCGATCTGACGATCGCGCAGCAACAAGTCGTGCAGATCGCGGCGGCCGTCGGCAGCGGCGCCCGCATCATCGTGTTCGACGAGCCGACGAGCAGTCTCAGTCATCACGAGGCTGACCGCCTGTTCGAGCTGATCTCGCGGCTCAAGCAGCGAGGCGTCACGTGCATTTACGTGTCGCATCGCATGCCGGAGGTCTTTCGTCTGTGCGACACCGTCAGCGTGCTGCGCGACGGAAAGCACGTCGATACGCGAGCGACGGCAGAGATCACCGAGGCCGACGTCGTGCGCATGATGATCGGTCGCCCGCTCGCGGAATATTTCCCGACGCACGGCGCGTCAACGCTCGGCGAGGAGGTCCTTCGCGCCGAGGCGTTGACGATACCGGGCGAGTTCGAGGACGTGTCGCTCACGTTGCACGCCGGCGAGGTCGTAGGGCTGGCGGGTCTGCAGGGCGCGGGTCGATCGGAAGTCGCGCGCGCGCTTTTCGGGCTGGATCACGTGCAGGGCGGCTCGATCTACGTGCGCGGATCGCTCGCGCGCATTGGCCGCGCGCGCGAGGCGATGCGTTATGGCATCAGTCTCGTTCCCGAGGATCGCAAGCGGCAGGGGCTCGTGCTCTCGGAGACGGCGTTGCACAACACGTCATTGCCGACGCTGAACCGCTTCTCTCGTTTCTCGTGGATCTTTCGCGCCGCAGAGCGACGCGAGACCCGCGCGCTGTTCGATCGCCTACGCATTCGAGCGTCGGCACTCGACGCGGTGGTGGCCGGACTTTCCGGCGGCAACCAACAAAAGGTGGTGTTGGCGAAATGGCTCGCCGCACGCCCGAGCATTCTCATTCTCGACGAACCGACTCGCGGCGTCGACGTCGGGGCAAAGGCGGAGATCCACGCGCTGATCGGCGAGCTGGCGCGAGGCGGCACGGCGATCCTCGTCATCTCGAGCGAGCTCCCCGAGGTGCTGACCTTGTCCGACAGAATTCTCGTTCTTCGCGAAGGCCGCTTGGTCGGCGAGCTGTCGCGGGCCGAGGCAAATCAGGAGCGTCTGTTACGTCTCATGGCTGGCTTAGCGTGATGAGCAGATTGCTCGCTCTCCCAAACTGAACGAGGTGCCTAGATGTGCGCTGCCTACGTTGACCGCTCGGCATTGACCATCCTTGCCGCACTAGCACTTGCCTGCTCGACGAGTGACGGCGGGAGAGGCAGCAACGGCCGCGCTACGATTCAGGCTGGCGTCGATAGTGTCGCCGACAGATTGCTCGCGGCGTTGCGGGCTGACGCCCCCGATTCTCTTCTGGCGTTGATGGCCGATGACGTGGTCATTATGCCACCCAACGAGCCTGTTCTCAATGGCAAAGCGGCGGTGCGCAGTTGGTATGAGCAGTTTGTGAAGCAAATGCGCACCTCCAGTCTAACAATCACGAATCGCGAGGTCCTGATCGGCGGCGATTACGCAACCGAAGTCGCGAGGTTCGAGTGGAGGTTGCTACCAGTAGCTGGCGGACCGCCGATGGTTGACCGAGGCAGCTACATGCAAGTGTGGCATCGAGGGTCTGACGCGCGCTGGGCCTTCAGTCGCGAGGTTTGGAATAGCACCACGCCGCTCAGCCGATGAACACGGATTGTGAGGCAGTGCGCACCTGTTGGTAGACCCTTACCACCGATCCGTTCTGAACGGCGCCGCTGGTAGTTGTTCGCGGTTGTAGAGGCTCGCGCGATCGGGATTGTTCGCCCATGCGTATCTCACCGCGACGGGGTTCTTCACCGCCTCACTCCAAACTTCCACGGTGTTCCCGACGATCTTCGCCTGCGCCCACGCGAATTTCCGGTCGGTGCCGGCGATCGCGAAGCCGCCGACGCGTCCGTTGGTCAGACGGCTCGCGAGTCCGCCGCCGACGTCATTGAAAGCAACAACGATGGTGTCGCCGCGAATGGAGTGCGATCGGTAGGTTGGCCCCGAGGCGAGAATGCGCTCGCCGTAGGCCACCTTTCGCGCGACAAGTGCGAGACGCAGGCCAACGTCTTGCTTGTTGCGCGGGTGGAGATTCGTCGCATCGCCGACGTCGATGGTGATCGCTTGGCCCGTCTTGGGTAATGACAACGCTGCCGTCATAGATTCGCGCTGTGCGGCCCACGCGGCGGCGCTCGGCGGAAGCGTATCGGGCTTACCGAAATTCGGCAGTTGCACCCAAAGGAACGGGAACACGTCGCGTCCGGAATCCCATTCACGTCGCCAACTCGTGATCAGTGTCTCGAATTGCGCGCGATACGCAGCCGCTTGCCTGTCGTTGTTGGCGTTCGATTCGCCTTGATACCAGAGAACGCCCTTGATGGTGGCCGGCAGAATCGGATGCACCATCTTGTTGTAAAGAACACTCGGAATCTTGTTGATCTGCTGTCCGTCGGGCAGGATCGACACTTGACCAACCTTGAACTTCCACGTTCCGGCCAACGACCGCGGCGATTCGTTGCTCGAGCTTAGCGACACGGCACCGTTGATCCCACCGCCGCCACCGCCGTCCGTCACGCGAACGGTGAGAACATTGCGCCCCGCTCGCAAAAGGTTGGGTGTAACGCGGTACGTTCGGCTCACGTTGTAGCCGGCCGTGCGTCCGACTTCGACGCCGTTCATCCACGTGATGTCGTCATCGTCGATCGCGTCAAGCGCGATCGTGACGCCGCGTTGTCGCTCCGCATCGGTGACGTCGAACGAAAGGCGATACCACGCGACACCGTCCATGCCGGGGTACCCGTGATCTTCCCAATAGGAAGGCACTGGCATGGTCGACCATCCGCTGTCGTCGAGCGCGGGGTCCGCCCACACTGGCGTGCCGTTCACTAACCCCGAGTCTGTCGTCGGCAGCGCTCCGAGCTTCACGCGAAGTGCTTCGCGAATGCCGTTCGTGCGAGCTGCTTCTCGACGCACGATGTCCGCCCAGGCACTGTCGCTGATGTGCTGCGCTCCGCGGCTCAGCCACGTTTCGATGTTGCTGCCGCCCCACGTCGTGTTGACGATGCCGATCGGAACGTGGACCGATTTCCGGAGCTCGCGTGCGAAGAAGTAGGCGACCGCCGAGAACGCGGCGGCGTGCTGCGAGTCCGCGGGTGCCCAGGTACCGCCAGCAAGATCGTCTTCCGGGGAATCTGACCACGAGTTGGGGATCTTGAATTCGCGGATCGACGAATCCTTCGCGCTCGCGATCTCTTGTGCGGCGTTGTTCGCGAGCGAGAGTGGGAACTCCATGTTGGACTGACCCGACGCGACCCAGACGTCCCCCACGAGTACGTCGTGAAACTCCAGGTGTTCGGTGCCCGAGCGCGCGGTGAAGACGAAGGGACCGCCGGCGCTCAGGGGCGGAAGGGTCATCGTCCAACGTCCCGCGCGAGTCGCTTTTGTGCCCGTCGTGCGGCCGCGGAAGGTGATGGACACATCGGCCCCGGGCTTTGCCCAGCCCCAGACGCTGATGGGCCTGAGTCGCTGGAGAACCATCCCGTCTCCGAAGAGCCGGGCAATCCGGAATCCGGAGTCACCGGCAACCGCAGGCGTTTGGGCACCGACGTGGAAGGCGGCGGGTGAAGCAGTGATCGCGAGAGCGAGGCAGGTGACGGCAGTTCGGGGGCGCATAGGGCTGAAATGATTCTCTTGACAGGCTAGAAGGCGGCTGTAGAATCGTGTGGCCACGTTGTCATCTTATCACTTGCGGATCCAAAAGCGCGAGATGGCAGCCACGCCGAGCCGTAGAACCGACCGCGACCGACCTCGTCACCGCCCGGCCTCCCGCCGCCACGGCGCCCCGTCCTCACGGTTCGTCCGCCCGAAATGCAATTGCTCCGATCGCTCTGTTCCTGTCTCGGTGCCCCACGAATTTCACGCTCTCCGGAGGAATGACTGATGGGACGCAGGATTTTCCTTGCGATCCTCACCCTCTTCGCCACCGCCGCCGCCGCACAGGCGCAAGCCGGTGGGCGAATCGTCGGCAGGGTGAGTGCGGATGGTGGTCGAGCCCTCGCGGGTATCCAGGTGAGGGTCACCGGAACGACGCTCGGCACTGTGACGGATTCCAGCGGTCAGTACTCGATCCGCGGCGTTCCGGCTGGGACCCACAGCGTCTTGGCGCGGGGCATCGGCTACGCATCATCGACAAAGCCGGCGACCGTTGCCGCTGGACAAACCGTAACGGTCGACTTCACGCTCTCGACGGCGGCGGCGCTGCTCAATCCGATCGTGGTTACGGGCTACGGGAGCCTGGACATTCGCGCCGTCACCGGCGCGGTGAGCACCGTCCAAGCGGAACAGATCAAGGACATTCCGACATCCGACCCGATGAAGGCCCTCCAAGGCCGCGTCGCGGGCGTCGAGATCGTGGCGTCGAGCAACGAGCCCGGAGCGCCGATGAATGTCCGGATCCGCGGCGTGCGCTCACTCACGGCGAGCAATGACCCGCTCTACGTCGTCGACGGCATCCCGATTACCGGCGGCATTCAGGACTTCAATCCGTCGACGATTGAATCGATCAACGTCCTCAAGGACGCGGCGGCCACGGCGATCTACGGGAGCCGCGCCGCCAACGGCGTGATCATCGTCACGACGAAGAAAGCGCCGCGCGACGGCGCCATGCACGCGTCCTACACTGCCGACATGTATTACGGATCGCAGGCGCCGGTGCGGCTGATCCCGATGATGGATCTGCAGATGTACGTCCGGTACATGAAGGACGCCGCCGCCGCGAACGGGCAGGACACGAGCCTCGCCAAGATCTTCACCGCGAAGCAGCAGTTCGCCATCGCCAACAACATCGGCACCGACTGGCAGCGCGCTGTGCTCCGCGACGGGCTGCAGCGCAGCCTGCAGGGCGGCGTGACCGGCTCGAGCGCCGACACACGCTACAATCTCTCGGGCAACTATTTCGGCCAGCGCGGTCTCATACCGGGGCAGGGCTACACGCGCGGCGCCGCGTTCGCCTCCGTTGATCACACCTCGAATCGCCTCAACATGGGGCTCACCGCCAACGGCTCGCGCATCAACACGGATCAGGGAGAGGGCGGCGGCGCCTACGGATACGCGTTGGCGATGACCCCGCTCGGACGACCGACCAACTTCACCAATCCGGATTCAGCCGGCCTGCTCGACCCACGGCCCGACGACGACCCGCTCAACATCAATCCGGTGCTCGAGGCACAGTCGGCGATTCGCCAGCAAGTGGTCAATCGCGTCTTCGGATCCGCGTACGCCGAGTACAAGATCATCGAAGGATTGACCTATCGAATGAACTTCGGTCCGGACTACACGCAGCTCACCAACGGCTGCTACAACGGACCGTGGACCCACGGCACCTGCGCCAACCTCGGCGCCAATAGCTCCAACCAGGGACAGCCGCCGCAGGCGGGCCAGTTCAACCAGCAAGACTTCTCGTACACGCTCGACAACCTGCTCCATCTCGATCGTGCGGTCGGTTCGATGCACCGCTTCGACGTCACGGCGCTGTACAGCATTCAGCACGATCGGTTCACGAAGGATTCGCTGTACGCCACGAACTTGCCGTATCCGACCCAGCTGTGGTACGACCTCGGTTCGGGAACCGCGGGAAATGAAGTGAGCCGCATTTCCGAGTGGTCGTTGCAGTCGTACATGACCCGGGTTTATTACACGCTCGCCGATCGCTATTCGTTCTCGGTGACGGAGCGTGCCGACGGCTCGAGCCGCTTGGCGCCAGGACACAAGTGGGCGTACTTCCCGTCGTTCGGCGCAGCCTGGCAACTCGGCGACGAACGGTTCATGCGAGGCCTGTCGTTCCTCAATTCGCTCAAGCTGCGCGGCAGCTACGGAACGACAGGCAACACCGCGATCAATCCATATCAAACGGAAGGCACCCTTGCCTCTCGCCTTTACACGTTTGGCACGACCCGCGTTCGCGGCTACAAGCCAGGCAGCATACCGAATCCCGATCTTGGCTGGGAGAAGACGGACCAGACCGACATCGGTCTCGAGTACGCGCTATTCAACAGCCGCGTCTCGGGTACCATCGACGGCTACAAGTACAACACGCACGACCTGCTGCTCACGCGATTGCTCCCGGTCACGTCGGGCTTCACCCAGACGCTGCAGAACATCGGGGCGACCAAGAACACTGGCGTCGAGATCTCGCTGTCGACGCTGAACATTCGAAACTGGCGTGGGTTGTCCTGGACGAGTGACGTCAACTGGTCGCACAACAAGAATGAGATCACCGCGCTGGCGAGCGGCGCTACCGCGGACGTCGGCAATGGGTGGTTCGTCGGCCATCCGATCAACATCAGCACTGATGCGCAGCGCCGACTGTTCTACGACTACAAGTACATCGGCGTCTGGCAGTTCGCCGACTCCGTCGCGATGAAGGCGTTCAACGCCAAGGGAAGCACGTTCAAGTTCGGCGATCCGCGCGTGGCCGACATCAACGGCGACGGAAAGATCGATGCCAACGATCGCACCTTCGTCGGCGACAGCTATCCGGCGTGGACCGGCAGTCTCTCGAACCGACTCACCTACCACGGCTTCGACGTGTCGGCGCTCGTCACGGCAAAGTGGAATTACACTTTCATCGACGGCACACCGCGCAGCTACTTCGGCCGCTTCAACAACGTCGCCGATCTCGATTACTGGACACCGACGAATCCGACGAACAAGAATCCCGCACCGACCACGGGCGGCGTCGACCGCCTCTATGCGTCGACCCGACTCTACCTCGACGGTTCGCACTGGCGCATCCGCAACATCACCGCCGGTTACACCTTCGATCAGCGCTTCACGCGCCGGCTCGGCGTGCAGAGTGTGCGACTGTACGGCACCGCGCAGGACCCGTACATCCACTCCGACTACATCGGCATCGATCCCGAGGTAGGTGGCGCCGTTCCGACACTTCGGACACTCCTCATCGGCTCAAACATCGTCTGGTAGACGAGCCCTCCCATGAGCAACGAGACCATACCGATGAAACGCATACTTCTTTCCGCAATGGCGTTGGGGCTCGTCGCCGGAATTGCCGGCTGTGTGAACCTCGACGAAAAACTCATCACCGGTGTCAGCAGCCAGTACTACTCGACACCCGACGGACTCAACTCGGCGGTCATCGCCAGCTACAGCCAGTTGCGCGGCTTCTACGGTCGCGAGCAGTTGATGTCGCTCACCGAAGTCGGCACCGACACGTGGATGGCGGCCGATCAATCCGGCTCGAACAACAAGGACTTTGATTCGTACGGCGGCGGCTTGAACAGCACCGTCGCGCCGCTCGCCAATACGTGGAATCCGGCCTACCAGGCAATCAACACGCTCAACGCCGCGCTCGATCGTGGACCGAACACGCAGGGTATTTCTCCCACGGTCAAAACGACGCTGCTCGGCGAGGCGCACTTCCTCCGCGCGCTCAACTACTTCACCCTCGTTCAGACATTCGGCGACGTGACGCTCACGCTTCACGAGAACCAGGGCGTCGTTGCAACCGCGGTGCGGGATCCCGCCGCCGACGTCTACAAGGCGATCCTCGCCGACCTCGATTCCGCCGTCACGATGCTTCCGGCAACGCAGACCGACGTCGGCCGCGCGACGAGAGGAGCGGCGTTGACACTCAGATCCAAGGTGTATCTGACGCGTGCATATCAGCCGTATTCGCCCGGCAAGCAAGCCGACTTCACCGCGGCCCTCGCCGATGCGAAAGCCGTCATCAACTCGGGCACGTATTCGCTCGAGCCGGTATTCGCCGACCTATGGTGCGTCGCCCGGACCGCCGACCCCAATCGCACGGGCTACTGCGAAAACGCCGGTTACAGCCAGAACCACAAGGAATTCATCTTCACCGTGCAGTTCTCGTACGACCTGACGCAGTACGACGCGGACAACGAGTACGACTACATGCACCTGGTCTACCTGAGCCAGTACGACAACAACGGCATCTGGGTCGGCACGCCGCGCGACTTGAACAACGGCCGGCCATTCCGCCGAGCAATGCCGACGCCGTACGAGTTGAGTCTCTGGAACAAGTGGACCGGCACGCCCGGCGCCAGCGACATTCTCGACACGCGGTTTGACGGCAGCTTCCAGACGGTGTGGATCGCGACCGTCGGCAACGTGAAGAATCCCACTGGTAACTGTCCGTCGTGCAGCAGCGGCGGCACGATCAACGTCGGCGACACCGCGGCGTTCATGCCGAACTATCCGGTGACCAACGCATTCCGTCAAAGCAAGGCGTACGAGGTCTTGACGCCCTGCCCGTCGAACCAAGCGGATGTCACCGCCGCCGGCTACTGCGGAGATCGGAACAACGCGAACGATGGCTACACGAATTGGCAGCGCTTCCCGTCGCTCAAGAAGTTCCAGGACAACCTCCGCGCGAACTTCACGGCGCAGGAAGGCGGCAAGGTCGAAGTCGTCTACCGACTCGGCGAAGTGTATCTGATCGCCGCTGAAGCGGATGTCGGTCTTGGCAACACGGCCGAAGCCGCGTCCTTCGTGAACGTCCTGCATCAGCGCGCCGCGAGTCCAGCGCACAAGGCCGACTACAACGTCACGGCTAGTCAGATGACGCTCGATTACATCATGGAAGAGCGTGAGCGCGAGCTCGCCGGTGAGCACAACCGATGGTATGACCTCGTTCGTCCCGGCGCACAGTTCTTCGTGTCTCGCGTAGCGAAGTACAATCCGCACGCCGCGGCCAACGTGAAGCTCTTCCACGTCCTTCGTCCGATCCCACAGTCGCAGATCGATGGAGTGATCGTGGGACCGAAGTACCCGCAGAACCCGGGCTACTGATCGGGGTGCTGGTTGCTGGTTGCTGGTCTCTGGTGATTGCGCGGCCAGTACCAGCAATCGGCGACCAGCAGCCAGCAAACAACATGCTGCCTTATCAAACTGCCGACCTTCCCGCGGATCGACGCGTCGAGGATCTGCTCGCGCGGATGACGCTCGAGGAGAAAGCGGCGCAGATGATGTGCGTGTGGCAGCACAAGGCCCAGACCCTCGTCGACGCCAACGGCGACTTCGATCTCGAGAAGGCGCGTCGTGCGTTCGCCGACGGTCGCGGCCTCGGACAGGTGGGTCGACCCAGCGACGCCGGCGGCGGAAAGGATGCTCGTGGTCAGGCGACGCTGACCAACGCGATTCAGAAGTTCTTCCTGGAGAACAGCCGACTCGGCATTCCTGTGATCTTTCATGAGGAATGTCTGCATGGTCAGGCGTCGCCTGGCGCGACAAGCTTCCCGCAACCCATCGGTCTCGGGTCGACATTCAATCCCGAACTGGTCGAGTCGCTGTACGCCATGACGGCGCACGAAGCGCGATCGCGCGGCACGCATCAGGCGCTGACGCCGGTGGTCGACGTTGCGCGCGATCCGCGATGGGGCCGCGTCGAGGAGACGTTCGGCGAAGACCCATATCTCGTGACGCAAATGGGGATGGCCGCGGTGCGCGGGTTTCAGGGCGACCGGAGCTTTCGCGACAAAACCCGCGTCATTGCCACGCTCAAGCATTTCGCTGCGCACGGACAACCCGAGTCGGGAATGAACTGCGCGCCGGTCAACGTCTCCATGCGCGTGCTGCGCGAGACGTTTCTTCAACCGTTCAAGGATGCCTTCCAGAAAGCCGGCGCGATCAGCGTCATGGCTTCGTACAACGAGATCGACGGCATCCCGTCCCACGCGAACCGCTGGCTGCTGCGCGACGTGTTGCGCGACGAGTGGGGCTTCGAGGGTTTCGTCGTCTCGGACTATTACGCGATCTGGGAGTTGAGCGACCGGCCCGACACCCACGGCCACGCCGTCGCCGCCGACAAGCGCGAAGCGTGCGCGCTCGCCGTTCGCGCCGGCGTGAACATCGAGCTCCCCGAGCCCGATTGCTATCTTCATCTGGTCGACCTCGTCCGCAGCGGTGCACTCCAAGAGTCTCAGCTCGACGATCTCGTCGCGCCGATGCTGTTCTGGAAGTTCAAGCTTGGCTTGTTCGACCATCCATACGTCGACCCGGACGAAGCCGAGCGCGTCGCCAACGACGACGATCATCGCTTGCTCGCGCGACGCGCCGCCCGCGAAACGATCACGCTGCTCGAGAACAGAGGCGGCCTCCTGCCGCTCGATCCTCGCGCGATCAACTCGATCGCCGTCATCGGCCCGAACGCGCACCGCAGTCTCCTCGGCGGCTACAGTGGCCGTCCGAAGCACGACGTCACCGTGCTCGATGGCATCAAGGCGCGACTCGGTGCTCACGCCAACGTCGTGTACGCCGAGGGATGCAAGATCACACAGGGGGGCTCGTGGAACGAAGACGAAGTGCGCGCGAGCGACGAAGACAAAGATCGACGCCAGATCGCCGAGGCGGCCGCAGTCGCGAAGAACGCGGACGTCATTGTGCTCGTGATTGGCGGAAACGAGCAGACGTCGCGCGAGGCGTGGTCCCGCAAGCATATGGGCGATCGCACGAGTCTCGAACTGATTGGGCGACAGATTGAACTAGTCGAAGCGATGGCGGCGCTCGGGAAGCCGGTCGTCGCGCTGCTGTTCAACGGCCGCCCGCTGTCGATCGCGCCGCTGGCGGAGAGAGTTCCCGCAATCTTGGAGTGTTGGTACTTGGGACAGGAGACGGGTCACGCCGTCGCAGACGTCCTATTCGGAGATTACACGCCCGGCGGCAAGCTGCCGATCACGATTCCACGATCAGCGGGCCATCTGCCGGCGTTCTACAACTACAAGCCCTCGGCGCGACGCGGCTATTTGTTCGACGACGTGTCGCCGCTGTACGCGTTTGGCTATGGCCTGAGCTACACGACGTTCACCGTCGACAACCTGCGTCTCGAGGACAGCGTGATCCGCCGAGATGGGTCGACGCGAGTGCTCGTCGACGTCGCGAATACCGGAGCTCGCGAAGGAACCGAGGTGATTCAGATGTACATCCGCGATCGCGTCAGCTCGGTGACACGGCCGGTCAAGGAGCTCAAAGCCTTCGAGAAAGTCTCATTGCGCCCGGGCGAAAAGGTGGTCGTCGTGCTCGAGATCACCCCGGAGTCGCTCGCCTTCTACGATATCGACATGCACTACGTCGTCGAGCCGGGCGACTTCACGATCATGGTCGGAACGTCGTCACGCGATTGCGACCTGCACGCCGTGACGTTGCGGGTGGAAGCCTAAACGCCGAACCAGGTGACGCGACTGATGGCCCAAGATACCTCGAAGATCACGGTCACGGAAAAGGTCGGCTACGCGTTCGGCGACGCCGCGGCGAACTTCGTCTTTCAGACGATGCTCGTCTTTCAGCTCGCCTTCTACACCGACACGTTCGGCATCACCGCCGCCGCCGCCGGGACGCTGTTTCTCGTCGTGCGCGTATGGGACGCGGTGTTCGATCCGATCATGGGCGTGGTGGCCGACCGCACCAATACGCGATGGGGCAAGTTTCGCCCGTGGGTTCTGTGGACGGCCGTGCCGTTCGGTATCGTCGGCTTCTTGGCGTTCACGACGCCTCCATTCGGACCGCACGGCAAGCTGCTCTACGCTTACGTCACGTACATCGCGCTCATGATGGTGTATTCGGCGAATAACCTGCCGTATTCCGCACTGAGTGGTGTGATCACCGGCAACCTCACCGAACGCACGAGTCTGTCGTCGTATCGATTCGTGTTCGCAATGAGCGCCGCGTTCCTGATTCAAGGCTTGGCGTTGCCGATGGTGAATTACTTCGGACAAGGCAACAGCGCCAAAGGCTACCAGATCACGATGGGCATCTTTTCGGCGCTCGCGGTGGTGTTCTTCGTGATCACGTTCGTTACGACGAAGGAGCGCGTCCACCCAGACCCGGCGCAGAAGAGCTCCATTCGCCAGGATTTCGCCGACCTCGGACGTAATCGGCCGTGGCTCGCGGTGTTCGCGCTCACGATCTTCGTCTTCATCACGCTGTCGATGCGCGGCGGCGTGATGGTGTACTACTTCAAGTACTTCGTGCAGCGCGAAGATCTGTTCAGCCTCTTCAACGTGTGCGGGCTCGCAGCGACGATCATCGGTGTAGTCGGCTCGACGCCGCTGGCGAAGCGGTTCGGCAAGCGCGACGTGTTCATCGTGGGCCTCGCCGGCACGATCGTGTTCACCGCGGCGTTCGTTTTTGTGGCGAGAACGGCGATCGTCGCCATGTTCGCCGTCGAGATGCTGCGCCAGTTCGCCTACGGCTTCACCATCCCGCTCTTGTGGGCGATGATGGCCGACGTCGCCGACTACTCCGAATGGAAGAATCGCCGCCGTGCGACCGCGATCGTGTTCTCCGGCATCGTGTTCGCGCTCAAAGCGGGGCTCGGGTTCGGTGGGGCAATCGGCGGGTGGCTGTTGTCGGTCTACGGCTACGTGCCGAACGTCGCGCAGACGGAGCACGCGCTGCGAGGCATTCGCCTCACGGCGAGCGTATTCCCGGCGGCCACGTTTCTGATCGGCTTGGTGTGCTTGTTCTTCTATAGAATCGACAAGGCGCTCGAGATTCAGATCACCGACGAGTTGGGCGAGCGACGTAACGCCTACCTCGCTGCCCCTCCCTTTACGCCAGACCCGGAGCCGATCCATGTCGCGGCCAAGTAGGACGCATAGCTCGTCCCAAGTCTTGCTCGAGCACCAGGACGTCGTCGAGCGCGTTACCTTCTGGGGTGTAGGCAACGGCGATTCGCGGTTGGACCATTGGCCTGTACGAGGGCGTGCGAGTTATCCGTTGCTGTTCGACGCCCAAGACAATCCGAAGCCGGCGTTCGACGCTGTGAGCCGGACGGCGCGCCACGCACGCGCGCGACGCTAGTCGGCGCGGCATTCAGTCATCAGAGTGTCAAACATTCGGGTGCCATCCGTGGGAGACGGCATGATGAAAGATGCATTCGCTCCAGTGCTCAGACAGAGTTTGTCGGACAAGCTGGCGCAGCGGATCCGAGCCATGATCCGGAAGGGCGACTATCGACAGGGCGATCGCCTTCCTCCGATCATGGAGATGGCGCGCCGCTTTGGTGTCGGTCATCCGACGATCCGCGAGGCGCTCAAGAAGCTCGAGACGATGGGCATCGTCGAGATTCGCCATGGCTCGGGCGTCTACGTCTCGCGCAGCGAGGACGTGCTCGTTCTCGCGAGTCCTGATTACGCCGGCACACTGACGAAGAAGCTGCTCGTCGATCTCATCTCCGCGCGCATCTCGCTCGAGGTGCAGTCGACGGTCGACGCGGTTCACAACGCGACGCCCGAGCACCTGCTCGAGATGCGACGACTGCTCGCCACCGCGGCGCACAGCTTCACCGACGAAGATCTCCAGCACACCGCGAACATGGGCTTCCATCGCCAGATTGCGCTCGCGTCGGGCAACTCGGTGCTGGCCCAGCTGGTCGACGTGCTGATCGACCTCTTCTCGGCCGAACAACGGGTCATCCTCGGACTGCTTTCCCGTGAACAGGACTACAAGGAGCATCTGTCGATTCTCGAGGCCATCGAGTTGCGCGACGAGACGTTGGCGGCGGATCGCATGCGCGCACATCTCGAAGGTGTTCGTAACGCGGTCATGAACTGGGATTACGAGACGCACCCGGTGACCTGATGTCAGCCGTTGTGCGTCACGCGGTTTCGCTGCTGCTCATCGTCGCCGCCGTCGCGTGCGGTTCCGATTCCCAACAGACGACGGCGCCCGATACCGGTCAACAACCGATTCAGCCCGCGACCGACACGACGTCGCTTCGCACGCTCGCGAGCGGTAAAGGACGGCTCATTGGATCGGCGGTCGATCGCGGGTTTCGCTACAGCGGCAGTGACGGCGTCACGTTCAAGACGATGCTGGCCCACGAGTTCAGCGTGCTCACGCCCGAAAATGACATGAAGCACGAGCGCATCCATCCGGGTCGCGACGTGTATCGTTTCGAGCCGGCCGATTCACTCGTGACGTTCGCCGAGGCCAACGGCATGAAGGTGCGCGGGCACACGCTCATCTGGCACCAGCAGTTGGCCACGTGGCTCACCTCCGGCACGTGGACCGCCGACCAAGCAAGAGCACTGCTCGTCGATCACGTCACGAACGTCGTGAGCCATTACCGCGGCCACGTTCTGGAATGGGACGTCGTCAACGAGGCGCTCGGCGACAATGGCGCACTGCGCCCAGGCTTCTGGTTCGATCACATCGGCCGCGACTATGTCGAGCTGGCTTTTCGTACGGCGCGCGCCGCCGACCCGAGTGTCGGCCTGTTCTACAACGACTACAACATCGAAGGCATCAACGCGAAGTCGGATTCGCTGTACGCGCTCGTGCGCGATTTTCAAGCGCGCGGCGTGCCAATCGACGGCATCGGATTGGAATCACATTTCCAACTCGGCGGTATTCCGAGCACGCTCGGCTCGAACATCGCGCGGTTCGCCGCGCTCGGTCTCAAGGTTCACATCACCGAGCTCGACATACGAATGCCGCTGCCGTCCACCACGGCGCAACTGCAAACGCAGGCGCAGAATTATCGTGACGTTGTCTCGACGTGCCTTGGATTTCCGGCCTGCGACGTCGTGGTGATGTGGGGCTTCACCGACAAAGAGTCGTGGATTACCAACGCCTTTCCTGGCTGGGGCGCGGCGCTCGTCTTCGACGCGGCATATCAACCCAAGCCGGCGTACACGAGCCTGCACGATCTATTGAAGTGATGCCGTATTCTTCCGAGGCGCACCAGACCATGACCGACCGCGGCCACCCAACCCACATCGCTCTTTCGCGATCTCTGATCGTCGGCACTGTCTTGGCGCTTGCCTTCGCGCCCGCACGCGCTCAAAAGACCGAGCTGCCCGAGCCGAAGAATTGGACCGCCGCCGAGGATCATCAGCAGATGATGGAGCAGCTCGGGATCCGCGCGCTCCGGCCCGGGCCCAGCGGCAACGAGCAAGCGCCGAATCACGCCAACTACGACGAGGCGAAGGCGAATCCGTTCCCGACGTTGCCTGAGGTGTTGACGTTCAACAACGGGCAGAAAGTGACGAGCGCGCGGCAGTGGACGCAGCGCCGCGCCGAGATCGTCGAGGATTTCGAGCGTGAGGTGTACGGGCGCGTACCGAAGAACGCGCCCAAGGTGACATGGACGGTGACGGCGACGGACACCGGCACTATTGCGGGCCGACACGTCATCGGAAAGCAGCTTGCTGGACACGCCGACAACACGGACTATCCGCTGATCAACGTCGACATCTCGATGACGCTCGTCGTCCCCGCCGACGCACAACACGCCGTCCCAGTGATGATGATGTTCAGAGGCGGCAGCCTGGCCCAGTCCGTTGGAAGGCCCGCCCCTCCGACGGCCGGTCGAGGAGGATTCACGTTCCCACCTCCGCCGCCGGGAAGTGACGCGCCGGCGACCGAGCAACTCATCGTCGATGGCTGGGGTTACGCGTTCATCAATCCGTCGAGCATTCAGGCGGACAACGGCGCCGGGCTCACGAGGGGAATCATCGGTCTCGCCAACAAGGGTCAGCCGCGGAAGCCGGACGACTGGGGTGCGCTCCGCGCGTGGGCCTGGGGCGCGTCGCGTGGGCTGGACTATCTCGAGACCGATCACGCGGTGAACGCAAAGGAAGTCGGCATCGAGGGCGTGTCGCGCTACGGCAAGGCAGCGCTGGTCACGATGGCGTTCGACGAACGGTTCGCGCTCGTGCTCATCGGATCGTCGGGCGAAGGCGGCGCAAAGCTGCATCGGCGCAACTGGGGCGAGGCCGTCGAAAGCCTCACCGGCTCCGGTGAATACCACTGGATGGCGGGCAACTTTCTCAAGTACGGTTCGTCCGACGCGACGTTCGGCAGCAAGAACGCGGGCGACCTACCCGTCGATGCGCACGAGTTGATCGCGCTCTGCGCGCCGCGGCTCACGTTCGTGAGCTATGGCGTGCCTGAGAAAGGCGACGCCAAGTGGCTCGACCATCAAGGCAGCTACATGGCTGCCGTCGCCGCGGCTCCGGTGTTCCGATTACTCGGCGCAAAGGATCTCGGTACGAGCGACAACTACAACGTCGAGAAGATGCCTCCGGTGAATGTCGGCCTGCTCGATGGTCAGCTCGCCTGGCGCCAGCACGGCGGCGGACACACCGACGCTCCGAACTGGAAGTATTTCATTCAGTGGGCCGACAGGTTCTTCAAGCGGACGTACACTCCGGCGCCGCCTGTACCCGCGGCAGCGCCGGGGTCGAGTCCGAGCTCACCGACTCCGAGCGTACAAAATCCTCAGCGCGCCGACGTGCCGACGCCTCGTCGCGACGCCAACTCCATGCTGGCCCACCAGCAGCTTCTGGCCAAGCGTACGCAGGGAAAGATCGACGTTTACTTCGAAGGCAATTCGATCACGCGGCGTTGGGGCGCGACGGACTACCCGCAGAATCTCGCCAACTGGAAAGCGAATTTCTTCGGGTGGAACGCGGCCGACTTCGGGTGGGGCGCCGACCGAATCGAGAACATCCTCTGGCGACTCGAGAATGGCGAGCTCGATGGAGTCAATCCAAAAGTCATCGTCATACTCGCCGGCACGAACAACGTCGGCACTCGGCCGGGCGGCGACGACAAGGTCGCCGACATCACGCGCGGGGTGCGAGCGCTGATCGACCTGTGTCGGAGCAAAGCACCGAACGCAACGATCATCCTGACCGGCATCTTCCCGCGCAACGACAACATCGCAGTAGTGCCCGAGATCAACCGCATCAATGAGAACATCTCGCGCTTCGCTGACGGGAAAGGCATTCGCTACATCAACATCAACGACAAGCTCGCCGACAAAGATGGCTGGCTCTTCGAGGGCATGTCGGTCGACAAGCTGCATCCAACCGTGAAGGGCTATCAGATATGGGCCGACGCGCTCAAGCCGCTGCTCACGGAGCTGCTCGGACCGCCGGCGACAACCGACCAGGCGCCACCACCGACGGGGGATCCAAGCGCGCGGAAGCCGTGAGAGCCTCGTGCGATCACCGCGTTCCGACTACGGTCACCGTCCCATCGAGACGAACGTCAGCCGAGGACGATCCCACCTGAAGCCTGACCGGTTCGGACTCGACCACCCATCTATGCGTGTCGGCATTCCAATACGCTAATGAGCTTCCGGCAAGCGGCAGCGTGACCGTGCGCGTCTCGCCCGGTGCGAGCGTGATTCGCTTGTAGCCGCGCAGATCCTTCTTGGGACGCGCGACCTTCGAGCCCGTGTGCTGGACATAAAGTTGCACGACTTCGTCGCCGGCCCGTTGGCCCGTGTTGGTGACATCGACGCTGACGGTGATCTGGCCGTCAGCTGCCAATCGATCGGCGCTCGTGCGAAGGTTCTTGTAGGCGAACGTCGTATAACTCAGGCCATAGCCGAAGGGATAGAGCGGGGTTCCCTCGAAGAACCGATAAGTTCGGCCAGACATTCGATAGTCGTCGAATGCCGGGAGATCGTTCACACTCCTGTAATACGTCACTGGGAGGCGGCCACCCGGGTTGTAGTTCCCGAACAACACGTCGGCGATCGCGGTCCCGGCGGCCTGACCGGGATACCACGCCTCGATAATCGCGGGGACATGATCTTGCGCCCAGTTCACCGCAAGCGCGCTTCCATTGAGTAGC
>DASVYG010000094.1:0-5135 GCA_036392315.1 Gemmatimonadaceae bacterium
CGCGCGCACGAGGCGCAACATCGCCGTGTCGCAGCCCGGGCACCGCAAGATGACGCCCATGCCGTGCCCATACTCGAGCAGCGCACCCAGCGGCCGCTCAGCGCCGCAGCCGGCGCACGTCGCTACGGCCATTGTCACGTCGCCGGAGAACAGATCACGCAGCGGGCCGGCGGCGGCGTTTCCATCCAATCGCAATTCTTCGGTCTGCATCTCGCCTCCTCTTCGACGTGCGTCGCTATCCCGTCGGGCCAAAGCGCTCGGTGCGAACACTGCTCGGGTCGTGGCCGAGGTCGACGAGCAGCGTCGACGCCGACTCAACCAGCGGCGTCGGGCCGCACACGAAAACGCGCGGCGCGTCGGACGGCGGCCAGCTCACATCCTCGAGCATCGCCCGATCGATACGACGGCGGTAGCCCTGCCAGTCAGCCGGCGCATCACGCGTGAGCGAGAGGTGGACTTGGACGAGCGGCGATTCGGCCAGTCGCTCGAGCTCATCTCGGTAAATGACATCCTCTCGCGTCCGCACCGAATACAGCAAGCGCGCCGGGACGCGCTCGCGCCCTGATGCGGACGCACGCGCATGGTGCCTGAGCATCGCCATGAGCGGCACGATCCCCGATCCGCCCGCCACGAGCAGCAACGGACCGCCCTGCGCGACGTCCCAGACGAAATAGCCTCCAATCGGGCCGCGAACCTCCAATCCATCGCCAACGCGCAGCACGTCGCATAAATACGGTGACACCTCTGCGTTTTCGATGCGCTCGACCGTCAACTCAATCGACGAATCTTCAGGGGCCGACGCGATCGAGTAGGACCGTTGGGCCTGATAACCATCCTCGGCAACTAGGCGGATGTCGACGTGCTGGCCGGCGCGATGTCCCGGCCATTGCGGTACGTCGAGGATGAGCGTGCGCGCACGCGGGGTCTCGTTGCGCACGCCCCGAACGGTGGCGACCTGCCAGGTCAGTCGCCCTGGTACCGCTGCTCCCGCCATGGATCTCCGCGATCGTGATAGCCGAGCCGCTCCCAGAACCCCGGCTCGTCCGTTTGCAGAAGTTGGAGTCCGCGCACCCACTTGGCACTCTTCCAGAAATACAGATGCGGCACGAGAAGGCGCGCCGGTCCGCCATGCTCCGCCGGGAGAGGCGCTCCGTCATAACCGAACGCAACCCAGGCCTTGCCACCAGTCACGTCCTCGAGTGGCAAGTTCGTCGTGTAGCCGCCATCGCAAAAGGCAAGCACGAATCCGCCGCTCCGCACACCGGCCGCGCGCGCCGCGTCGAGCAGCGTGTCGATCGACACGCCTTCCCACCGCGTGTCGAACTTGGACCATTTGGTGACGCAATGGATGTCGACCGTCGGCGTGTCGCGCGGAAGCGCCTGAAGGTCATCCCACGTCCACCGCACTGACCGGCCCTCGCCATCGCGAATCGTGAAATCCCACGTCGACAGCGGCACTCGCGGAGTTGGACCCGCCGAGAGGACCGGGAAATCGCGGGTCTCGTACTGACCGGGCGGAAGACGGTCGGCCGCTGCGCCCGGCCGCCGACCGTGGAACCCGCGGGCGATGAAGGGTTTGTCAGTCACTCGAACAGGCGCCTCAGATCCCCGAGCTCCGATCGCAAATCCGCCACCTCGCGACGCAACGACTCGACAATGCTCTCGAGGTCGGCGAACCGATCGGACTCGGCTGGCACATCGACTTGCGCTTCGTGGCGCGCATCGCTCATTCCCGACAACAGGTGCACATAACGCGCTTCCTTTTGCCCCGGCTGCCGCGGCAGACGAGAGACGAGCGGCGACGGCGACCGTGCGATCAGCCGGTTCAACGTTGCCTCCACGTCGTCGAGACTCGGAAACTCGAACAGCCGAGCGCCGCGCGTTCGAATCTCACCAACCGTCTGCGGCCCGCGGAGCATGAGAACGCACATGGCGGCGATCTCTGGACGCTCCAAGCTCATCGCCTCGCCCATCAAGTGCATGTACTTCATGACCCGCGCGTCGGCGCGCTGAATGCTGCGCACCAGCGAGTACTTCCGCAGCCGGTCGACCGCGGACTTGACCGTCGCCTCGTCATACTGCACGACCGGATCGCGATTCGACGACTGGTTGCAGGCGTTCGTCAGCGCGTTGAGCGACAGCGGATAATGCTCCGGCGTCGTCAGCTCCTTCTCGATCAGCGCGCCCAGTACGCGGACGTCGGCATCCGTGAGCGACTCCACGGGTCAGGGCTTCTTCGGCTTGTCGAACGTCGTCGTCGACTTCGTGTTCTGCTGCAGCACGTCGTCGTTCACCCAATAGTACGGGCCGAACGGTACCGCCTTCGGCCACACCTCGTCGAGCGACATCGCGTCGTAGAGCTTTCCGCCCTTCATGACAAATTTCATATCGAGCGTGTTCCTGATGCTCTCGAGCGGGTTCGAGTTGAGCACCATGAGGTCCGCGAGCTTGCCGACCTCGAGCGATCCCAAGTCTTTGTCGACGCCCAAGAATCGCGCGCCGTGCAGGCTCGCCACCTCCAGCGCGCCGAGGTTGCCGAGCGCGCTCGCGCCCATCCAGACCTCCCAGTGCGAAGCAATCCCGTGATGCTCGCCGTGTGATCCGATCGCGCCCCACCCGCCCTCGGCGATGATGTCCGCCATCGCCTGAGCAATAAGAGGATACGAATAGTCGGTCTCTGGACGCAGCCAGCGAATGCGCGTCTGCGGCACGAGCGCGCGCCACGGGAACCAGCGACGCTGCTTGGCGTCCTTCCACACGTCGCTCTGCTGGAACCAGTACTCGATGCTCCACGCGCCCGGCCCAGCCACCACAAGCGTGGGCGAATACGTCGCACCCGCCTTGCCGAAGAACTTGGCGCCATCCGAGTACATCGGCACTTCACTGAACGCGTGCTCCCAGCCGGTCTGGCCGTCCATGATGAAGCCCAAGTCCTCCATGAAGTGCCCGCCCTCGGAGGTCTCGTTGAGCCCGACCGTGCGCGACGCCTCGGCCATCCACTGACGCTGATCCCGTCGCGGCTGCGCGTACTGCTTGATCGTGACGGCACCCCAGTCCGCCATCTTTCGCACGGCCGCCAACGCGTCGCCCGGATTGTTGATCTCGTTGGCGCGCGCGGCGTCGCCGGCGGTGATGTTGTCGCCGGTGCTGAAGCCGCGCGGACCGATCATGTCGCCCGTCTCGATCAGCTCCGCCGTGGGGAACATGTTCTGGCTGTACATGCTCGGATCGAGCGTGGTCGTGACGCCGTACGCCAAGTAGATCGCCTGCTCGAAGTCATGCTTGGGACGCATGCCGCGCCACTCGCGATAGTGGTGCGCGTGCATGTCGACCCAGCCCGGAATGATCGTCTTGCCACTGGCGTTGATGACCTTGTCGACGCCCGACGTGCTGCACTCGCCGACGCACGCGATGCGACTTCCCTTGACGACGATCGTTCCGCGCTCGATGACATTGCGATGATCGAGCGTGACGATGCGCGCGTTGGTGAGCGCGACGCTTCCCGTCGGCACGTCGCGTGGCACGGTCAGCTTGAGCAGCGTCGTATCGGTGCGGCCCGTGTCCATGTGGTGCACGTAGTAGTGTGGGCCGCTCCCGTACTCGAGCGTCTTCGCATCGCGCCAACGAGGAAACAACCCGCCGTCGCGCGAAAGCTGCGTGACTGGGAATTCCCCTCGTCGCTTCTCGACACGCTGCACCGCGCCGCCGATTCCCGCATACGCGAATGCCGAGACGTAGACGTTGTCTCCTTCCTGGAACGCGACGTATGCGCCGTCGGGCGACGGGACGATCTCATCGGCCGCGGGGAAGCTGACGTTCTCTTGCTTGTCGCTGCCGTCGGGCTTGACCGACATGAGCGCCGTGCCGCCGCGCCCGCCGCCCGTTCCAGATGTCTCATCGATCCAAAAGACTCGGCCCTCGGGACCGAACGATGGACGCACCATCTGTCGTCGTGACTCGCTGGAGATGGCCGAGCCACTCGGGCGCGTGATCGTCGCCAGCGCGACGCCGGTGTCGCCCGCGACGGGCGGCGATGCCGAGAGTCGCACGAGCTCGTACCACGCGTTGTGGGTGAGCGTGCGTTGGCGAGCCGTGGCGCCTTCACCGCGCGCGACGACGATCGCGCGTCCGTCGGGACTCCACACCGGGTCGACGTAATCGCCGGCGTCCTTCGTCAGGCGCACCGGCGCGCCGCCACCGCCGGGCACTTTCCAAACGTGTCCGCGACCGGTGTCGTCCCACGTCACGAAGGCGAGCGTGCGACCGTCGGGACTCCAGGCCGGCGCGTACTCGAGCTGATCGAACGACTTGGGCGTCACGCGCCGCGGCGTGCCGTTCTCGTTGTCCTGCACCCAGATGTGACCGGCGGCTTGGAACGCGATCGTGCCGCCATCGGGCGTCGACGTGGGCCAGCGGAAGAACTTGATGGCCACCGGTCCGTCGTTGATGCGGAACTCGTTGCGCGCCATCTGCGAGATGGTGCGATGCACCTTGGCGGTGAACGGGATCGTGGCCACGTCGCGGGTCGCTACGTCGAGCCGGCGCAGCTTGCCGCCCTGCGTGATGAGGATACTCTTATTATCGGTCGACCAGTGATACCGAGGCAGAACGCCAAGCGTCTTGGAGCCCGACGAGACCATGGGCTCGATCGGATCCATGACCAGACGCTCGGCGCCGGTCTTCATGTCGCGGATCCAGAGCGCGGTGCGCGGGCCGTATTTGTGTCCTTTGAACTCGAGCAGGCCGTCGGGAATCTGTCGCGCGAAGGCGAGCCATCGGCCGTCAGGCGAGATCTCGGGTGCGGCGCCACCGCCGCTGGAGAATCGTCCCGCCGCGGCTCCGCTCGACTCGCCCGCAGTGACGTCGACCGTCTCTCCGGTTTTGAACTCGAATCGCCGCAATTGAATCGCGCCCGACAACGGCTCCTTGTCGGCGACCGGCATGTTGACTTGGTAATACAAGTATTTGCCGTCGCCTGAGACGCTGGGCCATTGCGGCGACGCGTTCGCTCCACCGCCGCCGCCGGCACCACCGCGTCCCGCCGCCGCACCGACGAGTTGCACGCCTTGGCCGCCGTCCTTGTGATACATCCAGATTCCGCCGGACGGTGCGCCGCCTTCGCCGCCGCCACGTCC